>DATDFN010000079.1:0-30680 GCA_036522615.1 Binatia bacterium | reverse complement strand
CTTCGAGCCCGGCGGCGAAACGCGCCGCGGCTCTCACTGCCGGAATCTTGAGCTCACTCGCAACAAAAGACTGGATCGCTGCGTCGATTCCCATTCGCCGGATTAGCTTCATATAGAGAGGCGATGTTGTCAATGGAACCGCCGAATTGCGCGCTGCCGCTGCGATGCGCCGTCATGACGCGCGAAGACGATCCGCGGGAGGAATTCCGGTTCCGCTCCGTCGGCGCGCGCGCGCCGTACGCTTTTACGGACCGTGCTAATTACGAGAGGCTCAGGAAGGACGCTGGCGCATCGATCTACCTGATCGTCGGCGACGACAACTTTGTCGCGACGAATCGTCCGCCTGCCGCGCGCGAGGCGGCTCAAACGCCGGATCTGGCGAGTAGATAAAAAATCGGCGCGACTGCGATCCGGTACCACGCGAACGGGGCGAGGCTCCAGCGGTTCAGCAGGCGTACGAACCACTTGATCGTGGTGATGGCGACGATGAACGCGACGGCGAATCCTATGGCGAACTGCGCCGTCTCCGCGGCGGAAAGCTTGTCGTGGATTTTAAGCAGATCGTAGCCCGTTGCCGCCATCATGATCGGCACCGCGATTAAAAAGGAAAATTCGGCGGCGCCTTTGCGGTCGAGGCCCAGCAGCATGCCGCCGACGATCGTCGCCGCCGACCGCGACGTCCCGGGCCAAAGCGCCAGCGTTTGAAAAAGGCCGATGCCGAGCGCCTGTCCGAGCGAGAGCGTGTCGACGGCGGAGGTCGGCCGCCGGCGCACGGCGCGCTCGGCGGCGAGAATGGCGATCCCGCCGACAAAGAGCGCCGCGGCGACGGGCAGCGGAGCGAAGAGATATCGCTTGATAATATTGCGCACGAGAAATCCGACAATCAGCGCGGGTAGCGTCGCGACGCCGATGCGGATGATTCCCGACCAGCCGTCGAGCGCGGAGCCGAGCGGCGAGTAAGGCGCTCGGTTGATCGGGATCAAGCGCAAGAAGCGCTCGTGGTAGAGCACGACAACGGAAAGGATCGCGCCGAGCTGGATCGCGACCTCGAACGTCGACGCCTTCTCGCCGACGAAGCCGAGCAGGTTCCCGACCATGATCAAATGGCCGGTCGAGGAGACGGGGATGAACTCCGTCAGCCCTTCGACGATTCCCAGAATGACCGCGATGGCCCAGTTTCCCACAGTTCTACCTGGCGCGCTGCGCCCGCTTCATTTTTTCCATCGCGAATTTGATGATCGCCGGCAGCAGCGAAACGAAAATCACGACGGCGATGACCATGTGGATGCTCTCGCCGATATTGGGAAATGTCTTGCCGAGGAAGTAGCCGCCGAGCGTCGTGGCGAGGACCCAAAAGATGCCGCCCCAGACGTTGTACGCGATGAAGCGCCGGTAGTGCATGCCGGCCACGCCGGCGACCACCGGAGCGAAAGTGCGGATGATCGGAATGAAGCGTGCGACGACGATCGTGAAACCGCCGTGCTTCTCATAGAACTCCTGCGCGGCAAGCAGATGCTTGCGGCGGAAGATGAGCGAGTCCTCGCGCTTGAAAATTTTGGGCCCGGTGCGCCGTCCGATCGCGTAGCCGACCGTGTCGCCGGCGACGGCGGCGATGCTGAGAACGATGTCGAGGGTCACGATGTCGAGATCCCCGCGCGCGGCGAAGATGCCCGCGGTGACGAGCAGCGAGTCGCCGGGGAGAAAAAAGCCGACGAGAAGCCCGGTCTCGACGAAGACGATCGCCGTGAGCGCGGCCAGGCCGCCGACGCGGACGATCGTCTCGACGTCGTAAATCCTATGAAACAGGTCCCAGAGGGATTCCATGCAGGTGCGATTGAGTCAGCGGGGATCGAGAATTCGTCGAATGTAAAGGATATCGACCGGCATGTCAAAGCGTCGGGCGAAAATCCCGCCAATCGTGCGAAAATCAAAAAATCCGGCTATGGCGCGGAATCCGCACGAGCGCGTGGGGGAAAACTCGCGAAGCTCGACGGCTTCATCGAAAGCCGCACGCGTCGGGCGCGGCGCTACCGGGAGAGATTCGCCCCGGTTTACTCACCCGCGAACGTCCAGTAGCATTTAAAGAACATACCTCGCATTCATTCCGAAGGGGGACTAATCATGCACGGGCGTTTTTTACTAACCGTGGGTCTCGGCCTGTCTTTATCGGGCTGCGTGTCGTCGCAGATGATCACGAGCCGCGCGGTTGGCTACAACAAAGTCGTCGAGGACACGAACAATCAGATGCTTCTGCTCAACGTGGTGCGCGCGCGTTACCGCCACCCGATGTACTTTACCGGCTTTACGCTGATCCGCGGCTCGCAGAGCGTCCAGGTCGGCACCGGCAACGTCGCGATACCGTTCGGCGGCGGCGCGCCGAACATTTATACGGCTAACCCCAGCGTCAACCTGAACATCAACCCGAGCTACGACGTCGCCGTTTTGGATACGAAAGAATTCATGAGCGGCATCACGACGCCGGTCGATATGAAGACGCTGAAATATTACTGGGACCAGGGCTGGTCGCGGCAGATGCTGCTGTTCCTCTTCGTGCGCAAGATAGAGCTGGGCAAGCGCTGTTTTCTGAACGTCCCGTGGAACGCCGCCGACGAGGGCTGCGAGCCGGGCGTCCCACGGCTCAACGAATACCTCGACAGGAAGCTCGACATCGTCGAGGACCCCACGCCGCGCCGGACTCCGGTCGGGCCGCCGATCAGATATGCCGCGGGGCAGGCGCCGGGAGTCGGCGACATCGTCAACGCTTACGTGAACAAGCTTACGCTCGCCAAGGCAACCGATGCGGAGAAGGACAACGTGTATCAGCTCTATTCGGAGAGCAAGGGCTTCGTCTTCCAGTACTGCCCGGAACAGCGCGAATGCGACGCGGAAAACCGCCAGCACGTGGCCGTCGCTTCCGACAGCGACAGCCCCGATGAAAAAAAGCCCAAGATCTACATCCGCTCGCCGGAGGCGGTGCTCTTTTTCTTGGGCGAGCTTGCGCGGGAAGAATTGGAAGGCCGCTCGCCGCCGCAGATGCTCGATTCCGGCGGCGAAAAAGTTCCGTTGTTCGTCATCCGGCGCTCATCGGTCCCGCCCACATCGGCGGCGCTCAGCGTGGAGTACGAAGGGCAATGGTATTATATTCCGTCCGGACCGGAGGGCGGGCGCTCCATGCACGTGCTCTCGCTCGTCAATCAGATCCTGAGCCTGCACAAGTCGCGCGGTGAATTGCCGACGACGAGCGCCGTGACGGTCGTCGGAAGGTAAGGTCTCTCAGCCGGCGGGAGCGGCCGGCGCGTCGGCTTTTTTTGCTTCTTCCAGTTGCTTCGCGCTCGCGCCGGCGGCCTTGGCGATCGCCGCGAGCGTGCGGCGCGAGACGACCGAGCGGTTTTTCGCCGCGGTGACGTCGTCGGTCGAAGCCGCGGCGTCCCGGTGCTTGATCAAAAGCCACTGGCGGCTGCGCATGCGCACGAGCACCCACGAGCCGCGGAGCTTCTTGCCGTGGAGCTTGAATTTGAGATCGCCTTTCTCGAGCGCGCGATCGACGTCGTCGACCTCCGGCTCCCAGGTGCCGTTGTCCCAGATCATCACCGTCCCGCCGCCGTACTCACCTTCCGGGATCACGCCTTCGAATTGATTGTAATCGATCGGGTGATCCTCGGTCTGCATCGCGAAGCGCTTGACCGACGGATCGAGCGAGGGGCCCTTCGGCACCGCCCAGGAGAGCATGACGCCGTCGTGCTCGAGGCGGAAATCGTAGTGGAGCTGGCTCGCGCGGTGCTTCTGGATGACGAACTCGCGGGCTTTTTGCTTCGCGCGGCCGACCTTGCCCGAAGGCTCGGGCGTCACGTCGAAGCGGCGCTTGCGATTATACTCGGCGAGCTTGCCGTAGCGGCCGAGGTCGGGCTCTTTGTCGCGCGATTTTTTCATGACGGTGCGCCGTCGAGGTCGAAGGTCGCGATCACCGGCGCGTGGTCGCTCGTGCCGAATTCGCGGTACGCGGCGCACGAGGCGGCTTTCGCCGCCAGCGGCGCGCTCGCGAGCACGTAATCGAGGCGCCAGCCGATGTTCCGCTGGCGCATGTTGCGCCACGGCGGCCACCAGGTGAATAGCTCGTCGTTGTCCGGGTCGAGCGCGCGCCCGACGTCGACCAGTCCGAGGGCCAGAATGCGCTCGAACCATTGCCGCTCGTCCGGCCGTTGGCCGATGACGTTGGCGTTGCGCTCCTTCGGGTGCACGTCGCGCTCGGTGCGCGCGATGTTGATGTCGCCGCAGATGACGAGCCGGCGCCCGCGCTCGTGCGCGTCCTTGATATAGCTTTCCATCTGGCCCAAAAAATTCATCTTTGCGGGAAAGTCCTTGCCGCCGTTAGGCACGTAGACCGACGTGAAGGTCACGCCGTCAAGCTCGACGGTGACGATGCGGCTCTCGTAATCGAACGCGGGATGGACGAACTGCGGATCGTTTTTAAACGACTCGCGCCGGATGTGCAGCCCGACGCCCGAGTAGGCTTTCTCGCCGTGCCAGTAGCAGCGGTAGCCCTGGAGCTCGCAGATCGATTGCGGCACCTGCGCCTGCGGCGCCTTGATCTCCTGGAGGCAGACGACGTCGGGCTGCTCGCGCTCGATCCACTCGCGGAACTGCGCCTCGCGCGCGCGGATGCCGTTGACGTTCCAGGTCGCGATTTTCAATCGGCCCATGCAGGAATCGAGTATAGCAGGCGCGCGGAGGCGGCCGCTACTTTTTGCTCTCGGCGTTTCGGATCGCGGTCCAGAGCTTCGGCGCGGTGTAGGGCATGTCGATGTGGTCGATGCCGAGCGGCGCGAGCGCGTCCATCACAGCGTTCGCAATGCACGGCGGCGCGCCGTTCGTACCGGCCTCGCCGACGCCTTTGACGCCCATGGGGTTGAACGGGTTCGGCGTCACGGTCTCGCCGAGCGTGAGCGTCGGCATGCTCGTCGCGTGCGGCACGGCATAATTCACCAGCGTGCCGGTCAGCACCTCGCCGTCCTCGCCGTATTGCATGTGCTCGAGAAACGCCTCACCCAATCCCTGCGCCACGCCGCCGTGGATCTGTCCTTCGACGATCATCGGATTGATGATCACGCCGCAGTCGTCCACGAGCACGAGCTTTTCGATCTTCGTCTCGCCAGTGTCGCGGTCGATCTTCACGAGCGCGACGTGCGCGCCGAAGCCCCACGCCTCGCGCTTGGGATCGAAAAAGACGGTTTCCTGGAGTCCCGGCTCCATGCCTTTCGGCATGCGGCCGTAGGCGGCGGCGGCGATTTGCCGCCAGGTGACTTTTTTGTCCGGCACACCGGCGACCGCGAAGCCGCCTTCGGCCGGCACGATGTCCTCGAGCGACGCTTCCATGAGATGCGCCGCGATGCGGCGCGCCTTGTCGCTGACTTTCTCGATCGCGAGCGCGAGCGCGCCGCCGCCCATGACGGCGCTGCGGCTGCCGAACGTGCCGACGCCCTGCTGGACCGCCATCGTGTCGCCGTGGCGGATCGCCACGTGCTCCATGCCGACGCGCATCTTATCCGCAACCACCTGCGCGAAGACGGTTTCGTGCCCCTGGCCGTGCGAGCTCGAACCCGTCAGCACGGTGATCTCGCCGGTGCGCTCGACGCGCACCGTGCCGCTCTCGAAGCCCGCGCCGCCGCTCGGCTCCACGAACGTCGAGACGCCGACGCCGGCGAGCTCGCCGCGCTTGCGCGTATCGTCGCGCTCGCGGATAAGCCGGCCGTAGTCGGAGAGCTTGATCGCCTCGTCGAGCGCTTTTTCATAGTCGCCGGAATCGTACTCGACGCCGGTCGCCGTCTTATATGGAAATTGTTCGGGTCGGATGAAGTTCTTCCGCCGGATATCCAGCCGGTCGATGCCCAGATCGCGCGCCGCCTTGTCGACCAGTCGCTCGATATTGAGCACAGACTCCGGCCGGCCAGCGCCGCGGTAGGGACCGGTCGAAACAGTATTGGTGAATACCGCCAGCACCTCGACGAAGACGTTGGGGATCTGATAGCACCCCGGCGCCATCGCCATCATGCGCTGCGGCGGGCCCGCGGTGTTCGAGCAGAGATACGCGCCCAGGTTCGCGACGACGCGCACCTTGAGGCCCAACATCGTGCCGTCGCGTTTGAGCGCCAATTCGGAAGTCATCGCCTGGTCGCGTCCCTGGATGACGGTCAGAAAGTCGTCGCTCCGCGTCGCGGTCCACTTGACCGGCCGGCGCAGCTTGAGCGCGCAGTACGACGCCAGCGTGTATTCGCGGTAGAGGGGACCCTTGCTGCCGAAGCCGCCGCCGACATCGGGCGCGATCACGCGGATGCGGTGCTCGGGAAACTTGAGCGAGGTCGCGAGGTCCGCCCGCGTGCGGTGCGGCGACTGGGTCGAGAGCCAGACGGTCAGGTCGCCGTTCGGCTCGGGCCGCGCCGCCGCGGCGCGCGGCTCGATCGCCATCGCCACCTGGCGCGGGCTCGCGATGTGCATCTTGACGATGTGATCGGCCTCGGCGAACGCCTTGTCCACGTCGCCGCCTTTGTTCACGGCGCGGTAGCAGATATTCGTGTCGATCTCTTCGCGCGCGATCGGCGCGCCGGGCTCCAGCGCCTTTTCCGCGTTGACGACCGCGGGCAGCGGATCGTATTCCACTTCGATCGCGTTCGCCGCGTCGACCGCCTGCGCGCGCGTCTGCGCGACCACCGCGGCGACCGGCGCGCCGACGGCGTGCACCGCGCCCCGCGCGAGCGCCGGATGGGGCGGAATCTTCTGGCCGGGAATCATCACCGGTGACGGAATATTGATATCGATGTCCGCGCCCGTCAGGACGAGCTCGACGCCGGGCATGTTGCGCGCGGCGTCGGTGTTGATCGAAGTGATCTTCGCGTGCGGATAGGGGCTGCGTAAAAGCGCCAGGTAAAGCGCGCCGGGAAGCTGCACGTCGTCGACGTAGCAGCCTCTGCCGGTGGCGAGCACCGGATCTTCCACTCTGAGGACGGATGCGCCGATCAGGCCGGCGGGAGCATGTTGTGTCGTCATAGGTTTATCTTTGATTTTGTGGATGGCTCGTTTCGACTTTGAAGCCGGACGCCTGCGTGAGCGCGCGGCGCGTCAGCACCGTCGCGACGTGTCGCTTGTAGTCGGCGCTCGCGTAAGTCTCGTCGTCGGGATCGGAGCCTTCGGCGGCTTTGGCCGATGCGTCGGCGATGGTTTGTTCCGTGAGCTGCTTGCCGCGGAGCGCCGCCTCCGTCGCCGCGGGGCGGAACGGTTTCCCGCCGAGGCCGCCGAGCGCTACGCGCGCGTCGATGCATTTGCCCGAAGCGTCGCGCCGCACGAGGGCGCCGGAGCTCACGACGACATAGCCCGACGCAGGGTTGGCGAGTTTGTGATACGCCGTGCCGGCGTCCGACGGCGGCAGCGGCACGCGGATTTCGGTGAGGATCTCGTTCTGTCCGAGCGCCGTCGTGTAAAAATCGACGAAGAAGTCGTCGACAGGAATCGTCCGCTTGCCCGAAGGGGAGACCGCGACGAATGACGCGTTGAGCGCGGTCAAGATGACCGGAAAATCCGCCGCGGGATCGGCGTGGGCGCAGCTGCCGCCGATCGTGCCGCGGTTCCGCACCTGCACGTCGCCGATGACGCCGGCGGCGTCGGCGAGCGCCCGCACGCGCTGCCGCACCAAATCCGAAGTTGCGATGTCGGCGTGCACGGTGAGCGCGCCGATCGCGAGCGCGTCGCCGTCGACGCGGATGCCGCGAAGGCCCTGAACCGTGCCGATATCGATCAGCGTCTGCGGCGAGGCGAGGCGAAGCTTCATCGCCGGGATAAGGCTGTGGCCGCCGGCGAGCAGTTTCGCGTCCTCGCCGTGCTTGGTGAGCAGCTCCAGCGCCTCGTCGACGGAGCGCGCGGCGACGTATCCGAAGCTAGCGGGAAACATCGCCGCCCTCCGCCTTCTGCCCGCCCCGCATCCTCTCGGCGGCCCATTTGACCGATTCCACGATATTGACGTAGCCGGTGCAGCGGCAGAGATTGCCGTCGAGCGCGTGCTTGATCTCTGCTGCGCTCGGATTGGGATTGTTCTTGAGCAGGTACACCGACGACATGATCATGCCCGGCGTGCAGTAGCCGCATTGGAGTCCGTGCTTCTGGCGAAATCCTTCCTGCACCGGATGGAGCTCGTCGCCGCGCGCGAGCCCCTCGATCGTCGTGATTTCCGCGCCGTTCGCCTGCACGGCTAGGATCGTGCAAGACTTCACCGCGCGCCCGTTCAGATGAATCGTGCATGCGCCGCACTGGCTCGTGTCGCAGCCTACATGCGTGCCGGTGAGGCCCAAACGGTCGCGGAGAAAATAAACCAGCAGCTCGCGCGGCTCGACTGTGGCGTCGTGCCGGACATTGTTGACGGTGAGGCTTATCGCCGCACGCTCAGCGTTCATTCCTCGTCCTTCCCCCCTCGGATTGTGAAGTTTTTGTTGCTTTTCGACTAATACACATACTTCGCGCTCGTCCTCAAGCCCCGCCGCGCGCGGTTTTTTATCGCTTGAATTGACTGGGCGACACCGCCGTGTTACGAACCAACGAACTCACCTGCCGAGGCGAAACAATCTTGAAGACGCTTAAATTCGAAGAGCTCAAGTCGCTCGATTTAGCGAAGTGCAAGACGGTCGGCGACATCGTCGACGCCATGAAGTACTGCGCCTTCGGCGCGCGCATGCTCGGCGAGGTCGCGCGCACGATCCACGGGATGATCGAAGCGAAGGATAAGCCCCTGCTGATTTACGACGGCGTCGACGATTCCCCGCTCGCGCGGCTGCTCGACGAATTCGTCGCGCGCGGCTGGTTCAAGAAGGTCGTGCGGCCGTCGGATTACGCGCGGGAGAAAAAGCGCGGCGGGAATGCCGTCGTCGTCGGCGCTTTCTCGGAACGCGACGCGGAGGCGATCTATAAAAAGCCCGCGCGGGCGCTCTTCATCAACGCGTTCGATATGGCGCGGCCGGGACAGATCCGCGACGGATTTTTCCCCGACGCGGTGTTCGCCGACCCGCGCTTCGTCATGCCGGTGATCGACGCCGCGCTCGCCGAGTGGACGGGCGGCAAGGGAACGTCCGCGAGCCAGCTCGTGACGCGGCTCGCGCGCTACGACGGCGTCGCCGCGCAGGTCGCGCGCGGCGCCAAGGCGCTCGACGTCATGGCGCACGACAAGAACTGCGCGCGCTTTCTCACCATCAGCGGCGCGATGACGGTCGGCAAGATGGATCTCATCATCTGCGACATGATCGAGTCGGGGCTCGCGCACGCGATCTCGTCGACGGGCGCGCTGATGGCGCACGGACTGGTGTCGTCGATCGGCCTCAAGCACTACAAGTACAATCCCAAATACGACGACACGGCGCTCGCCGCGCACAAGCTCAACCGCGTGACCGATACGCTCGAGCCCGAGACCAATCTCGACACCGTCGAGGAAGTCATCGGCGAAGTCATCGAGCAGCTCGACGGCAGCGAGCCGATCAGCCCGACGATCCTCAATCGGCTGATCGGAAAGCATCTCGCGGAGCATTACCCGGACGAGCGCGGTATCCTGAAGTCCGCGTACTTAAAAAAAGTCCCGGTCTTCGTGCCCGCGTTCGTCGATTCCGAGCTGGGGAACGATATCTACATTCACAACCTGAAGCGCAAGGCGCGCGGTAAAAAACCGATCCTCGTCGACCTCGAGATCGACAGCAAGGAGCTGATCCGCATCGTGACCGAATCGCCGCGCTTCGGCATCTTCACCATCGGCGGCGGCGTGCCGCGCAACAACGTGCAGAACGTCGCGCCGCTGATCGAGATCGTCAACGAGCGCCTCGGGCCGACTTTTCCGAACCGCCGCTTCACGTACGGCATCAGGATCTGTCCCGACCGGCCCCACTTCGGCCATTTGTCAGGCTGCACGTATTCGGAGAACGAGTCGTGGCGCAAGGCGGCGAAGGACGGCGTTTATGCCGAGATGCAGGCCGACGCGACCCAGGTTTGGCCCTTCCTCGTCAAGCACGTCCTCGACCGCGGTTTTTAGAGCTGCTCCTTTATCGGGAACGCGAAGAGCTCCGTCATCTTCTCGAAGACGCTCCGGGACTTCCAGTCCTCATAGGTAATATTCTTCGAGTATTTCAGATCTTCCTCGAAAATCTTTTCCAATTGCCGCGCAAAGCCGGCGTCGTACACCGTCAGGTTGAGCTCCTGATTGAGAGCGAACGAGCGATTATCGAAGTTTGTGCTGCCGACGGTCGCCCAGACGCCGTCGACCACCATGGTCTTCGCGTGCATCAGAGCGGCCTGATACTCGAAGACTTTGACGCCGCCCGTTAACAGCGGGCCGTAGTGCCCCCGGCTCGCGGTATACGTCAGCCGGCTGTCGATTTTGCCCGGGGCCAGAACGGCCACGCGCACACCTCGTTTGGCGGCGGCCACCAGCGCCGCCGTCATATTGTCGTCCGGAATGAAATACGGGTTGGTGATGAGGATCGACGTCTTCGCCGAATTGATCGACAGAAGATACAGCATGTAATTCTGAAAGCTTCCGCCGAGGGGCGAGCTTTTGACGATTTGAGCGGGGATATTGCCGCGGCGCTCCAGGACGGGAAAATAGCCGTCGCCGCCGAGCGCCTCGCCCGTCGTTTCTAGCCAGCTCTCCGCGAAAGCCGACTGCAGGAACTTCACCACCGGCCCCTCGACGCGGACGTTGGTGTCGCGCCATTTGCCATCTGCGCGGCCGTCGCCGAGCCATTCATCGCTGATGCCGTAGCCCCCGGTGAAGCCGATTTTGCCGTCGATCACTATGATGCGGCGGTGGCTGCGGTAATTGTAGCGCAGCAGCTTCCACCACAGGACCAAAGCCGGCGCTTCTATGCGGCGGAAACGTTCGACGTGACAGCCGCCGTCTCTCATCGTCGTCAGGATTTCTTCCGCAACGCTGGTGCCGTGATCATCGAGTAGAATGTGCGCCTTTACTCCGTTCCGGCACCGCTCCGCGAAAGTCTCTGCGAACTGGCGGGTTATAGAGCCATTCTCGAAGAAGTACTGCATGAAAGTGATGGTGGATTTGGCGTTCTTTATGTCGGCGAGCATAGTCGGGAAGGTGCCGTCGCCGTTCAACAGGATGTCGATCTTATTGCCTGCGACGATCGGCGCATCCGTATGCGCCTCGATCGTCGGAAAAAAGCTCGACTCGCCCAGCGTGATCGGGGGGATCTTTTCGACGTTCACAACCTGGGCGCAGCCGATGGCGATGAGGAGAACGAGAGCGAGGAGGAGTTTCGCGCGGCTCATGGTCGAGGATGCGGTCGCAACGGATTCAATTCAAGTAGGGTAAATTCCTGAGTGATCTTCTTTGCCCTCGTGCTTTCGTTGTGCAGAAGGAGGGTCGAGGATGACAGATGCCTTTCAATACGGGGGCTTTCCTGCCACCCTTTAACGTGCGAGCGCGTACGGCTTCGATGAAGACGAAGCGCAGGCGGCTCTGGGTCGCGGCCGCCGTCGTGCTGGTGCTTCTCGCCATGACCGCGGCGTGGCGTTGGACGCCGCTCGCGGAGCAGATCGAAATCAGGAAGATCGTCGGCTGGTCCATTTCCCTGCGCCACAACCCGGCGCGCCACGCGATCATTTTCGCCGCCTACGTCGTCGGCAGCCTCATTTCGTTCCCGGTGACTCTGCTCATCCTCGCGACCGCTTTCGTCTTCGGTCCTCTGGCCGGGACGGCTTACTCGCTCGCCGGGAGCATGCTCGGCGCCGCCGTCACATACGCCGTCGGCTACTTCATGGGAAAAGATTTCGTCCGCCGCCTCTTGGGCGAGAAATGGCGAAAAATCGAGAAGACCATCGGCCAGACCGGAATTTTCGCGATCGCCGCCATGCGTCTGCTGCCGGTCGCGCCGTTCACGATTGTCAACGTGGTCTCCGGCGCGTTTCGCGTGCCTGTGTGGAATTATTTTGTCGGGTCGCTTCTCGGACTCGCCCCGGGCATCCTCGTGATCAATTTTTTCGCCCGCCAGTTCGCGCGCGCCGTGCGCGAACCCGGACCGACGAGTTACGCGCTGCTCGCGCTCGCCGCGCTTCTCACCGTCGTCGGAGCGATCTGGCTTAAGCGCAAGGTCGCGAAGACCCTTTAGCGGCCTCGCAGCGATATTCTTCTTGCGCGGCCGACTCCTTTCTGGTACGTTGGCGAACTCACTTTATTGATGTCATGATTTTCCGCGGAACGCTGCGTCGCCCAGCCTTGCTCGCGCTCCTTGTCCTGCTGACGCAGGGCTGTTGGAGCAAACCCGTCGTCGTCTCCTTTTTTGCTAATGTTCCTAAGCCCGTGGAACAGTCTCCGGCGCTAGAGACGGCGACTGAACCTGCGACCGTCTTGAGCGGCGAAGAAGCGGCGCCTGCGGAGGCCGCCGCGACCGCATCCGAGACGCCGGCCGCGACACAGCCGCAGGCGATCGAGGGCGTGCGGCGCTTCGAAGCAATGTTCCCGGAGTCGCGGTTGGCGGCGCCGGACAAAGATCTGGCGGGGGCTGGGACCAAATATGACACGCGTGTGCTTTCGCGCACCGTCGGCGCGCCGCTCTTTCTCGCATGGCAATACCGGCAGGATCCCGCGGGCATGATCGTCGGCTTCGATTTCTCCAATCGCGGCGGCAACCGCATTCTTCCCGAGCGCTACAACATCGACAAGAACCTCTTTTTTACGCGCGATTTTCAATTCCGCTTCGACGACCGCGCGCGCCAGGACATTCATCTCTCCGTGACCGACTGGACCGCTTCGCGCGACCGGCAGTTCCGTCTGAGCGAGCTGATGAACAGCGTGCTCCATTTCTTTCCGCGCAAATACGTCCCGGCGATCGCCGCGGTCGGCGACCGCTCGATCGTGACGCTTCCGACGGGCGAGCGGGTCGAATTCGACGCCGAAACCCACGAGGTGTTGAGCGGCGCGCTCGCCGAGGCGCCGGTCGATCTCAATCCCGACCGGACGAAGCGGCACTTCGCCGGCATCGATTATGTGGGCAAGGGCCTCGTCGTGCGCGCCGACGCGCGCGGCACCGACCCGCGGCTCGGCACGACGGCGACGATCGTCGCATCCGAACCGGGGTGCGCCGGCGGCGGCTGCAAAAAACTCTGCCGTGTCGCATCGAAGGAGCTTTGGGAGCAGAAAGGGGCGGTGCGCTTCAAGTTCGCGACGGACGAGGAATTCGACCGCTACCTCCAGTCGCGCTGCGGCTTTGGCATTCCGCGGGGCGACGACGACACCGTCGCGGCGTTGTATTAGGGGCCGCCCATCGTTCGACCTATACGATTTGCTTTGCTCTTTGCCGCCGCTTCGGATACAATCGATAAAATTTCCCTTCGTGCGAAAGGACTTATGAGAGCAGTTCATCGATCCATCCGGTGGATTTATCTTGTAGCGATCGTCTTCCTGCTCCTGCCGGCAGCGGCTTTCGCCGCCGCGGAGCCCGAGCGGATCAAAATCAGCACGGCTTCGATCACCGCCAGTACGCTGCCGCTCTGGATCGCCACGGAACAAGGCATCTTCAAGAAGCATGGCATCGAAGCGCAGACGGTTCTGATCCGCGGCGGCCCGACGATGCTCGCCAGTCTCGTCGCCGGGGACACGCCGATCGCTTTTACGACCGGCGTGCCGTTTCTCGGCGCGGTGGCGCAGGGCAATCAATTTAAGATGCTAAGCTGCATCTCCGACAAAAATACCTGGAAGCTGATCGCGCAGCCGGACATTAAGAAGGCCGACGATCTGCGCGGCAAGAATATCGGAGTGCAGACGATCGTCGGCAGCACGTGGATGAATTCAATGCTGGCGCTTGAGGTACTCGGGCTTGAGCCCAAGCGCGACCGCATCAATTTCATACCGACCGGCGACCCGGTGACGATGGGGAAGGCGATCGAGACGCACCGGATCGACGCCGCGGTGCTCGACCCGACGACGAGCCGGCAGCTCGTCGGCAAAGGCTTCTCCCTGCTCGTCGATCTCTATAAGGCGAACGTCTATTTTCCCGGCCTCGGCGTCGGCGTGACGCGGGCCTATCTCGACCAGCACGTGCCGGTGGTCGAGAAAGTCGTCACCGCGCTGACGGAGAGCGTCGCCTTCGTGCTCCAGCCGGCGAACAAGCCGGTCGTGATCAAGAGCATGTTGAAAAACCTCCGCACCAGCGACCAGGCCGCGATCGAGGAGGGGTATCGGGACCAGATCCTGACGCTCAACCGCAAGCCCTATCCCACGGTCGAAGGGATGCGCAACGCGCAGCGTCTGATGGCGATGCAAAACCCGAAGATCGGATCGGTAAAGATCGAAGATATCGTCGACGCTCGCTTCGTCAAGAAGCTCGACGAGAGCGGCTTTATCGACGCGCTGTACCAGGCGAAGTGATCAGCGAAAGCCGCCGTACACGGCGTAATTCGTAAATTTCCAGAACACGTCCACGTCGCGAAAACCCGCTTCCTTCAGCCAAGACAATTCCTGCTCCATCGAGCCGTTGTAGTGCGCGCCGTGCGGCAGCTTCTCGCCCGAGGGCGGCTGCGGCGCGTCGTCCGCGCGCATCCAGCGACGCCGCGCGAGACGGTAGCGTTCTTTTAGGTCATCGCTCACGTGCGCGAAGTGGTCGGCGTTGACGAAGCAGCCGCCGGGATTGATCATGGCACCGGCTTCGCGGAACAAGCCGCGGCGCTGCTCGTGCGTTAGGTGATGCAGCGCGCGCGCCGACACGACGGCGTCGAACGGCCCATTGACGCGCCGCGCCCAGTCGGGCGCGTCGAGCGCGCCGTGGACGAATTCGATGCGGCCCGCGAAGCGCGCGGCGCGCTCGCGGCCGAGGCGGATCATCTCCTCGGAGCCGTCGTAACAGACCGCAGTCGCGTTCGGGCGGTCCTCCAGGACCGCCATCGCGAGCGCGCCGTACCCGGCGCCCAGATCGAGCACGCGGATCGCCTGCTCGCGCGGATGCGGGATCATCAGAACCGCGGCGGTCTTCTGCATGTCGCGGATCGAGCGCTCGCGCTCGGTGCGCTCGTCCCAGCTGTCGATGAAGCCGCGGCTCTCCCAGGCGTGCGGATTGAATATGCGCTTGTTTTCTTCCATGCGCCCAACATCGTCGCGCCGGCGAAAATTGTCAAGAAGGGTTTGTTGGGTTTTTTGAGTTCGTTGTGTTTTATTGAGTCAGCCCAAAAACCCAATCAACTCAATGAACCCGCGGAACGCAATAGTCTCAATTCTACCCGCACTCGTCTTTCCGCTCAGCCTCCATGCGGCGGATTCGTCCTGGAAGCAGGAATGGGAGAAGACGGTCCAGGCGGCGAACAAGGAAGGGCAGGTAACGGCCTACGTCTACCGCTACGAGGCTGCGTTTAATGCATTCCGGGCGGAATATCCCGGAATCAAGCTCAACACGGTCAGTGGCACCGGCTCGCAACTCGGCACGCGCCTCATGGCCGAGCGGCGCGGCGGCAAAAATCTGGCCGATCTCTTCAGCAGCGGCGCCAACACGAACTACAACGTGCTCTACAAAGGCAGGGCGCTCGATCCGATCAAGCCGCTGCTGCTCCTGCCCGAAGTCGTCGACGAGTCGAAGTGGTTCGGCGGGCGCCACCGCTACATCGACGCCGAAGGACAATACATTTTCGCCTACATCGGCAACTCGAGCGGCAGCGGACAGCTATCCTACAACGTCCAGCGCGCCGATCCCGGCGAGCTCAAATCCTACTGGGACCTCATCCAGCCGAAGTGGAAAGGCAAGATCGTCTCGCTCGAGCCGGCGAACACCGGGCTCGGCGCGTCGATGCAGTTCTATTATTACAACCCCGAGCTCGGACCCGAGTGGATCAAGCGCTTCTTCGGAGGAATGGAGATCACCTATAGCCGCGAGTTTCGCCAGATGACCGACTGGCTAGCGCAAGGGCGCTTCGCGCTGTGCATGGGGTGCAAAGACGTCGACCGCGCGCAGAAGCAGGGGCTGCCGGTGGCCTCGCTCGAGGACATTCCGTGGAAAGAGGGGCGGAGCTTCTCGTCCGCCGGCGGCACGATCAGCTTGCTTAAAAACGCTCCGCATCCGAACGCGGCGAAGGTGTTCGTCAACTGGTATCTATCGCGCAAGGGACAGCTCGCGTTGCAGAACATGGAAGACCCGTTCGGCTCGGAGTACCGCAACTCGCTGCGCGTCGATATCCCTAAAGATTCGATTCCGCCGGCCCACCGCCTCGTCGAAGGCGTTAAATACTTCGACGTAACGCGCCCGGAATATTCCGACATGGCGCCGATCTTCAAGCTCGCCAGGGAAGTCATGAAGGGCAGGGAGTAGCTTCAGGCGCGGTCTGCGCGCGCAAGATCGGGCACGGGCGCCGCCGCCTCGCGCGGACCGACTCCGCCGACGGCCGTCTCGACATGCTGCAAGAATTGCCGCGCGGCGGCGCGCCAGGTGTGGCCGAGCGCGAAGGCGCGGCACGCGCGGCCGTCGAGCTTCGCCGCGGCCAACGCCGCGGCGCGGAGGTCGTCGTCGAGAACGCCCGTGATGCCGTTCTCGATCACGTCGGCGGGGCCGGTGACGGGAAAGGCGGCGACCGGCACACCCGATGCCATCGCTTCGAGCAAGACGAGGCCGAAGGTGTCGCTGCGGCTCGGGAAGACGAAGACGTCGGCCGCGGCGACGTACTTCGCGAACTCTTCGCGGTCCTCGATCTCGGCGTAGCGTGCGTCGGGAAATTGCTGTTTGAGCGTCTTGAGATAAGGCCCTTCGCCGACGACATATTTCGTTCCCGGCAGGTCGAGCGCGAGAAAGGCTTCAATATTTTTCTCGACGGCGATGCGGCCGGCATAAATGAAGATCGGACGCCGCGCGGCGAGAAAGTCCTTGTCGCGCGGACGGAAGAGATCCGAGTCGACGCCGCGTCCCCACAGCACGACGTGGCGAAAGCCGTGCGCGACGAGATCGCGCCGCATCGACTCCGTCGGGACCAGCGTCAGCTCCGCCCGCGCGTGGAACCACCGCAGGTAGGCGTACGTGAGACCCATCGGCACCGGCGCGCGCATGCGCAGGTAGAGCGGAAACTGCGTGTGATAGGCCGTCGTGAAGCGCATCCCGCGCTTGAGACAATAGCGCCGCGCCGCGAGCCCCAACGGCCCTTCGGTAGCAATGTGGAGCGCGTCGGGCTTGAAGCGATCGAGGAATGTGTCGACGCCGCGCTGCGCCCGCAGCGCGATCCGGATGCTCGCGTAGCCGGGCAGGGCGAAGCTGGGGAACTGATCCGGCGTGATGAAGCGGATATGGTGCCCGTCGGCGGCGAGAGCTTCGGCGGTCTTCTTGAGCGTCATCACGACGCCGTTGATCTGCGGCTCCCATGCGTCGGTCGCAATCGCAATCTTCATGCGTCCTCCTAGCTGCCGATCATCCACGATGCCGTGAGGGCGCCGATCACGCCGCCGGCGATCACGTCGGTCGGATAGTGCAATCCTAAAATCATGCGCGAGAGCGCCACGCAGCCGGCGAATGGAACGAGCATCCACGCGAGCTCGCCGTGCTGCGCGATCGCGACGAGCGAAAACGCGACGGCGTGCATCGTATGGCCGGAAGGGAAGCTGTATTGATCGAGCGGCGCCGCGCCGACGGCGATGCCCGAGTGGACCGCGCACGGCCGCGGCCGCCCCGTCAGCTCCTTAACGATTTTATAAATAATATAGTTGAGAACGCCGACGCGCAGCATCAAAAGCGACGCCGCGACCCCGCTCTCGCCGTAGATCAGCGGCAGCAGGATCATCAAGCCGTACCAGAACCAGCCGTCGCCGAGCCGGCTCACGGCGGCGAAAAAGTTCTTCACCGATCGGCGACGCGAGATGCCGTTCAGCAGGCCGCAGACCGCCATATCGCATGCGGCCACTCGCTTGACCGCCAACACCGTGTACGCGCGTGCCGTCATAAGCTGGCTGGAGTGTAAAATAATAGAATGTCATTTTATTTAAGGAATTATTAAGACTCGTCGCGAGTCGGACGCGCTGTTTAGAATAACTGGGTAAAATGCTTCAAAAAGAAGCAGTTTAGGGAGCTCGAAAAACCCAGGCGATGCCTATTTCCACAGAGCGATCCCGCCCAAGAGGCCGTTCATGTTCGAGACGATGCGGACGCCGGACGGCAATTTGAAATTTATTTTGTCACTGTTGCCGCCGCCGATGTAGAGCGCGTCGTAATGAAAGATCTGGTCGAAGGCGTCGATCGCGCGGCGCACGCGCCGGTTCCATTTCTTGTTGCCGATCTTCTTTCGCGCCTTGTTGCCGAGAAGGTTCAGATAGCTCTTGCCGCCGAGCGGGTCGTAGCCGATCTCGACATTCGGTACGAGCCTGCCGTCGACGAACAGGGCCGAGCCTAGCCCCGTGCCGAGCGTGATTACGAGCTCGACGCCGCGGCCGGCGATCGCGCCGAACCCCTGCATGTCGGCGTCGTTCAGCGCCCGCACAGGATGCTTGAGAATCTTCTCGAGCTTTCGTGCGAGATTGAAGCCGGCCCATTTGGGATTCAGATTGCCCTCGCTTTCGACGGCGCCGTGGCGCACGACGCCGGGAAACCCGACGGAGACGCGTTCGAACCGGCCTTGTTTCCGCGCGAGGCGCCGGATGGTCTGGAGCACGGCGCGTGGCGTAGCGTTTTCCGGCGTCTTCGCGCGGTCCGCCACGGTCACCGGCCGGCCGCGCTCGTCGAGGACAACCGTCTTGATGCCGCTGCCGCCGATGTCGACGGACAGCGTGCGGATCTCTCTGCTGCGCGTGCGCTTGCGCCGCTGCCGCTCGATCGATCTTTTCGGCATCTTTTCATTGTCCATGCTCCCAGCCTCCTCCGCCTGATCAGTCGCCGATTAATTTTAGCATCCGTGCTGGCGCGTCAAAGACACCGCGCCGGCGCGTAGGGATTACTACAGCGACTTGACCGCCGCACGATTTAGCTATTAAACATCGGCGGGGAGAACCATAAATGCCCTACGAACTCTACTACTGGCCGTCGATTCAAGGACGCGGAGAATTCATCCGCCTCGCGCTGGAAGACGCGGGCGCGAAGTACGTCGACGTCGCGCGAACGAAGGGCGGGATGAATAAGTTGTATCGCTTTCTCGAGAGCCCGTCGGTCAAGCGCCCGCCGTACGCGCCGCCGTTCTTGAAATCGGGGACTCTCGTCATCGCGCAGACATCGAATATTTTGCTTTATCTCGGGCCGCGGCTCCGGCTCGCGCCGCGGGGCGAAGCGGATCGATTGTGGGCGCATCAGCTCCAGCTAACGATCGCCGACCTCGTCGAAGAAGCCAGCGAGGTGCATCACCCGATCGCCGGTATGCTCTATTACGAGCAGCAGAAGAGTGAAGCGAAGCGGCGCGCCGAGGATTTCCGCAAGCGGCGAATTCCGAAGTACCTCGGCTATTTCGAGAAGGCGATCAGGCGCAACGGCAAGTCCGGCTACGCCGTCGGCAATAAAGCGACGTACCTCGATCTTTCGCTGTTTCAGATCATGGAGGGGCTCCGCTACGCGTTCCCGCGCGCGATGAAACGGCACGAGCGCAAGCTCAAGCGCCTCGCGGCGCTGCGCAAGAAAATAGCCGCGCGCCCGCGGCTCGCGGCTTACCTCGCCTCCGAGCGGCGCATCCCGTTCAACGAGATGGGCATCTTCCGCCACTACCCCGAGCTCGACGGCTAGTTCTGGAAAGCCGGCGGCCGATGGGGTATGACTCGGCCGATATGGACGCCGTAGAAAACGATCTATTGACGCGCGTCGGCCCGGGCACCCCCGCGGGCGAGACGCTGAGAAAATATTGGCTGCCGGTCGGATTCTCACACGAGCATAAGTCCGACGCGCCGCGCCTCGTGCGCTGGCTCGGCGAAGATCTGATTCTCTTCCGCGACGAGTCCGGCCGCGTCGGGCTCATCGAGCCCGCGTGCGCGCACCGCGGCACGTCGCTCGAATACGGCTGGATCGAGGCCGGCGGCATCCGCTGCTGCTATCACGGCTGGGTCTACGACGTTGAGGGGCGCTGCATCGAGCAGCCCGGCGAGCCGCCGGGCAGCGACTTCAAAAACAAGATCAAGCTGAAATCCTATCCGGTGCGCGAGCTGGGCGGCATGATCTGGGCCTACATGGGCAAGGGCAAACCGCCGGAGTTGAACAATTATCATTTTCTCCTGCGCACCGACGGCGAGCGCGTCTATGCGGGCTACGTGCGCGAGTGCAATTACATGCAGCAGCTCGAGAACGGCCTCGACCCGGTGCACGCGACGGTGCTGCACGGCCGGCCGGTGCACGGCGAGCCGGCCGCGCCGGAATGGATGGAGCGGCCGGAGTTCGAGGTCGCGGCGAATGAATCTATGGCGTACTACGTCGCGCGGCGGCAGGGGCCGAAGCCGGGGACCGAATGGCATCGCGAGGTCGCGTACTTGCCGCCGCTCCTCGTCGTGCACCACGGCGGCTCGCTGCCGGGCGATCCGGAGCCGGCGATGGTGGACGTTTCGTGGCGCATGCCGATCGACGACACCAGCACGCGCAGCTTCACGCTGCGCATATATCCTGCGGCCGACGGCAAGCCGCGGCAGATGCAGACAGACCGCCCGCGCCCGGCGCCGCTCATGCGCGGCACGCGCAAGCAATACGACATGGCATCGATCAACGGACAGGACACCGCGGCGCAAGTCGGGCAGGGCGCGATCGTCGACCGCGCGCGCGAGCACCTGGGCCACTCCGACCGCGGCGTTGTCCAGGTGCGCAAGCTTTGGCAGAAGACGATCGAAGCCAGCATGCGCGGCGAAGAACCGCCGAATCTGATCCGCGATCCCGCACAAAATCCCGTCGTCCACGTCGACGTGATCGAGAAGCTCGTCAAAGCAGGCGAGATGAAGGATCACGTGCCGCGGATGATTCCCCTTGACGCTCAAGGAGGGACATTTTGAAAAAATCCCTGCAAATCTTGGGTGCTGTTTTCGGAGTGTTAATTCTTGCAGTAATTATTTTCGTCGCCGTTTTTGTCGTGAAAGGCACGGCGCTCGACAAAGAGAGTACGGACTTTATCGATAAAGTAGCGCCGAACATTTTGGGCGATATGACAAAAGAAGCTTTTTTTACGTATGCGAGTGACGAATTCAAGGCAGCCATGAAACCCGATGAGTTTGAAAAAGTTCTCAATGTGTATCGAAAGCTCGGTCATTTGAGACTGTATAAAGGCGCTAAAGGCACAGTAGGTATGACGGTCGATGCTAACAAGGGAAAAATTGTATTGGGTCAGTATGTTGCGGAAGCAGAATTCGATCGAGGACCAGCGCGGCTGCAAATTGTTACAGTAAAGAAGGGTGACCGGTGGTTCATTCAGGGTTTCAAGATTGATTCACCAGCATTCATGGAGTTGATGCAATGACTTTAACGAAAAAGTGCACACTGCAGAAAAGCTGATGGCGAGTGTTCCAATTGCTTTCTCTCCCTTGTAAATGCAAAAAAGGCCTATCAAACTCAATCTCGAATCGGGCGAGGCACAATCTGATAAATCACCTTGTGATATGCAGCGGCAGGATTTTGCCGCGGGCGCTCGCCCTCGGCGGCTCGCGCAACACGCGCAATGTCCCGGCATTCTGCCAGATATCCGTCATGAAGCGTCCTCCGCTGGCGCCGCTCCGCAGCGCCTCCTTCAGACGCGCAATCAACTTCGCCTCGTCTACTCCATCGACCGCAGGGTGCAACAGCAGCGTCAATCGGGTTTGCCCGCCCGCATCTTCTTCCTCGATCAGCTGATAATCCCCCGGGCCGCCGCCGAATTCGGCCGGCAGGGTTTTCTCGAACAGCTCGAAGAGATCGCCATAAAAATAGTTCATCCCCTCGCTGGTGAATTTCTCGAAGCTGCGCACGCCGTGAATGTGCAGCGTGAAGCCGGCGTTTTCTAACAGGCAGCCGCAGCCGCGCTGCGAGAGCGTCGCGTAATCGCCGTTCTCCACGTTGAGAAAAAAGCGCGGACTCAGCGGCTGCAGCGAGGTGAAGAGCAGCGGCCGGATGTCCGAGCCGTCGGCCAGCGCGCGGGAATGCGCGACGACCGCGAGGCCCTGCCAGTTGACGTGCATCTCGTCCGTATGCGCGGGACGGGGGCAACCATAGCCGACTCTGACCGCCAAGTCCTCGAAGCCGTACATGGGAATCACCACGGCGCCGACACGCTCGATCAGTTCTCGTTTGGTCGGAGTGAGCGGCTCGCCGCTGGCGAGGAACGTCGTGCCTTCGAGCGAAACCGCGGTTTCGGCGGCAACCCGCGCAATGCGGACGGCGTTGCTCGCTGCGGTGGTGATGCAGCAGCGCTTTGCCCGGCGCGTTTCATTCCGCACCCAATCGACGATCCGGCCGGTGTCTCCGACGGAAATAAACTCGGGCATTGGCAGGCCGGGGCCCGCGCTTGCGCTTTTTCCCGCGAGCACGATCAAGCGCGTCATAAAATGATAATAGCGGCCGCCGAGCGTCATCTGGCCGACGCTTCTGGCGAACCAGCGGTCCGTTGCGATGCCGAGCTTCGCGTTGATCAGGAGGTTTCTCAGACCGCCGCCGGCGGGGAGTGCGGCGTCGTACACTGCGTGGGAGCAGGAAAAGAGATCGTGTGCGGCATAAAAGACACTTCCGATGAGCGCCCAAATCGCCAGGCGATCGAGCGATACGGCGGACCTTGTGGGTCGATTGCTGGTGCCGCTGCTCTGGGAGAAATAGTTGGCCGACAGCTCCGTATTCTCCAGGCTCCGAGGGTCGACGCGGAACGATTCGTTGCCGCGCACGACCTCCTTTTTGCCCTTGGCCTCATCGGCTGTGAGATATACTCCTTCGGCCGCCAAGCGCTCCAGCGTTGCCTCCAGACCGTAGCGCCGCACCTGATGTTCCAGTTCCGCGTAGTCGCAGCCGCACCACCGCAGGAGCTTGAGAAAGGGACTCGATGGACGGGCGTAGACGCGCGCGCGAACAAGGCCTAGGAATCTATCCTCACGGTCGGCGACCGCAGCTCGAAGTCCCTCCTTCGCGCGCTCGAGCGTGATCGGTTCGGAAAGGAACCGCCGCACGGAAGCGGCGAGCGCGAAGGGGCCTGCGAGATTGGCGCCGCGCAATCCGGTTTTCAACTTGTGGTAACGGGACTTCAGTTCTCTAAAGCCCATGGGCGGGATACCCTTCTTAACGCCGGCGCGGCTCAAATTCAATTGCTTTCTCCCCCTCGTAAATGTTAAAAGTACTTATCAAACACAGTCTCGATCGGGGCGTGGCGCAGTCTGGTAGCGCGCACGCTTGGGGTGCGTGAGGTCACCGGTTCAAATCCGGTCGCCCCGACCATTTCCTCCAAAAACATTCATGCCCGATAGAAGCCCGACCGCCTACATCCGCGCCAGGGAAAAAATGGTGCAGGAGCAGGTCGTCGGACGCGGCGTCAAAGACCCGCGCGTCGCCGAGGCGATGCGCAAAGTGCCGCGCGAGTTCTTCGTCGAGTCGGCGCTCGCGAGTCGCGCCTACGACGACGGGCCGCTGCCGATCGGCGAGAAGCAGACGATCTCGCAGCCGTACATGGTCGGCCTCATGACCGAGGCGCTGGAGCTGAAAGGCGAGGAGAAGGTGCTCGAAGTCGGCACTGGCTCGGGCTATCAGACCTCCGTGCTCGGGCTGCTCGCGGCGCAGGTTTTCTCGATCGAGAAGATCCGCCCCCTCTCGGCGCGCGCGCGCGCCGTGCTCGACGAGCTGCATTACTATAACGTCGCGCTCCACGTCGGCGACGGCACGATCGGCTGGTCCGATCACGCGCCGTACGACGCGATCATCGTCACCGCGGGCGCGCCACCGAATATTCCCAAGCCGCTTCTCGATCAGCTCGCGCCCGGCGGGCGTCTCGTGATTCCGCTCGGCGACGAAGAGTCGCAGGTGCTGAAGCGCATCCGCCGTACTGAGTCCGGCTTCCAGGAAGAAAACCTCGGCGAGTGCCGCTTCGTCAAATTATGGGGGAAATACGGTTGGGCCGACTGACGCCCACCGCCGCGCTTTTTGCTTTTCTCTCGCTTTCATTTTTTATTTCTTCCTGCTCGCTTTTTAGACCGTCGCCGCCCGCGCCCGCGATCTCCGGCCCGGGCATCTATCACGTCGTCAAGCGCGGCGAGAACCTTTATCGCATCGGCAAGGCGTACGACTTCACCTTCCAGCAGCTCGCGCGCATCAACGGCATCGCGGATCCCAACCAGATCAGCGTCGGGCAGAGAATCTTTATCCCCGGCGCGGCGCGCGAGCTGCCGGTCGAGATTATCACGCCGTCCTCGATCGCCCTCCGGCCGCCGTCGGCGAATTTTCCCGTCCTCGGCAACGGCGCGCTCGAATGGCCGATTATAGGCCTCGTCACCTCCGCATTCGGCGCACGCGGCGAGGGCATTCACGACGGCATCGACATCGCCGCCGCCGAGGGCACGCCGGTGCGCGTGGTCGAGAGCGGAGAAGTGATCTACGCCGATCAGCTCCGCGGCTACGGCAACATCGTCATCGTGCGCCACGGCGGCAACCTCACGTCGGTCTACGCGCACAACCGGAAGAACGGCGTGCGGGAGGGCGACACCGTCGCGCAGGGGCAGACGATCGCCGAGGTCGGCAGCACGGGAAACGCGACCGCGCCGCACCTCCATTTCGAGATCCGCAAAGACAACGTTGCGGAGAATCCGCTCAACTATCTGCGCCCGCAGAAATACGAACCGGAGCATTGCTGCACCGCGAATGTTTCCTCACCCCGGTCTTCTCCCTGAGGGACAGGGCGAAAATCCGGCCCGTTTTCTCTGAGACAATCGCGAATTTTCTTCTGCCTCTCCCTTGAGGGAGAGCATCGAGGTGAGAGTGGCCGAAGCCGGTTGACATCGACCGACGCGTCGCCTAACAGTTGAGCCATGAGCGACCTTAAAAAAATTCGCACCGACGTCGTCGGCAGCCTGCTGCGGCCCGATTATCTCAAAGGCGCGCGCGAGATGGTCGACGAGGGGCAGATGGACGCCGACGAGCTTCGCGAGGCCGAGGACCGAGCGGTCCGCGAGGCGGTCGCGCTCCAGGAAGCCGCCGGGCTCGAGGTCGTCACCGACGGCGAGATGCGGCGGCTCAATTTCCAGGACAGCTTCGGCGCGTCGGTCTCCGGGTTCGACGCTGCGAAAGCCGATCTCAAATTCTACGAGGCGCGCGTCCACGGTGCCGCGCCGCTCCAGCGCTGGGAATTCCCCGTCGACGAGAAAAAGGCGACCGCCGTGTCGCAGCGCCGGCCGGTCGTAGAGAAGCTAAAGCTCACGCACAACCTGCCGCTCGATGAATACCAATTTGTCCAAACCGTCGCGAAGAAGCCCGCCAAGGTGACGCTCATCGGCCCCGACCGCATCGCGCAGCGCTTCGATCACCAGCGGTCGAAGGCGATTTATCCGACCGTGGACGACTTCATGGCCGATCTCGTGAAGATCGAGCGCGCGATGATTCGGAGCCTCGTCGACGCGGGCTGCTGCTACATTCAGATCGACGCGCCGGGCTACACCGCGTACGTCGACAAGCCGTCGCTCGACGCGATGCGCGCGCGCGGCGAAGACCCGATGGAGAATTTCGCGCGCTCGATCAAAGCCGACAACGCGGTCATCGACGGCTTTCCGGGCGTGACCTTCGGCATCCACATCTGCCGCGGCAACCAGCGCAGCATGTGGCACCGCGAAGGAACCTACGATCCGATCGCCGAGAAGCTGCTCAACGGGCTCAACCACGACCGCTTTCTGCTGGAGTACGACAGCCCGCGCGCCGGCACGTTCGAGGCTCTGCGCTTCGTGCCGAAAGGCAAGACCGTCGTGCTCGGTCTCGTGACCACGAAGGTGCCGGAGCTGGAAAAGATCGATGAGCTCAAGCGGCGCATCGACAACGCGAGCCGGCACATTCCCGTCGATCAATTGGCGGTGAGCCCGCAGTGCGGCTTCGCCTCCGACGTGATCGGCAATCTCGTCACCCCCGACGACCAGAGGAGAAAATTGGAGCTGGTCGTGGAGACGGCCCGGCAGGTCTGGGGATAAAACAAATTACGAGTGCTTCGACAAGCTCAGCACGAACGGATTTGATTCGTTAATAGCCTCAGGCATGCTGCCTTGTCATTCTGAGGGGAAGCCGAAGAATCTCTCCGGAGAGATGCTTCGCTGCGCGCAGCATGACAGAAGGTAACCCGTTTGCCCTGAGCTTGTCGAAGGGCGGTTTGCCGAGAAAATGTGTCTGTGATACCTCCATGCGATGGACGAGAAATTTTCCGACTTGAGCCGCGCGATCCGCGACATTCCCGACTTCCCTAAGAAAGGCATCGTCTTCAAAGACATCACGCCGCTCCTCGGCAACGGCCCGCTGTTTCACAAGACCATCGACGTTTTGGCCGAGCGCTACCGCGACCAGAAAATTGACGCGGTGCTCGGCATCGAGTCGCGCGGCTTCATCATCGGCGCCGCCTTGGCTTATCGCCTCGGCGCCGGCTTCTGCATCGTGCGCAAGCCCGGCAAGCTCCCGTACGAGACGCATAGCGCCTCGTACGAGCTGGAGTACGGCACGGACTCGCTGGAGATCCATCGCGACGCGATCAAGCCCGGAGCGCGCGTGTTGATCGTGGACGATCTCATCGCGACCGGCGGCACGGCCAAGGCGGCCTGCGAGCTGGTCTCGGTCCTCGGCGGCGAAGTCGTCGAGTGCGCCTTCGTCATCGAGCTGAGCTTTTTAAAAGGCCGCGAGAAGCTCGGCTGCCGCTCCTTCTCGATCCTCCGCTACGACAGCGAGTGATGGCCAAAGTTTTCTTGAAGTAGCGGATGAAATCCGTTATGAATCAATAAAGTAAACCGCGAGATTTTAGCCTTCGTTTATGCAAAGAGTCGAGCATATGAGCCTCTGGGAAAAGCTCTACTTCCCGGAGATCACCCGGGGCCTGTTCGTTACCGGCTACCGCTTCTGGCGCAACCTCGCGATCCATACGCTGCATCTGTTCGGTTTGGCGAAGAACAAGTCGGCCGCCGTCACGATCCAATATCCCGAGGAGCGCATCGCTTATCCCGACACGTTCCGCGGCCGGCATCGCCTGACGTTAAAGGAGGACGGCAGCGTGCGCTGCACCGCCTGCTTTCTCTGCTCCACCGCCTGCCCGGCCGAGTGCATCTACATCGAGGCGGGCGAGTATCCCGACAATCCGGTGGAAAAATTCCCCGTGCGCTACGAGATCGATACGCTGCGCTGCATCTACTGCGGCTTTTGCGTCGAGGCCTGTCCGTGCGACGCGATACGCATGGACACCGGCCTCCATCCCGGCAACCTGGGCTTTTCGCGCCAGGACTTCGTCGAGGACAAAAAAGTCCTGACGGAGCGCTCGCGAAAGCTGGACGAGAAGGGCAAGGACGAGCTTTACGACGAGGCGGTGGAACGCTACCGGCAAGACTAGCATCCTTGATTGACTTGGCCGGAGTCATTTGTTAGGTCTGAGTCAACATTGCTAGGGGTGTCCGTCGAACGGACTGAGAGCTCGAGCAATCGAGCAACCCTCTGAA
Organism: Binatia bacterium; assembly: GCA_036522615.1. GTDB lineage: Bacteria > Desulfobacterota > Binatia > UBA9968 > UBA9968 > JAJPJQ01. The sequence goes on along the minus strand of DATDFN010000079.1, from coordinate 3,115 downwards.
CCTGATCCGGATAGCACCGGCGTAGGGAAGCGTGAGAGTCACGGTCCCTGAGCTTGCTTCAGGGACGAACTTAAACCGTATTCCCTGCCACCGGCGGGTGGCGAGTCGGATACGGTTTTTTTGTGTCGGAGATTCGGCGCCAAGAAGCGGCCGGTTTTGCGAATGGCCGAGTTCCAAGGAGGTCATCATGTCGGGTACCAACGGAAACGGTAAAGAGCCGAGCACAGCGATAATCACCACCGAGCCGCTGCCCGCGTCGAAAAAAGTCTACGCCGCCGGCAGCCAGGCTGGCGTGCGCGTGCCGATGCGCGAGATCGCCGTCTCGCCGACGCGCGAGGGCTTTTCGGCGAACGGACGGCGGCAGGCGAATCCGCCGTTGACGGTCTACGACACGTCCGGCCCTTATACCGACCAGCAGACGCATATCGATTTGAGAAAAGGTCTCGCCGCGCTGCGCGGCGAATGGATCAAAGCGCGTGGCGACACGGAGGAGATCAAGGGCAGCTATCGCCACAACGCCGCGCACGGCACGGAGCGTTTCCCCGAGGAGTCGCGCCGGCCGGTGCTGCGCGCGAAGCCGGGGCGCAACGTCTCGCAGATGCACTACGCGAAAAAGGGCGTCGTTACGCCCGAGATGGAATACATCACGATCCGCGAGAACCTCGGCCGCGAGGCGGCGCTTGCCAACGGCAACGGCGCGCACGGCAACAGCTTCGGCGCCGCGATTCCTAAATTCGTCACGCCCGAGTTCGTGCGCGACGAGGTCGCGCGCGGCCGCGCGATCATTCCCGCGAATGTGAATCATCCCGAGAGCGAGCCGATGATCATCGGCCGCAACTTCCTGGTCAAGATCAACGCGAACATCGGCAACTCCGCCGTCGCGTCCTCCGTCGAGGAAGAGGTCGAGAAGATGATCTGGGCGATCCGCTGGGGCTCGGACACGGTCATGGACCTCTCGACGGGCGAGAACATCCACGAGACGCGCGAGTGGATTCTCCGCAACTCTCCGGTTCCGATCGGCACGGTGCCGATCTACCAGGCGCTGGAAAAGGTCAACGGCAAGGCCGAGGAACTAACCTGGGAGATTTATCGCGACACGCTGATCGAGCAGGCGGAGCAGGGCGTGGATTATTTCACGATCCACGCCGGCGTTCTGCTGCGCTACATCCCGCTGACGGCGAAGCGCGTGACCGGCATCGTCTCGCGCGGCGGCTCCATTCTCGCGAAATGGTGCCTCGCGCATCACAAGGAAAATTTCCTGTACACGCGCTTCGAAGAGATCTGCGAGATCATGAAGGCCTATGACGTGTCGTTCTCGCTGGGCGACGGCCTGCGCCCGGGCTCGATCGCCGACGCGAACGACGAGGCGCAGTTCGGCGAGCTCGAGACCTTGGGCGAGCTCACCGACATCGCCTGGAAGCACGACGTGCAGGTGATGATCGAAGGCCCCGGCCACGTGCCGATGCATCTGATCCACGAGAACATGACGAAGCAGCTCGAAGTCTGCCACGAGGCGCCGTTCTACACCCTCGGGCCGCTCACGACCGACATCGCGCCGGGCTACGATCACATCACGAGCGCGATCGGCGCGGCGATGATCGGCTGGTACGGCACCGCGATGCTCTGCTACGTCACGCCGAAGGAGCACTTGGGACTGCCGGACAAGAAAGACGTGAAGGACGGCGTCATCGCCTACAAGATCGCGGCGCACGCCGCCGATTTAGCGAAGGGCCATCCCGGCGCGCAGATGCGCGACGACGCGCTCTCGCGCGCGCGCTTCGAGTTCCGCTGGGAGGACCAATTCAATCTCAGCCTCGACCCCGACACCGCGAAGGCGTTTCACGACGAGACGCTTCCCGCCGAAGGCGCCAAGCTCGCGCATTTCTGCTCGATGTGCGGGCCGCACTTCTGCTCGATGAAGATCACGCAGGACGTGCGCGACTACGCGGCGCAGAAGGGGATCGAGGAAGCCGCCGCGCTGGAGGCCGGCATGAAGGAGAAATCCGAGCAGTTCAAGAAATCCGGGGCGCAGATCTACGTCGAGCCGTCGGCGCCGGAGACCGCGCCGGTCGATTTCAAGGCGGCGGAAAAAGAATAATTCCTTCTAGAACATATGTCGAAAAATCATAGGGGCGGACTCAAAACCCGCCCCTATTTTTATGCGCTTACGATCGCGAGCGTTACCGCTATAGCAGCGATCAGTTTCGCGCAGCAGCCTCCGATACCGAAAGAATTCCTCGCTGTTCAACGATACATCCTCGAAAAGGACTACCCCGAAGTATTCGGCGAGACACGATATAGGACGAAGATAGAGAATGCCGTGATCGCAGACTTAGATGGAGACGGTTTGCCGGAGGTTACCGTCCATACCACTCCGCACTACCGACAATCAGCGCCGATTGTAATTTTTAGAGTGGACAAAGACCTCAATGTCACGCGCGTCAAAGAAGGGCTTGCACCGGGGCCGCTAGTCCCGCTAACCGGCGAATATCTGGATAGTCATATCATAGGAATGGGCGTTGACTTCGTGATTGGCTTGAAGCCCGGTGAAGAACATTTGGTACGGAGTTTCGCCGAGAAAGGCGTAGCGACATTCGGCGGTTTCGTTCAATATAAGAATTTTCATCACGCGGATGGACGCAAGGGCAGTAGTGCTTACATTGATATGACTCATATCGATGTTCCTGCAGGCAAAGATAGCTGTGCCGATTTTGAATTTGCTCGGGTGATACAAATCACAGTCGGCAAGCTGGATTCCGAGTCGGGCGGAAACTATCTCGCGGCACACGTCTCTTCCGAAATTTGGCTTTATCGAATAGAGGAGTTCCTTCCGAACGGATTACTTAAGAAGACTATTCGAGTGGAGAAAGTTCCAGGCGATTTCGTCGAATTCATGCCTCTTTCCGATGGTCTAATCAGGTATCGTTCGCGCGGAGGCGAAATCAAGCAACTTTCCTTTGCTAGGCGCTAGTGTTCCTTAAAGCAATGCGCGTCCTCGTTTACGGCTTCGGGCCATATAAGCAATTCAAATCGAACATCACGCAGGAAATAGTCAGAAAGATTCCCCGCTCGGCCGGTCTCAAGAAGATCGTCTTTCCCGTCCGCTTCGATAAAA
>DATDFN010000078.1:0-9858 GCA_036522615.1 Binatia bacterium | reverse complement strand
CATATGCCGCCGACCAGCCTCCGCCGCCCGCCGGCGCGCCGGCTCCGGCCCCAGAGGGACCGAAACCGCTCAGTCCGGGTGTGATGGGCTTGGAGCCTTTCATTGGGCCGGTCGACAACGCAGTTGACGACGCGAAAGCCGCAATCTCAAAGGCGACCGGCTTCGATTTCAGCGGCTTCCTGGATGCCAGCTATACGTACAGCTCGAACCATCCGAGCGACGGTCATCCGAACAAGAGCCAGATCAGCGGCCGGTATTTCGACAAGGATCACAATAAAGTCGTCTTCAACGCCTTCAACATTACCATCGACAAGCCGGAAAAAGACTGGGGCGTCGGGTTTCATTTTTCCGCCGATATCGGCAGGGCAGGCGAGCTCTTGAGAGAAGCGACGCTCTGGGGGCCGCGTATCGTCGAAGAACCTTCCGCGGAGCTGCGGGAGGTATTCCTGACATACACTATCCCTGTGGGCGAGGGCATCGCCGTGAAAGCGGGTAAGTTCGTCACCCCTCTAGGCACCGAGATTCTACCCGCGCCCGGCAACTACAATAACAACATCTCGCGCTCCTTCGCCTTCAATTTCGCCATTCCTATCACGCATCTTGGCACACTGTTCACATACCCGTTCTCGAAGACCTTCAGCGCGAGCGGCGGTCTAATCACCGGCTGGGACAATCCGGCGGACAACAGCAGCGGGCCGAGTTTCCTCGGCGGCATTAACTGGACGATTAACGATAATTTCTCGTTCACCTCGAACGGCACGGTCGGAAAAGAGTGGACGTCGCCGGGCATCGGCATCAAAGCCCACACCGGCGGCACCCGCGTCGTGTTGAGCAACGTCGCTACGATCAAGTTCGACCCCATAACGGTCTTTTTAGAATGGACGCCCGGCTACGAGGATAGGGCTCTCGTGCCGGCCGTCGGCGTTACGCGGACCAAGAGCGCGTGGTGGAATGCCTTGGCGGGCATCTTCTCGTATGACTGGACCGACCGCGTCAACACTTCGCTGCGAGGCGAGTTCTTTTGGGATCAGAATGGCGCGCGGACGTTTGGGTTGGGCGCGACGCACCCCGAGAAAAACATAGCTCTCGGCGAGCTCACGTTGACGGGCGCCTATAAGTTCACCGCCAAGCTGCTCGGCCGCGCGGAAATACGCCAGGATTTCGCGAATAAAGACGTGTATAAAAACGGCGCTGCCAGCGCCGATAAGTACCAGACGACCTTCGCGCTCCAGGGAATTTATACCTTCTAGCTTCCAGGTCCTGTTTTCCTATCCATCGCCCGCCGGAGAATTGACTTTTTCTCTCCGGCGGGCGATTCTTTTTTACGTCACGCCGGCACGAATGATCGAAGAACGCGCCATTAACTCATCCCGTATTCGCCTCGTCATCCTGATCGTCATTTTGGGCGCGCTGCTGTTCGTCTATTATAGCCGTCCGCGGTTTCTCCAGCCTCCGCCGCCGACCGCCGGCGCGCCCGACCGCTTTCGCAAGCTCTCGCTCGAGAAGCCGAAGAAAAGCACGGCGGCGCCGGATTTTACGCTTGTCGATCTCGGCGCCCGGAACACGAGCTTGAAGGAATTCCGGGGCAGGGTGGTCTTCCTGAATTTCTGGGCGACGTGGTGCGGCCCGTGCCGCGACGAGATGCCCATGATGGAAGCGCTGCATCGCCAATTCAAGGATCGTGGGCTCGTTGTCGTCGCGGTGAATTTCAAAGAGGATAAAGCGTCGGTCCGGCATTTCTTCGATGAGCTGGGCATCACATTTCAAGGGCTGCTCGATCCGCATGGCGACGTATCGGAGAGCTACGGCGCGTTTAGCCTGCCGCTTACCTATCTGATCGATCGCGACGGGCGGTTTGTCGCCAAGGCGATCGGCATCCGTCCGTGGGACAGCGCGGACGCCAAAGCGCTGATCGAGGATCTGCTCGAGCAAAAGCGCAAGACGCAGACGGAAATATCGGCGGTTGATCTTCCGCACCCCCATGGGTAAAGTAGGCTTCTAATGGCGATCGCCACCATCGAAGAAGCGATAGCAGAGATTCGCCGCGGCGGCATGGTCATCCTGATGGATGACAAAAACCGTGAGAACGAAGGCGATCTCTGCATGGCGGCGGAGAAGGCGACGCCCGAGGCGATCAATTTCATGGCGCGCTACGGGCGGGGCCTGATCTGTCTCACGCTCACCGAGGAGCGCGTGCGCCATCTCGACTTACATATGATGGTGTCCGAGAACACTTCGCCTTTCGGCACGGCCTTTACTGTCTCGATCGACGGCGTGAAAAATGTCACGACCGGAATCTCCGCCTCCGACCGCGCGAATACGATTATCGCGGCCGTCGCCGACGCCGCCGTCCCGGAAGATCTCGTCACGCCGGGCCACATCTTTCCGCTCCGCGCACGCAACGGCGGCGTGCTGGTGCGCGCCGGGCAGACGGAAGGCTCCGTCGATCTCGCGCGCCTCGCCGGCCTCAGGCCCGCGGGAGTCATTTGCGAAGTCATGAACGACGACGGCAGCATGGCTCGGCTGCCGGACCTGGAAAAATTCGCCGCCGAGCACGGCCTCCTGGTCGTGACAATCGCCGATCTGATTCAGTACCGGCTGCAGAACGACAGCCTCGTCTACCGGGTCGCCTCCGCGCGGCTGCCGACGAAATTCGGCGACTTCCAGGCGGTCGTCTACAATACGCACGTCGATCCGAGCGAGCATCTCGCGCTCATTAAAGGCGAAATCAAGCCGCACGACGAGACGCTCGTGCGCGTACATTCGAAATACATTCCCGGCGACGTGTTCGGCTTCGAGCTTTTGAACACCGGCGCCGTCATCGAGCGCTCGATGGAGATCATCGCCGATGAGGGGCGGGGAGTGATCCTCTACCTCCAGACCGACGGCAAGGATCTGCGCCCGGCGCGCATGAAGTATCCCATCCGCGCCGGCAAGAGCCAGACCGACATCAACCCGTCTTTCATCTATCAGGCCGATTTCCGGGAATACGGCATCGGCGCGCAGATTCTGCGCGACTTGGGCGTGCGCAAGATGCGTCTCTTGACGAACAACAAAAAAAATCTCGTCGGCCTCTCCGGCTACGGCCTGGAAGTGACGAGTCTGGTGCCGATCTCCTCGGAAACGCCGGCCGAAGATTCTAACGAAACCGTGCGAGGTTGAACGATGCCGATCTATGAATACCGCTGCGGCGCGTGCGACCGAACGTTCGAAGAGCTCTTACGCTCGTCGAACGAGAAGATATCCTGTCCTTCCTGCGCGAGCCCCGACGTCAAGCGGCTGCTTTCAGTCTTCAGCTCGGGGCGAGACATCCGCTCTTTCGCGGGCGGCGCGGAGCCGCCCAGCACCGGCGGCGGCTGCGGCTGCACGCCGAAGACGTGCGGCTGCCATTGAGCGTTTCGGGTTTCGAAAAAAGTTAGTCTTTTTTAGGTGCGGTGAGATAATCCGCCAGGCTTTTCTGCAAATTCCTGAGCGCGACTTCCAGGTTGGAAAATAATTTCTCTTCGATGAGTTCGTTGTCGACGAAAAAGTCGAGCGACGGGCCTTCGGTAAAATTAACGTCGACGAGCCGCGCGCCCACCGGCTCGCCGGTGACGAGCAGGCGCACCGAGTAGCCCGCATCCATCAATAAAGCGCGTGCGCCGGGCGGGAGCGCGATCGATTTTTTGATCTTCTCGAGCCGCTCCGGCGGATAAGTTCCCACGCCCAGGTTGATATAATTCCAGCCGAGCGGCGCCTGCGAGAGATCCTTCAGCGTGCGCGGATTGATATCGACGACGTTTTTTACCGCCTGTTCCTGGCGGTAGTCCTTCAACAACTCGTAAGTCCACTTCTCGATGATTCCGCGGTCGAGGCCGGTCTGCTTCTCGCGCTCTTTAACCGGCCCACGGTCGATCCACCATTTTACCTCTTCGACCGGAGCGGTGGTTTTCTCGTCAGCCATGGCCGAAGGGTAACGCCCGGAGCCGTCGCATGTCAAATCGATCGCGCGGAAATCGCGCTATTTGCCCGCAAATCAGGTATTTGTCAGCAGAAACTCCGGGATTTACCGGATTGTTGATTACTTCCGATGACTTTATTCTCGCACGAGGCTGGCTGAGTCCGATTGACTGGAGGCTGGAGGGAGGACGATGCAACTGAGGTTTCGCACCGATAGAAGCGGATTGGAAGATTGGCACTTTGTGGAAGAGTGCCCGGGATGGCCTGAACACAACTTCGTCGAGCAGCTCGAAACTCCGGCGATCATTCAGGTGTGCGAGAAATGCGTCGAGCTGAGCGCGCTGGAGTTCGTGAAACGAGGCGCGCGGCGCGAGCGCTCGCACCGACGGCTCGCCACGCACGATTAAATCCTTAGATCAAATCTTAAATTCTTCGAGCGTGTTCGGCGCGAACAGGCTCTTCAAGTCCGGCCGGGTCTTGATGAGGCCCTGCTCGTGCGCGTATTGCACCAGCGTCTCCAGCACATGGCGGTTCGCTTCCAGGCCGTAAGGCCAGCGCTCGCCGGCGCCGAATAGCTCGCGCTCTTCCTCCATCTCCGCGATCGACCACGCGAGCATGTACTTGAGCGCGGAGAACTCGTACATCGACTCCTGACAAATTTTCTTCGACTCGGCGAAGGCCTTATAAAGGCTCTGCGCCACCCACGGGTGTTTCTCGTAAAAATCCTCGCGCAGGGCGACCGTGTGCATGATCGGAAAGATCTTCGTGCGGCGGTAGTAGTCCTTCTCCACTCTGGGAAAGTCCGGGATCAGGCGCGCGACATTGGGCGCGCGGCGCACGAAAGGCGACGGCATGTGCGCCGAGATCATCGCGTCGATGTCGCCGCGCTCGAGCATCGACGAGAGCGTCTGATCGGGGCCGATGGGACGGATGTCGAGCGTCTTCGGCAGATCGTGGCGGATCTTGTCCTCGCGGCCGGGATGCTCCTCGCCTCCCGTAAGCCACTTCATCTGCTCCGGCTTGACGCCGTACTCGTGCTCGAGGATGCCGCGCGCCCAGATCGCCATCGTAATCTGATACTCAGGAACGCCGACGCGCTTGCCCGCCATGTCCTTCGGCTCTTTAATGCCGGATTTCGTGTTGATGTAGATGCACGAGTGGCGAAACGCGCGCGAAGGAAAGACCGGAATCGCGATCAGCTTGGGCGCGCCCTTCTCGCGCGCCATTAGATAAGAGCCCATCGACAGCTCGGCGGCGTCGAATTCGCCGTAACGCAGCATGCGCCAAAACGTCTCTTCGACGCGGAGCGGAAGATAAGTCAGGTCGACGCCTTCGATTTCGACGCGGCCGTCTTGCAGCGCGCGCGTGCGATCGTAATCCCAGCACGCGAGCGTGAGTTTGATTTTAGCCATGAGCGCTCCTCGTTGACGGATTTATTGTTCGGCGCCGACGCCGGCGAGAAACTGTCCCGCGCCGACGATGAATTGCTCTTTATCGCCGGCGAGCACGACCGCGGCCTCGCCCGAGGCGAGCGTGGTGTGCTTGAGGATATTGTAGCGCCGGCCGCGGAACTCGACCTCCTGACCGACGGCGTACCGCCGCAGCTTGAGGTGATCGGAAGCGGGCTCGATTCTTTCCATGGACTCTGACCTTCATAGCATATCCGAAAGGGCTGAAGCGAGCGGCGGCGGCCGAATCACGAAGAAACATCGCGGCGGAACGGTCTAATTGACAAGGCAATAGGCGGATACTAGAGTTCCACGAATGACGGGCGCACAAACCAGCATCGCCGTTATGGGTAGCGGCGCGGTGGGCGGCTATTTCGGCGCTCGGCTCGCTGCCGCGGGCGAAAACGTCGCGTTCATCGCTCGCGGCGCGCATCTCGACGCGCTGCGCCGCGACGGGCTCCTCGTCAAAAGCGTCGGCGGCGACTTTCGCGCGCGCGGCCTTTTCACCGACGATGCGCGCGAGGTCGGGCCGGTCGATCTGATTCTTTTCTGTGTCAAATCCTACGACACCGAAACCGCAGCGGAACAGCTCGCGCCGATGATCAACCAACGGACCATCATCCTCTCGCTGCAAAACGGCGTGGACAATCCCGATAAGCTCGCGAATCGCTGGGGCCGCGAGCGCGTGCTCGGCGGTGTTGTGTATTTAGGAGCCCAGCTCGGCGCGCCGGGAACGATCGTGCACAGCGCCGGGGGACGCATTGTGCTGGGCGCGCTCGACGGCGCCGACAGCGCAGCGGCGAAAGCCGCCGAAACGGTTTTGTCCGCCGCCCAGATTCCGTGCTCGGTAAGCCCGGAGATCCGGAAAATCATGTGGTCGAAGCTCGTGTGGAACGCGCCGTTCTGCGCGCTCTCGTGCCTCGCGCGCGCGACGGTGAGCGAGATTATCGAGTCCGGCGCGCTGCGTCCGCTTGCCGCGGCATGCATGGAGGAAGTGCGCGACGCAGCGCGCATCGCCGGCATCGAGCTTCCGCCTTCGATCATCGAGGATACTTTCAACTTCTCGCGCGGCCTCGGCGGCTTCAAGCCGTCGATGCTGCAAGACTTGGAGGCGCAAAAACCGCTGGAATACGAAGCCCTCAACGGCGTCGTCGTCGATCTCCTCGCGCGAGCGGGAAAAAAAGCGCCGGTGAACGAAGCGTGCCGCGCGGTGCTGGAATTTTTAGACTACAGGATTCGCGGTAGTCAAAAATAATGCAAAGATACTTCTTGACGCTCTTGACCGGTTCTCTTCTGATTCTGCTAAGCGTGGCCGCGAACGCTGCGCAGCCGGCGAACGATGATGTCGTCGCGCGCGGGCAGTACATTTTCTCGCTCGCGGGCGGCTGCGCCTGCCACACCGCGCCCAAAGGCACGCCAAACGCCGGCGGGCGCGAATTCCCGCTGGTGCTGGCAAAGGTATACTCAACCAACATCACCCCGGATAAGGAAACCGGTCTGGGAAACTGGACCGATCAGCAGATCCGCGACGCGATGGTGAAAGGCGTGCGGCCGAACGGCGAAAGGCTCCTGCCGGTCATGCCGTACGAGGCTTATTCCGGCATGGCCGAGGACGATATGAAGGCGCTGATCGCCTATGTGCGCACCTTAAAACCCGTGCGTAAGCAGACGCTGCCGCCCTACACATGGGTGCCGTTTTATCGCCCCATTGCGACGTTCTTTTGGTCGCGCTTCGTCGCCAAAACTTACACCGCGGTGCCGAAGCCGCCGGCCGGCGGCGTTGAGCGCGGCCGCTATCTCGCCGACCACGTATCGATCTGCGCAGATTGCCACACGCCGCGCAACTCCATGGGCATTCCGCAGCCGTCGCTTTATCTCGCCGGCGCCAAGAAGGGCCCGCCGCTCAACGTGGAAGTTCCCAACATCACGCCCGACAAAGAGACCGGCATCGGCGACTGGAGCCGCGAGTCCGTCGCAGACCTGTTGCAGACCGGCACGAAGCCCGACCTGGACAACGTCCAGGGGCTGATGGCCGAAGTGATCGAAGCAGGCTACAAAAACATGAAGCGCGAGGACGCGCTCGCGGTCGCCGACTATTTAAAGACGGTCCCGCCCGTGAAGCATAAGACGGATTAACTTTGAGGAGGTCGCATGCCCGGTCCCTATCGTATTATCGACGGCGACGGCCATCTGTTGGACGGTCCGGATAATTGCTACCGCCGCCATCTCCCAGAGCCTTACCGCAGCCGCAGCGGCTCTTTCTTCCTGCAGTTCGGATGGGATATCCGGATGAACGGGAAGCTGGGCAAGCTCGACGCGAATCCCCAAACGTACGTGCGCGACATGGAAGCCGAGGCTATCGAGCTCATGGTCGCGTATCCGAGCCCCGCGCTTTCGATCGGCCTGGTGCGCGAGTTCGATCTCGCCGCCGTGCTCGCGCGCGCGTACAACGATTGGGCCCATGAGTTCGGTCAGGCCGCGGGCGGCCGGATCAAGGCCGCCGCAGTCGTCGCTCCGCAAGCCGCGCCGGAAGCGGTAGAGGAAATCCACCGCGCCGTAACGCGCCTCGGCGCCGTCGCTGTCATGATGCCGACGTATGTGAGCCCCGGCTTCGACCTCGGCCAGCCGCAATTCGATCCGATCTATGCCGCGGCCGAGGAGCTCGGCGTGCCGGTTGCGTTTCACGCGACGGCGCAGGTGTCGCAGGGTATGCTGCGCTTTCATAAATACCTCGGCGTGCACATGGTCTCACATCCGTTCGAGCAGATGATCTCGATCATCTCCGTTATCTCCAACGGCGTGCTCGACCGCTTCCCCAGGCTCAAGGTCGCGTTCCTGGAAGCCGGCATCGGTTGGGTGCCCTACTGGATGGAGCGCTTCGATGAAAAATTTCACAAGCGCCGCGCCGAGATGCCGCCGCTCAAGATGCCGCCGAGCGAATATATCAAGGCCGGGCGCTGCTTCTTCACCTGCGAAGGCGAGGAGTCCGCGCTGCCGTTCATGATCGAGCAATTCGGCGATGACTGCATTCTCTACGCGTCGGACTATCCGCACTGGGACAGCGACTGGCCCCACACGGCCAAGATGGTTCTCGACCGCAAGGACATCGGCGAGCAGAGCAAGGAAAAGATTCTCGGCCGCAACGCGCTCTCGTTCTATAACCTCAAATGACGTGCGATGAAGCTTAGCCGCGGAAAAATTGCGCCGCTCTTTTTCGTCGGCCTCATGTGGCCGGCGCAAGTCGCCCCCACCGCGGAGACGTTTCCAAAACCCGAAAAGAGCCGCCTCGAAGTTGCGATCGCGGCGTGGGGACCGACGACGCTGCCGCTTCTGGTCGCGCAGGAAGCGGGCTATTTCACGCGCCACGGCCTGACCGTTTCGATCACGCAGGTGAGCGCGAGCGCCGCCGTGCAAGGGGTTGTCTCCGGCGCCATCGACATTTATCAGGGCGGCGCCGCCGCCATCACGGCGACGCTCGCCGGCGCGAACATCATCTATGTCGCCGCGGGCGTCGACCGCAGCTCGCTGGTTTTGTTCGGTCAGAAGGGCCTCACCGCCGTCGAGATGCTCCGCGGAAAGTCGGTGGCGACGACCTCACCCGGCGCCTTCGGCGAGATCGCGATGCGCATGACGGCGCGAAAGTACGGTATGGAGGTCGGTCGGGACTTGAAGCTGCTCTATCACCGCAGCGTCCAGGAGGCGCTCGGGACTTTTCTCGTCGGCAACGCCGACGGCCTCATTATCACTCCGCCGGCGACCGAAACCGCGCGCAAGCAGGGCTATCCGGTGATCGTCGATTATTACAAGGACGGCCTCAAGATCATCGGTCCGGGCACGGCGGTCACGCGCGATTTCGCGCAGAAAAATCCCAACGCGCTAAAGGCGTATTTGCGCGCCTGCCTCGACGGCCTAAAACGCGCGCTCGACGACGAAGAGTTCGCCAAGAAGGTCGACGCAAAGTACGAAAAGATCAGCGATGCGCAGGTGCTGAGCGAGAATTATCAGCAGGGCGCGCGCGTGTGGAACAAGGACATGACGATCGACCCGGCGGCGATTCGCCTCGTGCTCGACGATTCGTCGGATCCGAAGGCGAAAAGCGCCGATCCGAAGACGTTCTACGATAATTCTCTCATTGAAGCCGTAAACCGCGATTACGCATCGAAGCTTTTTCCGGGACTAATAAAGTAGAGCGTCCGATGGCCTGGTACGACGACACCTATCGCTGCTCGCGCTGCGGCGAGACGCATCAGGGCGTGCCGATGAGCTACGGCGCGTCCGCGCCGGCGCTCTGGTCCATGATTCCGGCGGAGGAGCGCGCCGCGCGTGCCGAGCTGTCCTCCGACCAGTGCATCGTCGACGACCGGTACTATTTCCTTCTCGGCGGGATTTACATTCCCGTGCGCGAAAGCGACAAGCAGTTTCTCTGGCTCGCGTGGGTCTCGCTCGGCGCGGATAACTTCGTTCGCGCCGC
>DATDFN010000077.1:0-13783 GCA_036522615.1 Binatia bacterium | reverse complement strand
ATCTCGCCGACGCCGATGAGCCCGACGTCGGGATAGCCGTAGAGATAAGCCGCGATCTGCGAGCCGGCCATGAAAAACGCCTCGTAGCCGAGCGCCTCCGCCATGCGCGCGTGCAGCGGGCTGAAGCCGCCGGGCATGACGAGCAGCTCGGGGGATTTTAACAATGCGCGAAAGCGCGCGGAGGGTTTATTGGCCATAATTATACTCCTACCTTGAACCCCATTTGCTCGAGCGCGGCGCGGCCGCCCAGGCCGAACGGATTCGCCATCGTTTCTTGCATCTCGAAGTGGTTGTAGCCCTCGCCGATGAAGAACTCGACCGGCTTGCCGGCGGCCTTGACGGCGGCGGCGAACTCGCGCGTCTGGCGCTGGAACTCGGGCGTTTCCAGCGTGCCGTGCCCGACGATGAGCGGCGTGTGGAGCTTATCGAGGTGGCGCTGCGTGCTCAGCTTCTCTTCGGTCTCGTCGTCGAATTTGACGTACTGGCCGCGCTTGGACAGCCGCACCGCCTTCAAATCGTACATGCCGCTGATGAGGATCGCGCCCTTGAGAGCGTTGCGCGGCAAGCCGAAATCTTTTTCCCAGTCGGTGACGGTAACCACTCCGCCCAGATGCGCGCCGGAAGAATGGCCGGCGAGATAGATGCGGTTGGGATCGCCGCCGAAGCTCGTCGCGTTTTTACACACCCACGCGACGGCGCGGCGCACCTGATCGGCCATCACCATCAAATTTCCGCCGACATCCGTAACCGCGGCGAAGTCGGGCACGACGAAATGCGCGCCCGCGGCGAGGTACATTTCCGCCATGTAGGAGGATTCGCTTGAGCGGCCGTTGCGCCACGCGCCGCCGTGGATGAAGATGCGCACCGGCGCGTTCGGACGATTGGTCTTGTAGATATCGAGCTTCTCGATCTCGGTCGGCCCGTAGGCGACGCGCTCGGGCGGTCCCAGCCGCTTGAGCGCCCGCTCGCATGCGGCGATGCGCCGCTTGCGGATCTCGCCCTGGTTCGGCGCATAGACGCTCTGGTCGTAGGCGTCGTCGAGCTCCTTCTGGTCCATGTCAAGCCATACGAGCGGTCCCTTGGTCACTGCCTCCTCCTTGCTTTTCTTTTCGGCGGCGAGCGCCGCCGGCGCTACGAGCGCCGTCGCCGCGGCCGTGCCGAGAAATTCTCGCCGCGTCACGCGCGGCCGGGTGTTTTCCGCCATAAAACCCTCCTCGCTCGCTATCGAGCTTCGCCTGCGTCGATGCGGCGGATCGCGATGCCGAGCGCACGCGCCGCGTTGCCTTCGAGAATGGCCAGACGCTCGTCGTCGGAGATGTCGAGCTGCGCGATGCGCGCGACCGGATCGAAATCGCCCATCGCCATCGGGAAATCGGTGCCGATCACGACGCGGTCGGCGCCGACCGTGCGGATCAAATAGTCGAGCGCCGCGGCGGAGTGAACGATCGTATCGTAATAGAACCGGCCGAGATATTCCGACGGCTTCTTGTCGATGTGTTTCCTAAGCTCGGCGCGCACGCCGTAGGCGTGGTCGAGACGCCAGATGTTGAACGCGAGCAGCCCGCCGCCGTGCGAGAGGCAGAGCCGCAAATTTTTATATTTCTCAAAGAGTCCTTTTAAGATCATGCGCTCGATCATGAGCGTCGTGCGGTAGGGAAACTGCACGACGTTGCCGAGCATCGCATTGACGGGATCGTCCATGTCGATGCCGTCTTCGGTCGGATGGACGAAGAGCAGGAGGTCGAGCGCCTGCGCCGCCTCGAAGAACGGCTCGAAGGCGCCGTCGTCGAGCTGCTTCTCGCCGACCGCCGTGCCGATCTCGAGACCCTTGAGGCCGATTCGTTTGGCGTGCTCGGCGACGGCAATCGCCTCGCCGACGTCCTGCAGCGGCGCGCTGCCGAAGCCGACGAAGCGGTCGGGATGTTGCGCCGCGACGGCGCGGATCGCCTCGTTCTGCAGGCGCGAAAAATATCCCGCCGTAGCGGCGTCGTCCCAATAAAACAACATGATCGGCGACGGCGAGAGCGCCTGCAGGTCGATCTGCATGCGGTCGAGCTCGCCCAGCCGCACGGCGGCGTCGTACATGGCGGCGGTCAAGTTCGCGCGCGTGCCGCCGCCCGACTTGATCGTCAAGCGTCCGCCGGCGAGCTCGGCGGCAGGCGCCTTGTCGCGAAACTTTCCCGCGCCCCGAAACGCCTCGACGGGAAAAAAATGCGAGTGGAGGTCGATGTTCATGCGACTCAACTTACGCACGCCGGAGATTGACTTGAAAAAACTCGAGCGTCCGCGCCCACGCCTCTTTCGCGGCCTCGGGATGATAACGATCCGACGTGTCGGTGTGAAAGCCGTGCTGCGCGCCGGGATAGATCTTGTACGTGTACGATTTGCCGTACTTCTTCATCGCCTCGACCGTGCCGGGAATATCCTGGTTGACGCCGGGATCTTTCTCGCCGTAGTGCGCGAGCACCGGCGCTTCTATCGTTTTCACGCGATCGAGCGGCTGCGGGCTCCGTCCGTAGAAGACTACGACGGCGGAAAGCCCGCGCACCTCCGTCGCCGACGAGAAGGTCATCTCGCCGCCCCAGCAGAAGCCGACCGACCCGAGGCGGTCGCCGCGGACGGACGAGAGCGAGCGGAGATAGTCGCACGCGGCGGCAGAGTCTTCGGCAACGTTTTGCCACGGCGCGAGCTCGCGTATACTGTTCAAGCCTTCCCCCTTTGGATTGACCGTCGCGGTGCCTCCGCGCCGCGAGAGGAAATCGACGGTGAGCGCGGCGTAGCCCTCGCGCGCGAGCCGCCGCGCGATATCGCGGCTGTACTCGTTGATGCCCTGGTTCGCGTGCGTGACGACGATGGCGGGACTTCTGCCCGCCGCCGGACGCGCGAGATAGCCGGCAATCATGCCGGCCTTGCCCTTGAATTCGACGTTATTCGCGACCGGCTGCCCTTCGCTTTGTGCGCCGGCGCGGTCGCTTCCGCCCGCCGCGCAGCCGAACAGCGCCCCGGCCGCGGCGACGCCGCCCGCGATGCGCACGCTTTTCATCACGAACTCGCGGCGGCTGATTGTGCCGTCGCGGTACTCTTTAATCAGCGCTTTCAGTTGCTCGCTCACTGTTTCCTCCGATTATGGATCGCCGGTTCACGGCGCCGATTGCTCTACTCTCGCCTTAGAATCGGCTTAAAATAGGCATATCGCCCGGCGCGGTCAATATGTATTGCGGAAGGACGAGTTTCGGCCCGTCGGGGGCGCCCGTGGAGGCGATTGCGCGATTGATCTTTGATGGACATTGGCCTAGAATTAAACGCGATAGAATTCTTCCTCGTTTGACACCACGAACGAAGCCCCGCGGGACGTTCTATCGCCTTCGGGGCTTTTTATTTTCGCAACGCAAGTTACAGGAGGACACGCCATGACGGGACGCGAAGTCATCAAGGAAAACGAGGCGGTCTTGCGCGGCATCGTGCGCAGCATCGATAAGAATCTCGACTACGCGACGATCGAGACGGCGCAGACCGAGGCGCCTAGATTTACCGTGCAGCTTTCGCTTCGCGGGCGCCGCGCGACGGTATCGCTCGCGCTCGAGGATCTCATTGCGGCAGCACAGGACGTCGTCAGGCGGAACGCCATTCGTCAGAAGATCAAAAGCGTGCACGACCACATGATGGATACTCATGTCGTGGACGTCATGGGCAACAAAACGGCGCGCATGCTGAAGGAATCGGCGGCGAGCCAGGAGGCGTTCCAGAGGCCCAACTTCAACCGCCGCTCGCCGCGGCGCTAAGCTCAAATTCGCCGCGCAATAAAAAAGGCCCGGATCCCTCGATCCGGGCCTTTTTTTGGAATCCCTTAATATCCTAACGCCCGCCAGGGCCGCCGCGATCGTCCCACTCTCGCAGCGACCATCCGGGCCGCTGGCGCGCGCAGAACTGCCGGTCGGCATCGATCGTCCGGCGGGATCCTTCAACGTCCGCGGTTACCGTAAAGCAGTGTTCACGGCCGCGCAGCCGGTAGCCTTCCGCCGGCTGCATCTGGATCTCGTTCACACCGGGCCGCAGCGTGTAGCGCGCCCGCCCAACGAGATCGTTGCCTTCGCGGATTTCAATTTGAGTATCGCACGAGCGGTCGCCCTCGAGCCGCAGCTTGACGATCCAATTCCGCACGCGCTGCCCTTGTACGACAGGGTCCGGCGACATGTCGAGATCCTGGATCGCGAGGCGGTCGCCCCTGCGGCAGCCGCCGCCGCGGCCGTAGGGCTGCGCGCTCACGTCGGCCGCGATGCCAATCAGCATCAGCGCCGCGAGCGCGCCGAGAAAAGTCGTCTTGAACCAACCCATAGATTGTCTCCTTGTCGTCATAGGTTTTTATAGCCCCTGTGAGCTAGCGCTTCTTAGGCCTCTTACGGCAATTCGTCGAATCGATTTTTGCCGGCATATTCCGACCTCCTTAACGGCAATAGTTATAACGACAATAGTCGCCGCCACGGCGATAATACCCTCCGCGGTCCACCCAGATGCAGCCCGCGAGCGACCCAAGGAGAGCAAACGTCAGAAGCGCAGTCGCCAGCTTTTTGGCTTTTAACATTGTCCTTCACCCCCTTTCAACCCATTAGACGAACGTCACGGCAAAATAGTTAAACGATGGGAAATCAATCACTTAGCAGCGTGTATAAAAAAGGCCCGAGCTGGGGAAGCCCGGGCCTTGGCGGAGTGTCAACGATTTTTTCAACTAGCAGTTGCGGTAATAGCGGCAGTCTCGATAGCGATATTCGCCGGGGCTGTGAAATGTAACTGGGCTGCGAAACGAAACCAGCGGGTACGGCCCCCGCACTTCGTAGTAGCAGCCGGCGATCGAGGTCCCCAGAAGGGCCAGAATGGAGCCTGCGAAGAGAAGCCTTTTAACCTTGTCCATCCACCTCTCCTTTCTGGCACCGATTAGACGATGGAAGGGCAAGTTCGTTTACCACTCATTTCGGAAAATTCGCCAGCTTCCGCGCGTCGCCCGTAAGCTCGAGAATATGCATGCCGGTATTGGCGCGGTCGACGATGTAGATGTAGCCTCGGTCGTCGACCTCGACGTTGTTGGTTTGAACCGCCACTTTACAGGCTTCGCCGCCGCCCGCGGCCGGCACGCAGCGCTTGTCGGTCTTGTCGGTGATCGCCGGGATGTAATATCCGATCTCCTTCGGGCGATAAGGATCCCGGACATCGACGGCGCGCACACCGGCG
Organism: Binatia bacterium; assembly: GCA_036522615.1. Classification (GTDB taxonomy): domain Bacteria; phylum Desulfobacterota; class Binatia; order UBA9968; family UBA9968; genus JAJPJQ01. The sequence continues at coordinate 8,557 of DATDFN010000077.1, read as the reverse complement.
TTGAAGTAGGTGACGAAGAGAAGCCGTTTATAATAAATCGGCGTGAAAGACTCGTTGCTCGAATGCGCGCCGAAGCGGCCGCCGCGCGTGCAGAAATCACCGCTCGCCTCCGGGACCTGGAAGTTCGACACCGAAAACGGCCGCGATTCCTTCGTGATGTCCACGAAAAAAACCATTTGCCGGTATTCGCGGCATTCGTTCTGCGTCGACTCGTTCACGATCGCGACAAAATCCGCGCGCTGCCCTTTGCCGCTGTGGGCGAAATCGGGGATATCCATCCCGAGGAGAGGAAACGCGGTGTGCGCGCCGGTCGGCGGGTAGAGATCGAGCCGGCCGAGCTGCGCATAGAGAATATTCTCGGCCGTCGGCGCGAAAGGATCGCGGGCGTTGGGATCGCCTTTGATCAGCTTGTCGCGGTCGACGATCTGCAGCGTGCCGCTGCCGGCCGTGCCGTAGCCGAAATAAACGCGGTTGCCCAGCCGGATCGGCCCGTGGAGCGGTTGCGGCGCTTCGCCTTTGGCGCCCGGCTCGGCGCCGACGAGCCCGTAATCGCGAACGAAGCGCGGCTTGGCCGGGTTGCTGAGGTCGAAAATTTTCACTCCGCGGCTCTTCCAGCCGTCTTCTTTTTTGTAGGCAACGAGATAGGCGATGCCGGTATCGCATTCCCACCAATTTTTATGCGTGCTCGTGAGGTTCGAAAGGACGGTACTGACGAAAGCGGGATGAATAGGATCTGTGACCTCCCATACTTCCTGCCCCTGGTTCCCCAACGTGCGCAGCAGAAAGAATTTCGCCCGGTCCGAGCCGGGCAGGCCGCCGCAGACCCGCGCCATCTGCGCGCCACCGGCCTCGCCGCTGCCTTCGGCGGAGCCGGGAATGTGATACAGATACCGCGGCTTCGCCGGATCGGTCACATCGACGATCGATGTGCCGTTCGCCTCCGTCTTGCCGGTCAATGGATTCAGCGCGCTGCCGCCATGATGGCCGATATAAGCGATCCAGCGGCCGCCCTGCTGCTGGATAACCGGCTGGTACGCGCTCCGCCCCTGCAGGTCCTCGGCGCCGGCCAGGCGCATGTTCTGCGCCTCTGGGGGACCTTTTTCCGCCGCCGGTGCGGCGAGCGCACTGAGCGCAATCATGCTGAAGATCAAAAATACGGCAAGCTTCATCGCCTGGCCCTCCTTCACGCCTGCTATCCGGGCCGTGAAAATAGGGCAAATCAAGCGATCCCGTCAAGGTATATGTTCAGGTGCTGGCGGAGGAAGCGGAGGAGCAGAATGGACAAAAAGGGACGACTCGGAACAAGCTAGTCGCGACCTACAGCGTAAAGACGGTCGCGCCCTGACCGCGGACCTCGATCGGATCGAAGTCGCGCAGCTCGCGGATTTCGATCGTGTCCTCGACGAAGTCGCCGCCGGTGACATTGCTTAACAGCTCGACCGCTTTCTCCCGGGTCGGCTGCGCCGATGCTTCGGCGAAGACCGTCCGGGAGATTTTAGAATGTCCCTCTTTAACGCGGAACTTAAGTACGTAAACCACGGCATTCCTCCTAAAATGAGAATCTGTGGGTTTCGTGAATACGCTTAGCGCGCCTTGCGCTCAGGCCCATTCTGCCTGCGGTCCTGGGGGCGGATACTTACGCGCCCTTCGATGACTCTTAACCATCCTAACACGACCACCAGCGAGCCCAAGACGATAATCATTTCGATCATTGCGACCTCCATCATCCCTCTATTTCATTTTGCTGAGCAATGAATATGCCAAGCCCGCGCTCATATGGAACGCTAAAAAGTTCCCTCGTTATCTCCTGCTGCGATGACATAAACCGGCACATTCTACCGATTCGACGAACCAATTTTCGCTCCTATTCATACTACGAACGAGCCGAGGGCAGTCGTCGGCGGGGAGTAAAAATGACGCGGACCACGGGTGATGTACCGGCTAGGCTGTGCCGGCCGGCCTCACTTCTCGACCTTGACGCCGGCCTGCTGCAGGACCGTACGCATGAGCGCGATCTGCTCATCAAAGAAGGGGCCCAGAGCCGCGCCTTTGAGGAAGACGTCCTCGACCTGATTTTCCTCCAGGTATTCCTTCCAGCTGCGGGTCGCCGCCAGACGGGCGAAGAGGTCCTCCCAATACGCGACCGCCTCGCTCCGGACCCCTGGAGGGGCCAGGATGCCGCGGGCGTTGGCGATGATCGGCATCTGGATGCCCTGCTCCTTGATCGTCGACAAGTTGGGCAAAACGGCGAGGCGCTTCTCGGTAAACGCCACGATCGGCCGCATTTTTCCGGCCGCGATGTACTCGTTAACGTCCTGCGGCTGGGGAATGATAATCTGCACGTTGTTCGAGAGCAGGTTGGCGATTCTGTCTTTGATCGCCGGCGTCGGGATAAACGTCCATTTCACGCCCGTCGCGCTTTGAACGAGCAGCCCCGTCAGGCTTTCGATCGCCGTGACCGAGCCGCCGGCCTGCTTGAGCGCCATCGGATCTTTCTTCGCCGCCGCGACGAAGTCGTTCATCGTCTTGTACGGCGAATCCGCCCTGACGACGGCGATCGTCGGCTCGAGCACGAGCCGAACGACGGGCGTGAGATCTTTCACGCTGTATTTCGCTTCCTTGCTCGTGAGCGGGGTCGCGACCCAGGTATTGGTGAAGACCGCGATCGTGTGCTCGTCGCCTTTCTTCTGCACGAGGTATTGCATCGCCTCGATGCTCGCGCCGGCGGTCTTGTTGACGACGCGGAGCGGCTGGTCAATGAGCTTCTCTTTTTCCATCATCTCGACGACGGCGCGGGCGAAGACGTCGGAGCCGCCGCCCAACGCGCTGTGGACCACGATCTCGACCGGGCGCGTCGGACGGAAGCTTTGCGCCCGGACTCCAAAAACTTGACAGAGAGATGCAATGTAAAGTCCTGCCGCGTAGACGGCGAGTCGCTTGTAGCTCATCGAGATATCTCCTTCGGCGCTCCGGGTTTGGTCGCCGCGGCGAGAATCGCCGGCATCGGCAATTCCACCGTGCCATTTCTCTGGTACAGGCCGCAGGCATTGCGCATCATGACGCGAATGCCGCGCAGCGCCTCAGGCGTTTGATGCCTCAACAGGCCGGCGGTGCGAACCGTCGCCGTTTGCATCGCCTCGAACAGCGCGTCGACCGTGGACAGCCTCCAGGTCTGCGAAATTTTCTTCAAGCGGGCATTCGTGAATCCGGCAGCGGCGAGCGAGCGCACGCTCTCCGCCCAGTCGCTGAAGCGAAAAAACGGCGGGCCGTCGGGCAGCGGCACGCGCATGTTGCCGTGCGTTTGGACCGCGCCCAGCGTTATGCCGAAGCCGGCCGTCTCCTCCGGCTTCGCCCAGACGGTGAACGCGAAGCGGCCGCCCGGGCGGAGCACCCGGCATGCTTCGGCCAGCGCCTTGTCGGGATCGCCCAGGTGCAGCAGGCCGAAGTTCATCGTGACGGCGTCGAAGCTATCGTCCGCGAACGGCAGCGCCTCAGCGTCGCCCCGGCGGAAATTCATTTTCGAATATCTTCGCGCCGCTTCCGCCACCATCGGCGCGGAGAAATCGACGCCGGTCGCGATTGCGCCGCGCTGCGCGGCCGCGGCGACGACGTAGCCGGGGCCGCTCGCGACGTCGAGCAGGCGCACGCCCGGACCCGCCTCGACCGCGTCCAGCAGCGGACCGATCGCTTGCATGGTCAATGCGCCGAACGCGCCGGCGTATTCGTCGACGACGGTCTCCCAGCCGGCCCGCTCGAAATCTTTGAAGGCGTCGGACATGAGCTGAAAAATAGGCAACACCCGTGGCTACGTCAAGAAGCGCTGCTATTACGCCTAGTTGAGCGCTTCGTGAATTTTATATGAGGCGGCGCGTCGAATGTGAAAGATCGGTGAACGCCCGGATGGAGTCTGTCGACATGGAGGGCGATAAACATCATCTGTGCGTTTTCAAAAAATTACTGGCCCTAACCACGGAGGATATTTGATGAAACGTTTCTTGAGTGTTTTAATTGCATCTTTCTTCTTGGCCTCCGCCGCGATCGCGGCGGATACGCCGACCAAAGAGACAAAAACGACCGACAGCAAAACCGACGATGCGAAAGACGGCAAGTCCAAGGAAAAGTCCAAGGACTCCAAGTCGACCGACGCAAAGTCCAAGGACGCGAAGTCCAAAGACGGGAAGTCCAAGGACGGCAAGTCGACCGACGCGCCGAGCAAGTAGCCGCCATTTTCCCAGCGAGAAAGGCGGCTCCCTCCCCGCCTTTCTCGCTGCTCTTCTGATTCCGCTGTTCTCAGCTTTTCCCCGCCCACAGCTCTTTGCTCGCGATGCGCGCGCCCTCGGCCATCGCCTTGAATTTCGCCCACACCACCGTGGGGTGGATTTCCGGCTCGGCCGTCGCCTGCGACGAGAAGCCGCAGTCGCTGCCCGCCATCACGTTCTCGCGCCCGACGATCTTCGCGTAGCGCACGAGGCGCTCGGCGACGAGCTCGGGATGCTCCACGATATTCGTCGTGTGGCTGATGACGCCGGGGATGAGAATTTTTCCTTCCGGCAGCTTGATGCTCTCCCACACGCGCCACTCGTGCTCGTGGCGCGGGTTGGCGCCCTCGAAAGAATACGCGCCGGCTTTGACGCGCAGCATGATGTCCGCGATGTCTTTGAGCCCGAGATCGTGAATGCGCGGACCGATGTTGATGCCGTAACAGGTGTGGAAGCGGATTTTCTCGGGAGGGATATCGCGCAGCGCGTGATTCAGCGCTTCCACGCGCAGGTCCGCCCACTTGCGGCTCTGCTCTACCGACTTCGTGGGATTCGCGTTGTAGTACGACACCAGCCGCGGGTCGTCCACCTGCAGCAGCAAGCCGGCCGCGACGATCGCCAGATACTCCTCGCGCATCGCGTCCGCGATCGCGTAAATGTAAGCCTCGTCGTTGGGATAATATTCGTTTTTCCGCTGCGCCTCGATATTTCCCGGCGAGGTCGAAGGCAGGAAGGCTTCTTCGATTTTCACCCCGCTCAAAGCCGCCTTGAAGTTTTCGATGTCGCGCTTGAGCGCCTCGTGGCCTTTGTAGGTCACCGGCCCGGTGCAAAAAAGGCCGCTCGTCGAGACGACCGACTCGCCGCGCCAGCGCTCGTACCATTTATAATACTCCGGGAAATCCGCTATCTCGCGCGAGGCGACCCACGGCCCCGCGCGCGGCGGCGCGGGCCGCTGTTCGAAGCCGGTGAGGCGCTCGCCGATGTAAGTGACGAAGCCGGGCTTCCCCTGCTCGCCGTCGCTCACGACGTCGACGCCGGCTTCGGCCTGGCGGCGCACGACGTCGTTCACGGCGCTGCGAATCTGCGCGTCGAAGGCCTGGCTGTCGTACGGCCGCCCGCTCTCCCTCGCCGTCATCGTTTCGATCAGATCCGCCGGCCGGGCCAGGCTGCCGACGAAGGTGGTCAGGATTCGACCGCTGCTCCGTTTCATTTTGAATCCTTTCCAGGTGAAATTTGCGCGCGAGGCGCGCCGTCTTGACGCATAGTCCATCGCGGGGTTCGGGTCAACGTTGACCGCCGCTTGACCGCGGCGGCTCGGGAATAGTAGACGACGGCATGCCGTCGTCTCGGCCGAAGAAATCGATGAATTTTTGGCGGTCGCGATCGGAGGTGAAGAACTATATCCGGGGCGCGGCGCAGCTCGCGCGTACGCTGCCGGCGTTTTTGCGCGCGCGCATCACGGCGCCAGAGGCCGAAGCGGAGATCGAGGGCGGTATCCGAGATCGGGAAAAGCGCTTTCTCGAATCGGCCCGCGATTGGATCTACGGCCATTCCCGCAGCCCATATCTCAAGCTCCTAAGGCATGCCGGCTGCGAGCTCGGCGATCTCCGGGCCGAGGTCCGGAGCCGCGGCCTCGAGGCGACGCTGGAGAATCTGGCGCGGGCCGGAGTCTATCTGACCGACGACGAGCTCAAGGGGAAAAAGGAAGTGGTGCGGGGAGCCTGCTCGTTCCGCGTCTATCCCGCGGACCTCGAGCTGCTGAATGCGTCGGCCGGCTTTGCGATCGAGAGCAGCGGCACGAGCAACCGTCCCGTTCGATCGCAAATCCGGCTCGACTGTCTCGCGGCGCGCACGTATATAACGGCAATCTTTTTTTCGGCGCACGATCTTTGGTCCGCGTCGCACGCCTTTTACGATGCGATTCTTCCGGGCGGCGGCGGCGTGAACAACCTGCTCATCTATGCGAAATTGGGCATCCGCACCGACCGCTGGTTCGCACGTAAGATTCCCGCCGACAGCCGGCTATCCGCCTGCTATCACTACCTGACGACCTGGCTCATCGTCCTGAACGGCAAATTTGCCGGACCCGGTTTTCCCTCGCCGCGCTTCATCGATATCTCCGATGTCGGCCGCATCGTCCGTTGGGCGGCGGAGCGGCGGCGCGCGGCGCAGCGCTGCTGCATCACCACCGCAGCCAGCAACGCGGCGCGCATCGCGCGCGCGGCATGGGACATGGGCGAGTCGCTCGCGGGCGCTAAATTCATCGTCAGCGGCGAGCCGTTCACCGACGCCAAGCGCGCGCTGATCGAGCGCGCCGGCGCGTCCGCGACGTCGCGCTACGCCTTCGGCGGCGGCGTCATGGTCGGATACGGCTGCGGCGCGCCCGCGGCCAACGACGACGTTCATGTCGACGAGACCAGGTTGGCGCTGATAAATCATCCCGTGCCGCTCCGGCATGCGATCCCCGAAATCCATCCGCTGCTGTTGACCACGCTGTACCCTTCAGCCGGCGCCCGCTTCCTGTTGAACGCGGCGAACGGCGACTACGCCGAGCTCGGGAGAAGAAGCTGCGGCTGCGCGCTCGAAAAGAGCGGCCTCACGCTCCACCTGCGCCATATCCGGAGCTACGAGAAATTCACCAGCGAGGGAATGAACTATTTCTACGGCGACCTGTACGAATTTCTTGAGCGCACGCTGCCTGCCGAGTTCGGCGGCGCGGCCGGCGACTACCAGCTCGTCGAAGAGGAAGACGAGACCGGTCAAACCCGACTCACGCTGATGGTCCATCCCATGGTCGGCGCCGTTGACGAGACCGGGCTGCTGGTCCGGCTTCAGCGGCGGCTCGCCGACGGCTCTCCCGGCAATCGCTTTCAGGCCGAAATGTGGCGCGCCGCGGGAACCTGCAGGATTCGTCGGGAGGCGCCGCGCGCGAGTCCGCGCGGAAAAATTCTGCCGCTGCAAATCGGGCGCTGAGCAGGACTAGTCACGAGTTATTTAGCGCCGCGCTTGACCCCGCCCCTTCGAGAATAGTAGACGAGAGCCATGCCCAAGCTAACGTTGAGTTTCGCATCCGCCTACAACGAGCGCGTCGAGCCGCTGATGGACGGCACGGTCGAGGTCGAAGGATTGGAGTTCATCCCGACGCATTCGGGACCGAGCGAGACCTTCTATCGCCAGCTCAAGTTCTTCGAGTTCGATGTCTCGGAGATGTCGCTGTCCTCGTATATCATCGCCCGCGCGCGCGGCGTCGACATGGTCGCGATCCCGGTCTTTCCGAGCCGGCGACTGTTCCATACGGAAGTCGCGTACAACGCCGATTCCGGCGTCAAGGCGCCGGGCGACCTCGTCGGCAAGCGCATCGGCGTCGCCGAATACCAGCAGACCGCGGCGCTCTGGACCCGCGGCGTCCTGGACCACGACTTCGGCGTGTCGCAGTACAAAGTGCATTGGTACATGGAGCGCACCGAGGAGTTGAGCCACGGCGGCGCGACGGGCTTTCAGCCGCCGCCCGGAATCTCGTTTCAGCGCATCCCGACCGACAAGAGCCTCGCCTCGATGCTGCTCGCCGGCGAGCTCGACGCGGCCGCGGTCGTCGGTCCGTGGACGCGCGCGCAGAGTTTCGTCGACCGCTCGAACCGCATCCCGGGCAGCGGCGACTGGAGCCGGATCAAGCTGCTGTTCCCCGATAAGATCGCCGAAACGCGGCGCTTCTTTCAGGCGCACGGCTTTCTGCCCGCGAACCACACCTACATCGTCCGCGGCTCGGTGTATCGCCAGAACCCGTGGGTCGCGATCAACCTCTTCAACGGCTTCGTGAAGGCGAAGGCGCTGGCGGCGGAGAAATTAATCGACCGTATTCCGTCGGGGCTTTTCTTCGGCAAGGAATACGCCGCGATGACGCGCGAGGTGGTCGGCGACGACCCGTTCGCCTACGGCATCAAGGCGAACCGGCAGATGCTCACGACGCTGATCGACTATTCCCACGAGCAGGGGCTGATCAAGGACAAGCCGAAGATCGAAGAGCTGTTCGCGGAGAGCACGCGGGATCTGTAAAAAACGTAGGGGCGGTTCGCGAACCGCCCCTACACGAGGGAAAAGAAGTCGCCGGAACGATTCACACCGTCCAGATGTCGTAGAGCAATTTCATCCTCTCGAACGTGTGCTTGCGCGTTAATTCTTGAAGCTCGGGCGACGTGAGGTATTTCACCGCGATCTCCTCGGCGAGGCTGCCGTGCTCTTCGTCGGCTTCGGAATGCACGGTGAAGAAGCGCACGTCCTCGGGATCCATTTTATAATTT
>DATDFN010000076.1:0-21571 GCA_036522615.1 Binatia bacterium | reverse complement strand
GTGGCAAACGATCCGCGATCTGAAGGACGGTTCCGTCGATCCCGCGACCGCGCTCGAAGCGGCGCGCGCCGGTCTATTCGAGGAGTCGACCGAGAGCGTCGAAGCTCTGCTGACGGTTTATCAGACGTTTCTCGCCGGCCTGGAGAATTGGAACCTGCGGGACTACGCGGACCTGGACTTGCTGGCGCTCGAGCAGATCCCGGCTTCGGCGTATCTTTGCTCGTTCAGGCGCATCCTGTACTACGGATTTTACGACCTGACGCAGGTACAGCTGGATGTTTTTCTTGCGCTTGCGCGCCGGTATCCCGTCACGACATTTTTCCCGCTGTTGGACGACGGGTCGAAACCTCCGGCCTGGACCTTCGCCGCGCGATTTTACGAGCGTTACGTTCACGGCCTTGCCGGGAGCGATACGCCGCGAAACCTCGCCACGAGCGTAACTACGAGCCATCTTTCGCACCTGCCGCTATTCGCCGGGGAAATAGATACGGCACGCTCCGAGCGCGAGAAGCATGTGCCGATAAAAGTCTTTTCTTGTTTCGGCGCCCGGGAAGAAATCGACGCTGCGGCGAAAGAGATTCTGCGGCTCGTTGACGAGGAGGGTTACGCGTTCGACGACATCGGCGTCGTGGCCCGCTCGCTCGAACCCTATCGCCCTTGGATCGAGGAGATCTTTGCCCGCCATCGAATCCCTTTCACCACTTCCGCGGAACCGCCGCTCGGCGGGCACCCGCTGGCGAAGGCGGCGATTCTTCTCCTCAATCTGCCGCTGAAAAACTACGTTCGCGCGCATGTCATCGATCTGTTGGACTCGCCGTTTTTCAATACCGGCATTGCGGCGGACGAGACGACCGCGCGGTCTGATCTGTGGGACCTTGCAAGTCGGCTGCTTGGCATCGGGAAAGGACCCGACGAGTGGAGCCGGCTGGAAAAATATGCCGGCCGCGGAATCGCCTTCGCCGAGGACGACGCCAGCGCGCACCGGCGTGAAATCGTCGTCCCCGCGGACCAAGTTCGCGCGCTTTGGCGCATTTTTTCCGCGCTCCAAGATGATCTCGCATCGCTGCCGCCGGAAGCGAGTTGGAGCTGTTATGTAAATCTCTGGCAAGTTTTGCAGAATAAATGGCTGGCGCCGGAGAAAACATCCGCCGTCTCCGCAGCGATCGACGACGTGCTGCAGCGACTGGCCGCGCTCGACGCTGTTTGCGAGAAAGTCTCGCTGGCGCATTTCCTGGAAGTTTACCAGCGCCGGCTGGAACGCGGGTCGCTTCGGCAGGACCAGACCAACTCGCGTAGCGTCGCGGTGCTGGACGCCATGGCCGCACGCGGCAGTTCGTTCCGTGCCGTGTTCGTTGTAGGGCTGAACGAGGGAATGTTTCCGCGAACGATTCGCGAAGACCCGTTTCTCCGCGATCGCGAGCGCGAGCTCTTCGAGACCGTTCTGGGCTATAAAGTCGCGACCAAACTCGGCGGCTTCGATGAGGAGCGACTTCTATTCACGCTCCTGGTCGGTTCGGCGAAAGAGCGCCTCTACTGTCTGCACGCACGGAACGACGGCGATGGGCGCCCGCTCGCGCCGTCGTGGTACGTCGAAGAGCTCCGTCGCGCAGCCGGCGAACATTCGACGGCATACATCGAGATCCCGCGGAGCGAGGTGGAGAAGGCCGGCGTCGCCCCATTCGACCGCGTCGAGTTAGTGCCGCCGGAAGAACTCGCTGTGAGGCTGACGCTCGCCGGCAAAGACGCGAAGCCTATCGTCGATCTTTGTCTGCCGGCGCCGTCGCTGTACGTTCGCGGACGCGAGACGCTCCGCCGGTTGGAGGACGCGGAAGCCGGATTGGGCGAATACGACGGGATCGTGGGATCGGCGGGTTCGTATTGGGCTCGCCTCGCCGGCGGCGGGCTTTCTCCGACATCGTTGGAAGGCTACGCGCGCTGCCCCTTTCAGTTCTTCGCGGGAAAGATCCTTGGGATCGAGCGTCTGGAGCGGCCGGAGGATTTCGAGGGTCCGGCAGCGGCGGAGATGGGACTCATCGTCCATGAGGTCCTTCGCTCATTCTATCAGGAATTGCTCGAAGCGAAATATTTTGAGGCTGCGGCTTCTCAGCACAAACGCGACAAGCAAGCGATGCTGCGGGCGGCAGCGCGTAAAGCGTTCCTCGCTTTCGAGCGCGATAACGCCGTCGGGTATCTCCTGGCATGGGAAATTATAAAAGAACAGATCGAGACATTGCTGATCGACGTCGTCAACCGCGACCTCGACGATCTCGAAGCATCGGGGTATCGGCCCCTCGCGACGGAGTATGCGGCGGAGGCGAAGCTGGCGGGAAATTGGCCGGCGCCGCTGAGCGGCGCTTCCCTGCGGGGTCGCATGGACCGCATAGATTACGACCCCCATGCGAACCGCATCCGGGTAATCGATTACAAGCTCAAATCACAGCGCGCGCGCGACCCCGCCGACAAGGATCTCTTGCGTTCGGCGCTCCGCGCCCAGCGGCTGCAGCCGGCGTTTTACGCGCTGCTGGCGAAGAAAGTGGCCGAGGAGTTTCATCATCCGGAAGCTTCCATCGATGTGGCATTCTATTTTCTTGCGCCCGCTTGGGATGATGGGCCGCTGGCGGTCGAATCGATCGGCGGCGACATCTATGACGGTTCGAGCGGCGCCGCGCTGAAAGCGAACCTCGCGTTTCTCGCCGAATCCATGCGGCGCGGCAGGTTCTTTATCCTCCCTGGCGACCACTGCCGTCTCTGTCAAGTTTCCGAAATCTGTCGCAGGCAGCACCTGCCGACGTTGTGGCGCGCCGAGGCCGACGCGACGCGTATCGCTCACATCGCCATGAAAAAAACAGGCGCCTTGCCATGCCCATGACCGGAATACTGCCGGACGCGGTCGATCGTGAGCGCGCGGCAACGACTTTCGACTGCAACGTCGTCGTAACAGCGGGCGCCGGCACGGGAAAGACCCGCCTGCTCGTCGAACGCTTGATGCATCTCTTGATGCGCGAGCCGGAGATAAAGCTAACCGACGTCGTCGCGCTTACATTCACGAACAAAGCCGCCGCCGAGATCAGGCTCAGGCTCCGCGAGCGTTTGGAAGCCTACGTCGCCGCGCGCATCGACAGCGCAGCGGAAACGGGCGGGGAAATACAGCTAGAGGTGCGCTCTTTCATGGAGCGTTATCATCTTTCAAAAACGCAGCTGAACCGCCGCGCGGTCGACGCGCTCCGCCGCCTCGAGCGCAGCGAAATCGGCACAATCCACAGCTTCGCCGCGACGTTGTTGCGTCTCTACCCGATGCAAAGCGGCGTGGATCCGCAGTTCGTCGAGGACGACGGGAGACGCTTCGAGATCATCTTCGACGGGCTATGGACCGTATGGCTCGATGAGGAGCTTTCACGGAGCTCGTCGCAGCCCGAGCTCTGGAAACGGGCGCTGCGCAGGGTCGGCTTGCGGGACATTCGACGGCTGGCATTTTCCCTCTGCTCCGAAAGCGTCGATCTATCTCGCGTCGCGGAAGCTGGCGACGGCGCGACCCGGCTTCTCGACTGGCTTCAGACGCTCGAACAGAACGCAGCGGCTCTGCTCGCGCGCCATCCAGAAGACCGCACCAACGAAAAGCAGCTCCGCGGCGGCCGCGATGTGTTGCAGAAATTTCTTCGCTCGGGCTCCGCCGGCCTCGCCGAGGTAAAGGTTGACGACGCATTCCGCGGCTCTTTCAATAGGAAGCTAAGAGGTTGGGGCGAGGAGGACAGCGAAGTCGCCCGCGAGATCATCCGCGTCGCAAAGGCATTGCTCGAAGTGGACGACGACTTCACGCGATCGGTCGCGGCGCTGCTGCTGCCCTTTGCCGAGCGCTTTCGCAAGGCGTATGCCGCCGCCGGGCTCGTCTCTTTCGACGGACTGCTGACGCGCGCGCGCTCGCTCGTGCGCGACCATCCGCGGGTGCGCGAGCAACTCAAGCGCCGCTTCAAGGCGATTCTCATTGACGAGTTTCAGGACACCGATCCCGTACAGTACGAGATCATCCTCTACCTTGCAGAGGAGACGGGCCGGAGCGCCGATACGTGGAAAGACGTCCGACTCGAGCGCGGGAAGATTTTCGTCGTCGGCGACCCGAAACAATCGATCTACGCTTTCCGACGCGCCGATATCGAGGCTTATCTCGACGTGGTCGAAAAAAAGATCAAGGCGCAAGACGGAATCGAATGCCGTCTCACCACCAATTTTCGCAGCCACGGGAAAATTCTCGACGTCGTCAACGGCGTCTTCGAGCGCCTCATTCGGCCGAAGGATGGCCTTCAGCCGCTCTACGTCGGAATTGAGCCGGCTCCAGGGGAAGAGACCGAAGGCGCCCCGTTTCGCAAGGTCGCAATCCGCAGAGTAGCCGGAGGCGAAGGAAAGACCGACAACGAGCGCGCGCGGCGCCTCGAGGCCGAAAATCTCGCGCGTTGGCTTGACGAAGAGGTGCTGGGCAAAGCGGAGATCATCGATTCCGGACAACCGCGCCTCGTCCGCTCCGGCGATGTGGCGCTTTTGTTCCGCAAGCTCACCGACATCCATTATTACATCGAGCCGCTTCGGCGCCGCGGACTTCGCTACGTCGTCGAGGGCGAAAGACACTTTTACGCCGTCCAGGAGGTCATCGACACCGTCAATCTGCTCCGCGCCGTCGACAACCCGCACGACAAACTTGCGCTCGTGGGAGTGCTACGCTCGCCGCTCGGGGGGCTCACGGACGCGGAGATATACGAGCTCAGCCGCCGCCGCTTGCTCGACTACACGAGCCCTATAGATTTGTTAACGCCCGAGAGCGTCCGCGAGCTTTACGCCATACTTGTGCGTCTGAATCGCGAAGTCCGCGGGCTGCCGGTAGGCGAAGCGGTCGCGCGAGTCTTCGAGAGCGCGCCCGTGCGGCTGCTCGCCGCCGCCGCGCTCCATGGAGAGCAGGCGGTCGCGAATCTCGAAAAGCTGCGTCTCCAGGCCGAAATCATGGGCCGCGAGCCGCTCAGCAGCTTCAAGAGCGTCATCGCCCGTCTCGAATCGAGTGTGCTGCGCGTCGACGAAGAGGCGGAGAGCGCGCTCGCCGAAGAGAATCTCGATGCCATTCGCCTTCTCAGCATTCACAAGTCTAAAGGGCTCGAGTTTCCTGTCGTGGTCCTCGCCGGCAGCCACAGCGTGCCGAATCAAGGCGGAGACCGCGAGTCCTGCGTGCTTCAGGACTGGTCGACGGGCTTGGCCGGGCTTCGCGTCGGGCGCTGGCGGAGTCTTCCTGCCGTATTCATTGCCGAAAAGGCGCGACGGCGCGAGCGCGAGGAGCAAAAGCGCGTCCTATATGTGGCGATGACGCGCGCCCGCGAGCACTTGACGATCTCATGCGCGGCGACGGATAGGCCGCCGCGCGCGAGCTATCTCGGACTGCTCACGGAAACGCTCGGGGACGATATCGGGGGCATGGATCGCCGCCTTATTCCTGCCGGCGCCGGAGCGATCGAGCTCCAACCCGTGGACGAGAGCTTGCAGCCTCCGGTTCGCGCGCGGCCACGCGACAGCGCCGCACCCGCGGTCGACTGGCACGTCTATGCGGCAACATGGACACGGCGCGCGGAGAAGATGCGCGCGGCTCGCGAACAACCGCTGTTCTTGAGCCCGACGCTGCTCAAACAGCGCGAAGCGGAGCTGACCGAAGCTATCTTTGAAAAAGAAAAGCTTGCGCTGGCTGAACTACCGCTTCGCATTGGCGAGCTGGCGCACCGGTTTCTTGAATATTGGGATTTCAGCCGCGCGCCGGAACAATTCGAAGCCGAGGTCGCGCCGTTTCTGGACCGCTGGTTGACCGGCAGGTGGAAAGCTAACCGCGCCGAGATCGAACGCGAATTGCGGGAGATTCTGGGGGCCTTCTTTCCCTCGCCGGCGTATCGCGGGCTCGCCGCGGCGCGCATTCTCGGCCGCGAGGTGCCGCTGCTGCTTCACTGGGAAGACGCGGCCGTGATGGAAGGCGTTATCGATCTACTCTACGAGAAGGACGGAAGGATTTTTATCGCCGACTACAAGAGCGACCGCGTCGAACACGACCAACTCGCGGAAACGGTCTCACGATATCACCATCAAGTCGCCATTTATTCGGAGGCGGTCCGCCGCACGCTGAACAAAGACGTGGCGGGCTTCAAGCTGATCTTTTTGCGCCTCGGCGAATCGGTCGAGGCGCTTTCCGTCTAATCGCCTACCGGCCGCCCGGCGCGCACGCTCGCCGCGACGGCGCCGACAAGACATATTGCGACGGACGTCCAGCAGGCATAGCGGTATCCGGAAATAAAGGCCGCCAGCAGCGCTCCACTGTGCTCCGACGCGCTGGCCTTTCCGAGCGCGTCGAGCGAGGTCCGGCCGGTGATGGCGATGAGCCGCGCATTCACGATCGCGCTCGCAGTCGCAACGCCGACCGAGAGCCCGAGGCTCCGCACGATCGAGAGGAACGAGGAGCCGACGCCCAGCCGATCGGCCGGCAGCGAGCTCATGAGCGCGTTGTTGTTCGGCGTTTGAAAGAGTCCGAAGCCCACGCCGAGGAGCCCCAGACGCAATGCGACGTCGAGACGCGATGCGTCGAGGTCGAGCATTCCCAAAGTAAAGAAGGCGAGCGCCATCAGTGTAAGGCCCGCCGAGGAGAGCAGCCGCGCGCCGATGCGGTCCGACAAATAGCCCGTGAAAGGCGAGAGCACGCCCAGGCCGATCGAAGCCGTCGCCACCAGCAGCCCGGATTGAAACGTGTCGAGGCCGAGCGCCAATTGCAGAAAGAACGGCATGAGCAGCTGATTCATGCTCACGCTGACGAAGCTCGAAAGGCGCGCGAAGTTGCCGGCGGCGAACAAGCGAATGCGAAAGAGCGCGAGGTCGAGCAGCGGATGCGGCGTTCGCGCCTCCCATAGAATGAAACTCGCGATGAAAAGCGCGGCCAGAACAAACCCGGCCTGCACCAGCGGATGATTCCACAGGCCTTTCTGTCCGGCGGTGAGCGCAAGCAGCAGCATGGTGAGGCCGACGGCGAATGTGGCGGTGCCGACGAAATCGAAGGGCTCGCCTCGCTTGGCGTGCGCGGGCTTATCGTCGAGCAATATGAACCGCGCGCCGAGCAGCCCGACGACGCCGAGGCTGGAGCTCACGTAAAATACCGAGCGCCATCCGAAGCTGTAGGTTATGAAACCGCCGAGCGCCGGGCCCATGACGAAGCCGAAGGCCGAGATCATGCCGCCGGAGAGTCCCATCGCGCGGCCGCGCTCGGCCGGGGAGAATAGTGCGGTGACGAGCGCGAACGTATTCGCCATCATCAATGCGCTTCCCGCCGCCTGGAGCCCGCGGAAGAAAATCACCTGGCCCATGCTCTGCGAAAAACCGGCCAAGAGCGATGTCGCGACATAAATCGCGAACCCCGCGCTCAACGTGCGCTTGCGCCCGAAGAGGTCGGAGAGCCGGCCGCACGGCAGATAGAGCGATCCGGTGACGAGCGCGTACACGAACGGCAGCCAGCCGCCGGTCGCGAGATCGGTCTTGAACTCCGCGACGATGACCGGAAGGCTGATGCTCAAAAGCCCGGCGTCGGTCGTCACCATAAAGGTCGCCAGCGCGGCGACGGCGAGCGCCCACCAGCGATGATTCGGGCCGAAGACGAGATCGGATAATTTTGAATTTTGAGTTTTTAGTTTTGAATTAAAATACATCACGAAGAAGCTCGTCCCGAGTTTCAATTCAACATTCAAAATTCAACATTAAAAAATTATTCTGAAGGGATCGGCCAATAGCGCTGCTTCTTCTTCTCGATGTCGAAGTCGACGCCGTATAATTTTTTCAGCGTCTCCCTCCGCAGCAGCGCCTCGGTCTTCCCGGCCGCGAGGACTCGGCCATTCTTCAAAATCAAAATCTTTTTGAACATCGGCAGGATCTCTTCGATATGGTGCGTCACGTAGACGAGCGCCGGCACTTTCTTGTGCTTGCCGAGCTTTTCCAGGCTCGCGAGAAAGTTTTCCCGCGCGCCGGGATCCATGCCGGCGCACGGCTCGTCGAGCAGGACGAGATAAGGCCGCGTCATGCGCGCGCGCGCGATCATGACCTTCTGCTGCTCGCCTTGCGACAGCGTGCCGAACTCCTGTTTTTTAAGCCGCGCCGCCCCCATCTGCGCGAGATAATTCTCGGCGCGCTTGAAATCGCTTCGCTTGGGCTTGTCCCACGGCCAGGAAAAAAGACCCATCTGGGCATATTTACCGGAAACCACGGTTTGGAGCGCCGGCTCGCGGCGGGGGATCTCGGCGGCGAGTGAAGCCGTCACCCAGCCGATGCTCTTTCTCAGCTCGGGAAGATTGACCAGCGTTTCGCCGTTGCGTCTCACTTCTCCGCCCGCGTTCGGCCAGAGAAAGCCGCAGGCGATGCGCAGCAGCGTCGTCTTCCCCGATCCGTTCGGACCGAGAATCGCCCAGTGCTCGCCGGGGCGGACGCTCCAGTCGATCGAGTCGAGAATGGCTCGGCCGTCGAGCGCGTAGGAGACATTCCGGAGTTCCAGCGCGGGGGCTTTTCTCATTGACGAAGGCACGTTCCAGAAGTAATGGTGTTGAGCGGCGAATGTAACCCAATCGCCCGGAAACTGAAAGCGATGCTACCGATCGCGCGCGCAACGATCGCTCTGCTCTGTCTCAACTTGTTTCTATCTTCCGCACGCGCCGCGGAAGATTGGAAACAGGAATGGGAAAAAACCGTCCAGGCGGCGCGGCGCGAGGGCGAGCTGACGATATACGGCCCGCACAACCCGATGTACCGGCCGCTGTGGGAGCTTTTTCAGAAATCCTTTCCCGGCGTCAAGATCAACTTCGAGCCGGGAAAAGGCGCGGATCTCACGCAAAAGATTCTGAACGAGCGGCGCGCCGGAAAATATATCGCCGATCTCCTGATGGGCGGGTCGTCGAGCTTCGTCGTTTTTCCCGCCGGCGCGCTCGAGCGGCTCCGGCCGCAGCTCGTTCTGCCCGAGACCTACGACGATTCCGGTTGGTGGCAGAAAAAACTCTGGTACGCCGATCCGCAAAATCAGAGCGCGATTCTGCTGAGCGGCGAGGTCGGGACGCGCCGCGGTTCCTACAACACGCGCCTTCTCGATCCCGGCGAAGTCCAATCGTGGTGGGATCTCCTGAAACCGCGATTCAAAGGCAAGCTCGGGACTTTCGACCCGCAGACCGCCGGAGGCGGCGGCGAGACGTTCGTATTTTTTTATAACTCCCCGGCGCTCGGCCCGCGCTTCATCACGCGGCTTCTAACCGAGACCGATATTCTCATCACGCGCCACCTCGAGCAGGGCACCGACTGGCTCGGTCAAGGCAAGATTCATTTTTATATAGGGAGCGCGCAGCCGGTCGTACGCGCCAAGCAGCAGGGCCTTCCGGTCGATCTCCTGCCGCATCCGCTGAAGGAAGGCGAGATCATGGGCGGCGGCGCCTGCTGCATGGCGATGCTCAACCGCGCGCCGCATCCGAACGCGGCGAAAGTTTTCATCAACTGGGTCATGTCGCGCGAAGGGCAGATCGCCTGGCAGAAATACAGCGAGACGAACTCGCTGCGCACGGATATCTCGAAGGACGATCTGCCGCCGTGGGGCGTGCCGCAAAAAGGCGTGGACTATTTTATGCTGAGCGCGTCGCAGAATCAGGACCCCGCCAAGGTCAAGGCGATGTACAAGGTCGCCGAAGAGGCGCTGAGGAAAAAAGCGCAATGAAAGACATAGGCGTTATCGGCCTCGGCAACGCGGGCAAGCCGCTCGCGCTGCGCCTGATCGAGAAGGGCTATCGGCTTAGAGTCTACGACTTAAATCCTCAAGTAATGGATGAGGTCGGAAGCCGCGGCGCCGTAAAAACAGAGAACGCGGCCAGCGCCGTAAGCGAGGTCACCCTGACGGTCCTGCCGTCGAGCGTGGAAGTAAAGGCGGCGACATTCGGCCCTATCGGCGTCCTGACGGCGCTCAAGACGGGCCGCACGCTGATCGACCTGAGCGGCACCGACCCGGGCTTTACGCGCGTGCTTGCCGGGGAGGCGGAAAAGCGCGGCGCCGGATTCCTGGGCGCGACGCTGCACGCCGCGGGCGCGCCCGCCGTCACGATTCCCAACGGCCTGCTCTCGATCGTCGTCGGCGGCAAGCAGGAAACTCTGGAAAGCGCCCTCTCCCTGCTCAAAGACATGGCGCAGAAAATCATCTGCGTTCCCGAGCCGTGGATGCCGAAGGCGCTCAAGATCGCCGTCATCATGTTCGCCGCGTCGAGCGCCGTCGCGGCGGCGGAGGTGTCGAGCTGGCTCGCGGCGCAGGGCCTCGACCCGAAGCTCTTTCACGATCTGCTGAAGACCACCGGCTCGCGCGCCTCGTCCGGCCGCATGGAGGATTTTCTCAAGCGC
Source organism: Binatia bacterium (assembly GCA_036522615.1). GTDB lineage: Bacteria > Desulfobacterota > Binatia > UBA9968 > UBA9968 > JAJPJQ01. Next base: position 11,155 of record DATDFN010000076.1, on the reverse strand, counting down.
AACAATTCCCACGGCGGCGCGCTCAGCAACAGCTACAAGGATATCCGCCAGGCGCTCGCGACCGCCGCCGAGCTCGGCATTCCGCTGCCGCTGATGACCGCGGTGAGCCAGATGCAGGAGATGGGCCGAGCAATGGGCTTCACGCGCGTCAACACGCCCGCCGCCATGGGCAAGCTCTACGAAGTGCTCACCGGACAGGATCTCTCCGCCGCGGTCGTCGAAGCCGACAAAGCATCCGTTCAAGCCCGCCCGCCTGAGGTCATATATTTAAAGTAACGGTTGAAGAAGCCTTTCGGCGACAGGAGGAGTTATGCTGCAATTCGAAGGAAAGGAAATTCCCACGACCCTGGCGGAGATCGCCGCCCCGTCCCGGACCGCGCTGCTGATCTGGGACCTGGAGAACGCGATCGCGCCCAACGCTTTCAATTACCAGGAGCTACTGCCCAACTTGAAAAAGCTTGCCGCCGCGGCGCGCGCCGCCGGCGTTCCGGTTTTCTATTCTGTGCAGACGAACTATTCCGTGCACGAAGAAGCGGCCCCATGGATTCGCGTGCGCATGAAGCGCGGCAACGTCAGCGATCCGCGCGAGCTCGCCGCCAAGGAAAAAGACGAACCGCACGGCCGGGAGATCGTCGAAGGCCTGAAGCCCGAGGCGGGCGACACCGTTTTTCCGAAGCGGCGTCCCGACGCGTTCATCGGAACCGACCTCGACCTGATGCTCAGGAGCCGCGGCGTGCGCGCGATCGTCGTCGGCGGCGTCGCCACGGAGGGCGGCGTTGAGGGAACGGCGCGGACCGGTCGCAACCTAGGCTACGATATGGTTGTGTTGAAAGACGGCTCCGGCTCGCGGAATCGCGAGAACCACGACCTGGCGATTAAATTAATGGAGCGGATGTTCCTGGACCTCGCGAGCTGCGAGGAAGTCGCCGCCGTCTGGCGCCGGTAACTTTTATTCCTCGTCCGGCATCAACAACTGCAGCCGGTGTCCGTCGGGGTCGGAGAAGTAGACGCAGTGCGGATCACCCGCGCGGCCGGTAACCTCGATCCCCCGCTCCTCCAGCAGCGCCTTTACTTTCGCGTGCTCGCCGGCTTTCAGCCTGAGCGCCATATGATTCATCTCGCTGCCGCCGTGGATCGGCTCGTCGTCCTCGGCCTCGAAGAGCGCGACGCCCTGCGCGCCGCATTTTAAAAAGAGCTGCCACGATCGCTCGTGCTCGACCTCCATCCCGAGGAAGTCGACGTAGAATTTCTTCGCGCGCGCGAGGTCTTTCACGTGCAGCACGACATGATCGATGCCGGTGGTTTTAAGCGGCGCTTTCATACGGCCTCCTTTTTTCCAACCCATTTTATGCCACGCGCCTCCGAGGGTAAAGAGTTGGCCCGCGAGGCGCCGTCTATGCTATGAGAGCTTGCCATGAAAACTCTTGTCGCCGCGGCGATGATCTTCGGCTTGTGCGTTCCCTTGGTGACAGGCGCCGCCGAGTCGCCGGCGCCTCCGTCGCCGGTCATTGCACCCGCGGTCGAATTGCCTCCGCCCGCTCCGCCTCTCGACGCGCTGAAAGCGTGTCTTGCGAAGCCCGGCAACGACGAATGCCTGGAGCTACTCTACCGCGCGGAGCTGGAAAAGCGCTCGCCCGGCGATCTGCTGGATTCCGTACGCAGGTACGAGGAACAAGACGCCGGCCTGCGCCTCGCCTGTCATCCGGTGGTCCACGCGCTCGGGCGCGAGATCTTCCGCGTCAAAGGCAATATCCATGACGCTTTCCTCGCCTGCGATCAGACTTGCCACTCGGGCTGCTATCACGGCGCGGTCGAGCGCTTCCTCCGCGGCGACAGCAAGGCCCCCGCACGCCACGTGACGGAGAGTGAGATCCTACGCAAGGTGCCGACCGCGTGCGATGCCAAGGCGGAGCGGCGCGTGTATTTTCAATGTCTCCACGGCCTCGGGCACGCCTTGATGTATTTCACCGAAAACGAAGTCGACACATCGCTCAAGGGGTGCGACGCGCTCGCGGACGGTTGGAGTCGCGACTCGTGCTACGGCGGCGTCTTCATGGAGAACGTGGTCTCTTCCCTCGCCGAGAAGCGGATGGTGAGCGAGACCGACCCGCACTATCCGTGCAATCGGGTCGCGGAAAAATACCGCGGTGCTTGCTACCTGATGCAGACTTCGCGCATGCAGGAAATGGGTCTGACCGAGCAGCAGCAATTCGACGAATGCGCCAAGGCCGGCCCGTTCGCCGCCGACTGCGCGCAGTCGATCGGGCGCGACCTGTCGAACCTGTCGCGCACCGGCGAAAGCGCGACGGCCGCGGCGGCATGCGAGAGCGCCGGGGGCGAGGCGCGCCGCGCATGCATCCGCGGCGCGGTCTACGCGCTCATCGACAACACCTGGGATTTGACCTATGCCACGCCGTTTTGCGCGGCGCTGAAGGAAGAAAGCGGCTACTGCACCCAGACAAGCGGCGATTATCTGAAAATGTTCATGGGGAAATAATTCGCCGGCGTACCGCTCCCGCTATTTCCGTTTATAACCGTAAAGCCATTTCGAGGTGACCGTTCCGACGTTCCGCGCCGTACGCAGCGCGCCCGCCGGGATCAGAAGCTCCTGGCCGGGATCGAGTCGATAGGTCTTGCCGCCCATCTCGAATTCCTGCTCGCCTTCGAGCAAGAGAACCAGCTCGTCGGTGTCGTGGACGAAGTCGGCCCAGACGCGTCCCGGCGGATCGACCCATAAGCCGCAGGAATATCCGCGCGCGGCCCAGTCCCGCTCGATCTTGTCGCGATCGATCGCGGCCATAAAGCCTCAGCCGGCTGTCGACGATTCGCGGCAGCGCCGCTCCAGCTCGCGCAGCTGCGCGTCGCTCAGCGGGAAGCGGAACTGCTCGTTGCGCATGCGCAGCCGCTGCGCGCTGACTGCACAAACGATCTCCGCGGCGCGGGCATAATCGCGCCGGCTGCGGAGGAGTCGCGCCAGCCGCCGCGCGCCGGCGTCTTTGTGGTCCTTTTCGTCGGCATGGATCGCCTTGAAAGCCGCCGCGATTTTTTTCTCCGCCGTTCCTTTATTAAGACCGACACAAACTTCGTAAAGCGCTCCGCCGCCGCCTTCCGTCAACGTGACGGCGGCGCGCTCGATCTCCTCGTCTCTCCGCCGCATCTCTCTGTCGCTCGGAGGCTTCGATCCGTGGAGGAGCGCTGCCAGCGTCTTCGAATAACGCGCCCGCACGCGCGCGAGCTTTTTATCTTCCGGCAGCCAGACGAGATCGCGCGGATGTATTTTTCTCCCGCCGATCTCTTCGATCAAGTCCATGACGAGTCTTGCGTGCTTGGTTTCTTCCGCGAGCTTTTCGGCGATCTCCTCGAACTCGCGCCGGCCGACTTCGCGGTCGATGCGGTCATGTAAGACTCCGAGGATATTCAGCAGCGGCCGAATCGCGGCGTGCTCCTTGAACGCTTGCGCTTTCAGCCAGTAGATATGTTCGCGCGGTCGGCGCGGTATGCGGAAATAACTCCTTACGACCTGCTTTTCCGCCTCGCGGTAGCGATCGGCGAGGCGCCGAAGCGCATCGAGATAGGACGGCATGATCTACGGCTTCGGCACGACAGCGCCGCAGCCTTTGCAAGTGCGCAGCTTCTCGTCGCCGTAGAAGCGTTCGTGCACGCGCGAGACCGGATCCTGGCTGTAGTCGCCGACCTCGACGGCGACTTCGTACACCTGCTCGCTGCAATCGGCGCAGCGCCAGAGAAACCGGTCCTGCTCGCCGGCGCGGCGTTTGCGCTCGATGACGATGAACCACGCGTCGTCGGTGACCCGCGGCGAATGCGGCACGCCGCCGGGACAGAGGAGCATCTGGCCGGGACGGATAAGCGCGACCCTCTCGTCCCCTTCCGGTGTGAGATAATGCAGTCGCTGCTCGCCCGCGATCTGCAGCGTGACCTCGTCGCTCGGATCGACGTGGAAGTCGGTCCGCAGCTTTCGCCCGCGGCTCAAGAACGCGATCGATTCGGAATCCTGCCACAACACCCGCCGCCCTTTTCCGGCGTCTCGAACGCCCCGAATCGACTCGTCGATATCGACGGCAATCAAGTCTTTCATATGTGCCCCCCGGTAGGACGCAATGTTAGTGCGGCGGACAGGCTACGATCAAGATCCTTTATCGCTTAACGTCGGTCAGGCGCAGCGACGGCTTGCCGATGTGAATGTGCGCGCCGGTCGAAGAGCCAGCCACCCGGCCGCGAAACGCGATAAACGGGATGTTCTCCTTACGCAGATACTCCATCAGCGCCCGCCCTTCGGGACTGTCGGGATGGAGCGCCACGTCCATGGCGTTTCGGTGGTCGAAATGCATCTGCCGGTGCACCTCGCTCTCGCCGCGCGCGCTGACCGGCAACGGATGACCGAACCGCGCGGCGAAAAACTGCTCGATCTGCCCCGCGTTCGAGAGCGACCATGCGGCGGTGCCGTTAAAACGAACCAGGCCGCCGGCCTCGCTGTAGCCTCCGGCAGGCAGCGGCGGCAGCGACGCGAGCTTCACGCGCGCCTCCGCCTCGCCGATGATCGTCTCGGCGTCCCTGATCCGCTGCTGCGTATCGGCGAGTTTCGCCTGCGCGCGCGCGAGCGCCGTCTTGCTCTGCTCGAATTCCGATTTCGAGATATAGCCCTTCTCCAGCATGCCCGCGCGCGAGTCGACCTCGCGCTGGCGGCGGTACACTTCCAGATCTTCAAGTTTTTGTTGAAGTACGAGCTGATCGCGGTATTCGGTCGCGGTGCGGATGACTTCGGAACTGAGGTACGATATGTCCGCCGCTCCGGCGGCTAACGGGAGCGCAAGCAGCAGAGAGAAACCGATGGCGAGGTTTGGCCGGTGCCGCATAAATAAAACCCGAATACCTACGTATCACGTTCGCCGCCAAAAGAAAGAATGCTTGCGGGTTTGAACGAAAATTAGTAGCTTAAGAAAACCCGGAGAGACTTCATTTGGCCCAGAAATACGTCCTCAAGCGCAGCGACCTGCCGTCGCGTTCTCTCTCGGGCATCGATTACCGCAAGGAGCTGAATGACGCGCAGTACGCCGCCGCGACCTCCGTCGAAGGCCCGTGCCTCGTCATCGCCGGCGCCGGCACCGGCAAGACGCGCACGCTCGTCTACCGCGTCGCGCGGCTGATCGACATCGGCGTCGACCCGCGGACGATACTGCTGCTCACGTTCACGCGCCGCGCGGCTGAGGAGATGCTCCGGCGCGCGAGCCTGTTGATCGACAACCGCTGCGACAAGGTCTCCGGCGGGACGTTTCACTCCTTCGCCAACACGGTCCTGCGCCATTACGGCCGCAAGATCGAGCTCGAGCCGTCTTTTTCCATCATGGACCGGCCGGACAGCGAAGACCTGATCCAGATGATCCGCACCGAGCTCGGCCTCAACGCGAAGGAGAAGCGCTTTCCGCGCAAGCAAACGGTCGGAGAGATCTTCAGCATGGCGCTGAACAAGCAATGGACGATCTCCGACCTGATCGAGCGCGATTACCCGCACCTCTACGACTTCCTCGACGATCTGCTCCGGCTCTACGAGCGCTACGTCGAGTACAAGAAGACGCGCGGCCTGCTCGACTACGACGATTTGCTGATCAAGCTGAAAGAACTACTGGAGAAAGACGAAGCTACGCGCCGGCGCCTTTCCGAGACCTATCGCTTCATCATGGTCGACGAGTATCAGGACACCAACCGGCTGCAGGCCGACATCGTGCGGCTCCTCGCCGCGGCCCACGACAATGTCATGGTCGTGGGCGACGACGCGCAGAGCATCTACTCGTTTCGCGGCGCCAACTTCCGCAACATCATGGATTTCCCCAAGGACTTTCCCGGCGCGAAGATCATCTCGCTGGAGGAGAACTACCGCAGCACGCAGCCGATCCTCGACGTCACGAACGAGATCATCAGCCGCGCGTCGGAAAAGTACGAGAAGCATCTCTTCACGAGCAAGAAGGAGGGCGAGTCGCCTCTGCTTATTCAGGCTGAGAGCGAGCAGATGCAGTCGCGCTTCATCTGCCAGAGAGTTTTAGAGCTTCGAGAAGAAGGCGTGCCGCTGTGGGACATCGCCGTGCTTTTCCGGTCGAGCTTCCACTCGTTCGATCTCGAAATCGAGCTTACGCGCCACAACATCCCGTTCGTCAAGCGCGGCGGCTTCCAATTCATGGAGACGGCGCATATTAAAGACCTGCTCGCGCACCTGCGCGTGCTCGCCAACCCGCAGGACGCGATCTCCTGGGGGCGCGTGCTCTCGCTGCTCGAAGGGGTCGGCCCGCAGGCGAGCCAGAAAATCACGAACTGGATTATGGACGCCTCGCATCCGATCGGACGCCTGCGCTCTTTCGAGGCGAAGGGCAAGGTCGCGCAGGGCCTCAAGACGTTGGCGCAGGTGCTGGAGGTGGCGCTGGAGCCCGAGCGGCCGGCCGAGAGCGCGCAGTATCTCATGCAGTACTATGGTCCGATTCTCAAAAAGAATCACCCCGAGGACTACCCCAAGCGGATGAGGGACCTGGAGCACTTTCTCGGCATGACCGAGCGCTACCGCAGCCTCGAGCGGCTCATCACCGACATGGCGCTCGAGCCGCCGACCGACAGCGTCGATTCCGCACTGGCGGTCGATCCCGACGAGGGGCCGCTCGTGCTCTCGACGATCCACTCGGCCAAAGGGCTCGAATGGCACTCGGTCTTCATCATCTGGGCGCTCGAAGGCAGGTTCCCTTCCTACTACAACATCAATACGCCGGAAGAGTTGGAAGAAGAGCGCCGGCTCCTCTATGTCGCGGCCACGCGGGCCAAGGAAAACCTTTACATCACGTATCCCGTGAAGATCTTCGACCGCGGCATGGGGACGGTGCTCTCGCGGCCGTCGCAGTTTCTCGAAGGCATCTCGGAAAAAATGCTCGAGCCGGTGACGCTGGTCGACGAAGAAGACAACCAGAGCTGGGACAGCTGACCATGGCAAGGATTTTACTCAACGTCATCGTGTTCGTGAGCGGGGCCGTGCTGATGTCGCTCGAGATCGTCGGCAGCCGCGTGCTCGCGCCCTACTTCGGGAACTCGATCTTCGTCTGGGGCAGCCTCATTTCCGTCGTGCTCGCGGCGCTGAGCGCGGGCTATTACTGGGGCGGGCTGCTCTCGGAGAAAAACCCCTCTTTCGCCCGCCTGCTGATCCTTCTGGTCATTCCCGGCGCGATGATTTTCGTCCTTCCCTTCTTTTATCCGTCGGTGAATCTCTGGATCGCCGAGAACGATTTCGGCCCGCGGCTCAATCCGCTGATCGCCGGGGCGATCTTCTTTCTCGTCCCCGGCGTCTTTCTCGGTGCGGTGTCGCCTTATGCGATCCGCCTCGCCGCGACCGCGCTGTCGACCGTCGGCTTCACCGCGGGAGCGCTCTACGCGCTGTCGACGTGCGGCAGCATTTTCGGCACACTGTTCACCGCGTTTTATCTCATACCGGTTCTCGGCGTCGCCAACATCATCCACTCTCTGGGCATCACGCTGATGCTCCTCGCCCTCGTCATGTGGCCGCTTACGCGCGAGGGTAAAGCGCGCCGCCGGGCGACGGTAAAGGCGGGCGCGGCGGTGGTTCTCGGCGCGCTGGCCTTCATCGTACCGCCGGACGCGTGGTCGATCTACAAAACGCTGCTCGAAAAAGACACCTTCTATCATCACATCCGCGTCCAGCAGGACAACGAGGCGCGCTATCTCTACTTCGACCAGACGCTCCAGAGCGCCATGAATCTCGACGATCCCACGGCGCTCAGGCTCGTCTATTCGAAATACGTCTCGCTGGGATTCGCCTTCAGGCCGGACGCCAAAAAAGCGCTCGTCGTGGGCCTCGGCGGCGGCTCCGTGCCGAAGAAGTGGCAGAAGGAATTTCCCGCCCTGGATATGGACGTCGCCGAGATCGACCCGGAAGTCGTACAGATCGCGAAGAAATATTTCTCGTTTCAAGAAGGCAGCAATGTGCGCGCGCACGCGCAGGACGGCAGGCTCTTTCTCACGCGCTCGGCGCAGCGGTACGACGTCATTCTCCTCGACGCGTACTTTAAGGACTCGATACCGTTTCATCTCACGACAAAAGAATTCTTTACGGTCGCGAGTCAGAAGCTCGCCCCCAGCGGCGTCGTCGTGATGAACATCATCGGCGCGGTCACCGGCCCCGGAGGAAAGATCACGCGGTCGATCGCGAAGACGCTGCGCGGGATTTTTCCTCAGGTGTACGTCTTCGCTGTAAGACGCCCGGAGAACGCGAGCCTCGACACGATCCAGAACGTCATCATCGTGGCGACGAAAGAGTCCCAGCGCGTCGAGATTCGCGACATCGTGAAGCGCGCCGGCGGCTTGAGCGCGACGCTGTTTCCAAAGGCCCTCAACGACATCGCCGTCGCGTACGTCGACGGAAAAATAATCGACGACGATGTCCCAGTCCTTACCGATGATTATGCGCCGACTGACAAGCTGCTTCATCCTTAGCCTGTTTTTCTTATCGGCCTGCGGTGTGCTGCGCGACGCGCCGCCGCAGCGCACCGTGCGGCTGCGCGTCGTCGCCGACGCCAAGTTCCGGGCGAAGGACCCGCACTGGCGCGACACCGCCTCGGGGCTCATCCGCGCCGCGTCGGATTTCTACGAGCGCGAGTTCGACGTCAAGCTCGTCGGCGTGTCCCTCGATGGGTGGGACTACGACGAGGACACGCCGCTGGTCTCCTCGCTGCTGAAAGATTTGATTCGGCGCTATCCGCTGGCCGGCGAGCCCTACGACGTTGTCGTCGGGTTCACGGGACAGCGCGTGGCGTTCTACGCCGGCGGCCGCGGCCTCGCGCTTCTCGGCAACTGCGAGAAGGGTCTTGGAACTTATCTCGTGAGCTCCGTTACCGAGCCGTTCCGCTACAGCGGCCGCGACATGGAGCCCCTCGCACCGGCGGATGGGGACGTTCTGCGGGCTTCGAGCTTGGACCTGGTCGCGCTGATTCACGAGTTCGGCCATATCTTCGGCGCGGAGCATACGGACGACACCAAATCGATCATGCACATCCCCTTCGACTACCGCGACGACTTCGACCCCAAGAGCCGCGCCACCATCGCAAGAAACAAGCTTTGCCCTTTCCAAAGATAATGTTGAATTTTGAGTGTTGAGTTTTGCGTTTCGGATCGATAATTCAAAACTCAAAATGATGTTGAGAAACATTCGAATCGTTCTCGTCCGCCCGAAAGGCTCCGGCAACATCGGCTCCGTCGCGCGCGCGATGAAGAATTTCGGCGTGCGCGACCTCGCCATCGTCGGCGGCGGCCGGACCGAGAGCTTTCTCGCGCGCTCGATGGCGGCGCACGCGCGCGACGTGCTGAAGTCGGCGCGGCGCTTCGCCGCGCTGCGCGAGGCGGTAGCGGATTGCGGGCTCGTCGTCGGCACGACCTGCCGCGGCGGGCTCTACCGCGAGCACAGGCTACCGGCGCGCGAGATCGCTCCCGCGATCGCCGCGGCGGCGCAAAAGGCCAAATGCGCGCTGGTGTTCGGCCCTGAAGACCACGGCTTATCGAATGAAGATTTGAAACACTGCCAGCGGATCATCACGATTCCCACCGCCCCCGAATACGCGTCGCTGAATCTGGCGCAGGCGGCGACGGTCTGCCTTTACGAAGTATTTCTCGCGGCGCTCGAAACAGCCGCCGGTCAAGAGATTCAGCGTGCGCCCGCCGAGGATGTCGAGCGTCTGTTCGACAAGATGAAAACATCCCTCCTCGAGATCGGCTATCTCGATCCGCAGAATCCCGAGCACATCCTCTTCGCCTTCCGCCGCATCTTCGGCCGCGGCGGCTTGGAGGAGAAGGATGTGCGTATTCTGATCGGCCTCTTTCGTCAGATCGACTGGTATTCGCACGAAGGCTGGAAAGTCGCCGCGGAGAAAAAACGCCAGGGTCTGAAGATCCGATAAGGCGATGCCGCGCCTCATTCTTGACGCGGTAAACCCCATCTTATAAGTAAACGACTTGGATCATCGCCGCGGCATCGGCTCGGCAATTTACCTCGGAGACAACATGGATCTCACGCAAGAGGAAGTGCTCAAGATTTTGAGCATTATCGAGAAATCGAACTTCGATTACATGCAGCTCCAGGTGGGCGAGCTGAAGCTTACCGTCAGCAAAGGCGGCTTCATCGGCAACGCTCCGGCGGCCGAGCCCGCGAAGGAGCAGCCGAAGCCGCATCCCGCGCCGCAAGCCGCGCCGCCGGCAAAGCCGCGCGAGAAAGCCGCGAACGGGCACGAGATAACGGCGCCGATGGTGGGAACCTTTTACGCCGCGCCGGAGCCCGGCGCCAAGCCTTTCGTCGAGCTCGGAGGCGAGATCGACGAGGAGACGACCGTCGGCCTCATTGAAGTCATGAAAGTCTTCAACGCCGTGCAATCCCGCGTCCGCGGCAAGATCGTCGAAGTCCTCGTGCAAAACGGCCAGTTCGTCGAGGTCGGCCAGTCGCTATTTGTCGTCGAGCCCGCCAAGTCGAAGAGATAAGGATGAGCCTTTCCCGCGTCTTCGTCGCCAACCGGGGCGAGATCGCGCTTCGCGTGATCAACGCCTGCCGCGGACTCGGCGTCGAGACGGTGATCGGAATCTCCGAAGCCGACCAGGACAGCCTCTTCGCGCGCTCCGCCGATCGCGCCGTCGTCATCGGCCCCGCGCGTTCGAGCGAGAGCTATCTGAATGTCGAGCGCGTCGTCGCCGCCGCTAAAGAAAGCAAGACCGACGCGCTCCATCCCGGCTACGGTTTTTTGGCCGAGCGGCCCGAGCTCGCCGAGGCGTGCGCGAAAAATCACATCAAATTCATCGGCCCTTCGGCCGATAGCATCCGCAAGATGGGAAATAAGCTCGCCGCGCGAGCGCTGGCGAAAGATTTCGGCGTGCCGGTCGGCGCGGGGTCGGAGAAGATCGACAACGCCAAGGCGGCCGAAGCGCGCGCCGACGAGATCGGCTTTCCGGTGCTGATCAAGGCGGCGGCGGGCGGCGGCGGGCGGGGCATGAAAGTCGTCGCCGTGAAAAACGATCTCAAGCGCGCTTTCGAGACGGCAGCCGCGGAAGCGGGCGCCGCCTTCGGCGATCCGACGCTTTATCTCGAAAAATACATCTCCAACGCGCG
>DATDFN010000075.1:0-18208 GCA_036522615.1 Binatia bacterium | reverse complement strand
GGCACACAGACGCGCGACGGGATGGTGCCGCCGATGCTCGAGAGCGGCGCGAACGATACCTGGGCGCCGGGGGGAGCGACGTTTGCGACGCAGGGCCCGTGGGCCGGCGCGTTCTTATTTACCGGTCTGCGTGGACAGGCGCTTTATCGCATCGTCTTCGACGCGAAGGATCCGAGGAAAACGGTCGCGTTCGAAAATTATTTCAAAGGCCGCTTGGGCCACCTCCGCGACATCGTCGAAGGACCCGACAGAGCGCTCTATCTTCTCACGAGCAATCGCGACGGCCGCGGGCGGCCCGGCCCCGAGGACGATCGGGTACTTCGAATCATCTTCAAGTGAATCGCCGATGCTGCCGCCGCCCTTCTCCGCGGATTTTTTGAATCGTCTGGAAGTTCTGCGGCTGCGCACGCGTAAAGAGGTCTTGAGCAATCGCCCCGGCGCCTACGCCTCGCCGCGGCGGGGCATGAGCCTCGAATTCGCCGATTACCGCAAATATTCGCCGGGCGACGACCCGCGCTACGTCGACTGGGGCATCTTCGCTCGCAGCGATCGCCTGTATGTGCGCCTGTTTCGCGAGGAGGTCGACCTCTTCGCGTACGTATTTATCGACACGAGCGGTTCGATGGGCTTTCCCTCGCCGCGGGAAAAATTCCTTCCCGCGTGCAACATAGCTCTGGCGCTGAGCTATATCGTCCTCGCCAATCACGACCATGTCCGGCTCCACGCCTTGAGCGAAGCCAACCCCACCTCGCCCTTCTATCGGGGGCGCAACCGCATTCTCGATCTGATCGATTTTACCGCTATGCTGTCACCGGCCGGCGCGCCGGAACTCGGCGCCGCGCTCGCCAAACAATTAAAAAATATCCATCGGCCGGGGAAAGCGATCCTCATCTCGGACTTTCTCGTGCCGCCGGAATCCTACAGGCACGCTCTCAACCTGCTGCGTACGTTCAACCTCGACATCGCGGCCGTCCAGGTTTTGAGCCGCGCCGAGGTCGACCCCCCGTTCGCGGGGGAACTCCGGCTCGCCGACAGCGAGACTCCTGAAGAGCTCAATCTCCGCTGGGACGATGCGACCCGGCGGGCGTACCGCGAGCGCCTGGAGCGGCACAACCGCGAGCTCAAGAGCTATTGTCACCAAAACGGCATTCACTACTCGCTCTATGTGAGCGACGAGGAATTGAGCGATTTCGTTCTCAAGACGCTTCCCGCGATGGGGCTGTTTAAATAAGATGGAGTTTCTCAATCCCGCCGCGCTTTATTCTCTGTTGTTGCTGCCGGTGCTCCTGCTCGCGCATCTGATCCGGCGGCGGCCGCAGCGCGTCGCCTTTTCCAGCCTGCTGTTGATGCGCGAATTCGCCGCAGGCGCGAGCAGGGGCCGCTCGGGCGTTCCGCCGATTTTTTTCTTGCATCTGCTGCTTTTGACGCTGCTCCTGCTCGCGCTCGCCGAACCGTCGCTTACCTCGCGCGCGGTCAATGTCGCGCTGGTGCTGGACAACTCGGCAAGCATGCAGGCGGCGGATAGCGGAAAAAGCCGCTTTCAGGCCGCCTTCGCCGAGGCGGGAAAAGTTCTTCGCGAACTACCCGCGAGAGCGCGCGTCGATCTCTATGCGCTCGCGCCGCATCTCGCACGCATCGGCGAAGCAGGTCTCCGACCGAACGAGGCCCTGAAACGCGCCGCCGCGCTAAAACCGCTGGACGTCGGCGAGCGTACGGTCGATCACGGCGCTGAGCTTTCGCAACTCGCGCGGGAAGGCGATTACTCGCGGCTCTATTTCGTCACCGACCACCCGGGCGAAGGACAAAGCACGACGCTGCGCGTGATCACCGTGGGCCGTCCGCAAAACAACCTCGCTTTGACTTCGCTCCAGGTGGAGCGCGCCGGGCTCGACGCCCCGCGGTTAGAAGCCCGCGTCGAGGTGCGCAGCTTCTCGAACAGAGAGGAAAGATTCCAGCTGAATCTCAAAGCCGGCGGAAAGATTCTCGCGACGCGCGCGTACACGATCGCGCCGGGAAAAACGCTCGCCGCGTCGTTCGACGGCCTCCCGACGCATCCATTTTACGAAGCCGAGATCGCCGCCGACGACGGCCTGCCGCTCGACAACCGCCGCTTCGCTGTCGCGCCGCCGACGGACGGGATCAAGATCCTGGCGATCTCTCCCCGTCCAGGCGGCCTCGATTCACTGCGCGCGATACCGGGCGTGGAAGCGCAAATGATTGCGCCGGAAGCTTACCGCAAGGGGAGCTTTGCGCCGCATGCGGTAGAGATATTCCAATATTCCGCGCCCGCCGCCTTGCCGGACGCGTCGGCCTTGTTTATCCTGCCGCCGCCGCAAAATCCGCTCGTGCGGGTCGCCGACGGCGCGGCCAGTCCAATCGTGACCGGTTGGCGCGAGGGGCATCCGCTCACGCGCTACATCAATTTCAGCCTCTTTCGCCCGGCCTATGCCCGGCCGCTGGAGCTCGGCCCAAGCGGCCAAGCCGTTATCGACGGCATCGACGGGGCGCTCGCGGTGGCATTCGAACAAGACAACCGCCGGTACGTCGCGCTCGGCTTCGACCCGCTGCCGTTTCTCGGCCAGCGCAATCTGCCGATGTCGATCTTTACGCTTAACCTGCTCCAGTGGCTGAGCGGATCGCAATCGTCGTCGCTCGCGACGGGCGCGCCGCTCAATATCAACCTGCGGCCCGGCGACAGCCTGTTCAGAACTAACGGTGACAAGGTCGAGCCACAGACCGCCGCCCTCTTTCAAGGCATCTATCAAGTCGGCGCCGGCGCAACGCGATATCTCGCCGTCAATTTCGACAATGCCGCCGAATCCGATCTCCGCGGCTCCGCACCGATTCGGATCAGCGAGACGCCCAGAGCCGACGGCGAACGGCCTTCGGCCGCGCTGCTATCGCCGTACCTGTTGGCGGTCGCGCTGGCGCTGCTTCTGCTCGAATGGTTTATCCATCCGCGGCCGGCGGGGAAGGCGGCTTGATGGGCTCTTTGGAATTCGCGCGGCCCCAATGGCTTTGGCTGGTGGCGCTGCTCCCCCTCCTTTGGATGCGCTATGGACGGCTGCCGGCTGCTGCGATCGCATGGCGTTCCAGCATTCTTCTTTTGGTCGTCGCCGCTCTTGCCGATCCGCGTATCGTCGAGCCGACATCCTCCTTAAAACGCGTCGAGCGCGTGTTCGCTTTCGACGTATCGCGGAGCGTGCCAGCCGAGACGCGGCGCTGGATCGCCCGGCAGGAACTCCTTCCTTCGGCCGGCGATCGCATCATCCTTTTCGCCGGCGCGCCCGCGGAAACTTCGAATTGGAAGCAAGGACTGGAAACGCCCGGCGATAATGTACGACCCGAACGAACCAATCTCGAAAGACTATTTTCCGCGCTGCTGAATCTTCCGCGAGCGGAGCGCAGTGTCTTTCTTTTTACCGACGGCTGGGAAAACGAGGGCTCGGCCGAGCGGCTCTTGCCCGCTCTCGGCGAGGCGGGCATCAAGGTCTATCCGGTATTGCCGCCGTCACGGCCGCCGGTCGCGAATATCGCGGTAAAGAAAGTCATCGCGCCCGCCGAGGCGGTCAAGGGCGAGGCCATCCTCGTCAAAGTGTCGGTGGAAAACGGCGATCAGCGCGAGGTCGACGGCAATCTGACGCTCAAGCGCGTCGGCCGGCCGGATATAACGGAAGCCGTGAGGCTCCAGCCGGGAAGCCAGCTCTTGAGCTACCAAGTCGCCGTCGGCGACGGGCCGCTGGAAGCGTTGGAGGCCGAGTTTACGCCCAGCCGAGCCGACGCCGATCTTCTGCGGGAGGACAACCGCGCGACCGCCTGGGTAGGCGTACGCACGAAAGAGAAGGCTTTGATCATCAACGGCCGCTCCGGCGAAGGCCGGTATCTCGAAGAGCTGCTCAAGCGCCGCGGCTTCGAGATCACTTCGATCCCGGCCGGCGGTTCTATGCCGGCGCCCGCGCCGACCGGCTACGGCATCGTCGTTCTCAACAATGTCGATAAAGACCATCTCTCCGCCGGCTACTTGAGCGCGTTGGAGCGGCACACGAGCGCCGGAAATGGCCTCGTGGTACTGGGCGACGACACAGCGCTGCCCCCCGGATATAAACAAACGCCGCTAGCGGCGGCGCTACCGGTCGATTTTATCGAGCCCAAGGAAAACGAGTCGCAGCCGGAGAAGACCCGCGCGGTGCTGGTAGTCATCGACAAGTCTAGAAGCATGGACCCGGAGGCGAATCCGCCGCATGAGAACCGAATCCTCTATGCAAAGGAAATCGCGAAGCGCGTGATCTCGCAGCTCGCCGACAGCGACCTTATCGGCGTGATCGGCTTTGACACCGCGCCGTTCCCCGTGGTCCAGATGGACAACGTCAGGAATCTCCGGTCGACTTTCGCGAGAGACGTCGACCGTCTAGTGCCTAAAGGCAATACGGACATACTTTCCGCCCTCCGCGGGGCGATGGCGCAGCTTCAGCGCCAGCCGGCCGATGCGAAATACGTGATCCTCATCACCGACGCGGACCAGGTCGGCGGCCGGCCGAGCGAGTACACCGAACTCGTCACGAGAATGCGCAATGAAGGAAAAATCATCGTCTCCGCCGTCGGCGTCGGCCGCGGCGTCGATGAAGCGCTGGTCAAACGCATCGGTACGTACGGCGGCGGCGTTTATCATATTCCTAAAGATCTCAACGATTTTCCGACGTTGAGGTTCGAGCAGGGCCAAAGGCCGCCGCCGACTGCAGCGCAAGCACAGGCGCAAGAGTTCATGCCCATACCGTCCAGGAATTCAGAAATTCTTGCGCCGCTGGAGGCTCAGCCGTTTCCCCGGGTCAGAGGATATGTCGAAGCGGAGCTGAAGCCTGCCGCCCGCCTCGACCTTAGGGTGCAGAATAAAGACAAGTCATCGCCGCTCCTGGCATCCTGGAGTTACGGCAAAGGAAAGGTCGCGGTATTGACGATCGACCAATCCGGCCGCTGGTCGCGCGATTGGATCGGCTGGAGCGGCCTGGAGCGATTCTGGGGCCGCGTCTTCGACTGGCTCAAGCCGCAGGGCGTCGCTTTACCGCCGTACGAGGCCCGGATCGATCGTTCCGGCGATCAGGTGCAACTGGACTTTTTCCTTTACAGCGCCGAGTCCGACGGCAACCCCTATCGCTACTCTTATTCCGGTCCGCGAGGGGAAAAAGGCGACGGCGCGCTCAAGCGCCTGGCGCCGGGGCATTATCAGGCGGCGCTGCCGTTCGCCGCGGCCGGGGATTACCGCGTCGAGCTCAAAGAAGATCGCCGCGGCCGCGCGATCAGCTATCCGGCTTTAGGCTATACGCGGCCGCCTGAGGCGACGTCCGAGGCGCCGACCGGGAACGTCAATATCGCCCTTCTGCAGCGGATCGCGCGCGCGACCGGCGGCTCGATCAATCCAGCCATGGAAGCCGAAGCGCGCACGCAAAAACCGCCGGCGACGGTACGATACCTACAGTCTTATCTGATCCTTGCGGCAGCCTTGCTTTTCGTGGCGGAGGCCTTCATCCGGAGGCTTCTACCATCCCGTTATCGTACTACTAAGCCTGTCAATTCCTGAGTTGACAACAGGTGTCAAATCGGGTTATGAACAGCACAATTTTGCACGAATCGCGAAAGAGACGAATGTAGAAAACAGGTTATCCAAACCGCTCGGCTGCATCATGGCTTTCAAACTCATCGTTGCGACCGGTACTCTGATCGGGGTGCTGGCGCTGGTTCCGCTCTCGGCAAACGCCGGGCAGCCCCTCCCCACGGAAAACGCAGAAGGACTCCTCCCAAACCTCAATGATTCTACCGTAAAAATCGGTTCTCCCGGTCTGCCGCCTGCAGATAGAGATTTCGTCCTGTCCGAAGGGCTCCGCGCTCTAAAAAGAGTTACTTATAAAATTCAGACCGGCGACAGCCTGAGCCAGGTTCTCGTGCGATACGGCGTATCGCTGCAGGACCGTAAGCTCTGGCTGCAGACTATCCAAAAGCACCTGCCGCTTTCGGCGTTCCGCCCCGGTAAGGATGTTCAACTTTACCTTACGCAGCCGCCGAGCGGCAAAGAACAGCTCAAGGCGATCGAGGTCGAGCAAAACGCCGACTCGATCCTCACCTGGGAAAAAGGCACGCGGGGCATCGTCTTCAGCCAAAGAGAGAAGCCCTACGACGTCGAGATCAAGACCGCCGGCGGTATCGTCGAAACGACATTGATCCAGGACAGCCAGCGCGTCGGGCTGAACGCCCCTCTTCTCTCGCAGCTCGCGGAGCTCTTTTCATGGGAGGTCGACCTCGACAAGGAAATTCAAAAGGGCGACACCTTCAAAGTCGTCTATGAGCAGCGCTCCCGCTCCGGCGACAACGGCCGCCCGACATTCCGCATTCTCGCCGCCGAGCTGATCAACTCCGGCCGGCGCTACTTCGCGATGTACTTCGAAAAGGAAAAGGGCAAAGGGGCCTATTACGACCTGAACGGCCACACGCTGGCGCGCGCCTTTCTCCGCTTCCCGCTGGATTTCATCGAAATCTCCTCGACATTCTCCGACAGCCGCCTGCATCCGATTCTCGGCATCGACCGGCCGCATCACGGCGTCGATTTCGCGGCCAAGCTGGGCACGCCGGTGCGCGCGGTTGCCGACGGCAGGATCGTCTTCGCCGGCTGGCAGAAAGGCGGCTACGGGCGGTTGATCGACGTCGAGCACGATCCTCACTATTCATCGCGCTACGCGCACCTGCAAAGGTTCGCGAACGGCATCCGTAACGGCGTCAAGGTGCTGAAGGGCCAGGTCATCGGTTTCGTCGGCAAGACCGGCCTCAGCACGGGCCCCCATCTCCACTTCGAGATCCGACAGGACAACGAATATGTCGATCCGCTGAAGTTCGATGCGCCCGCCGAATATCTTCTGGAGCCCGCGCTACGCAAGGTATTCGAGTCGCGCAAGCAGCTTTTCACGACGCAACTGGCCGCCACCCCGCTTACCTAACCTGCGCCGCGTAATCTTATTTTTAGCGACGGGCGCCGGCGCCGGGTATATTCCCCGGGCGCCGGGTACGGCCGGGACGCTGGTCGCTATTCCCCTCTCGCTCCTGCTTAACCGCGTCGCTGGTCATTCATTGGCGCTCGCGCTGCTGACGCTCGCCGCCGTCATCGCCGTCGGGTTCTGGTCGGCCGACAACGCCGAAGCGATCTTCGGCGAAAAGGACTCGCAGAAGATCGTCATCGACGAGATCGCCGGCTTCATGGTCGCCAATTTCGCCGCGCCGCAAAGCGTCTCGACAATTTTGGCCGCTTTCATTCTTTTCCGCTTTTTCGATATCATTAAACCCTACCCGGCCAGACGGGCCGAGCGCATGCCCGGCGGCGTCGGCGTCGTGATGGACGACCTCGTCGCCGGCGTTTATAGTCTCCTGGTGGTCCGGCTGGCGATCGCCTGGGGCATCTTATGATCCAAAAGGTAGCTATCCTAAGCACCGGGGATGAGCTCACGACCGGCAAGGTCGTCGACACCAACTCGGCGCATATCGCGGAGCGCTTGTTCTCGATGGGTCTCGATGTCGCCGCGGTCCTCAAGGTCGGCGACACAAAAGAGCGGCTTCTCTGGGCGCTCGACCATGCTCTCAGCCGCGGCGATCTCGTCATCGGCACCGGCGGCCTCGGCCCCACGGCCGACGACCTCACGACAGCGGTCGTCGCGGAGTATTTCGGCCGCGGCCTCAGGACGGACCAAGCCGTGGCCGAGGCGCTCAAGCGACGCTTCGAGGCGCGCGGCTTTCCCTGGACGGAGAATAACCTTAAGCAGGCGGTCTTCCCCGAAGGCGCGGTGATCGTGCCCAATCCCATCGGCACCGCGCCGGGCTTTCGCGTCGAGCAGGACGGCAAGACGCTCATCTGGCTCTCGGGCGTGCCGCGCGAGATGGAAGCGATGCTGAAAGACACCGTGCTGCCCTGGGTCGCCGAGGCGAGCGGGGCGGGCAAAGTCGCGGTCGCGACCTTCAAGATCAACGGCCTCACGGAATCGAAGCTCGACGACCTGGTGAAGACCGTTTCCTTACCACCAGAAGGCCGCTTTTCCTTTCGCGCCCATTATCCGGACCTTACATTGAAGCTTACGGTTCGCGGCGGGGGCATGGACGGGAAATTCGACGAGCTGGCGGCGCAGATCCGACAAATCCTCGGCGCTCACGTCTACGCCGAAGGCGACGTGACGCTCGAAGAGGTCGTCGGCCAGGTCTTGCGCAAGAAAGGCTGGAAGCTCGCGCTCGCCGAATCGTGCACCGGCGGCGCGATCGCGGCGCGCATCACCCGGGTCCCGGGCAGCTCGGATTATTTCACGACTTCCGTGGTCAGCTATTCCAACGAATCCAAGGTTCGCCTTCTCGGCGTGAAGCAGGCGACGCTTGACACCCACGGCTCCGTGAGCCGCGAGACCGCCATCGAGATGGCCGAGGGCGCGCTCCGCGCGGGCGCCGCGGACATCGCGCTCAGCACCACGGGGGTCGCGGGGCCAAGCGGCGGCAGCGAGGCGAAGCCCGTCGGCACGGTATGGATCGGCCTCGCCCAGCGCGGCAGCAGCGACGCGCGGCTGTTCAAGTTTTCCGGCGACCGCGACCGTGTGATCCACGGCGGCGCACAGGCGGCGCTCAACTGGCTAAGGACGGCGTTGCAGTAGCCGTGGCGCGCCTTTTCGTCGCCGTCAGAATCGCGCCCGACGTCGCCGACCGGATCTGCCGCGCCCAAGACGAGCTCGCGCCGCTCCTGAACGATATCCGCTGGATCAAGCGCGAGAGCCTGCACCTGACGCTAAAATTCCTCGGCCGCGTCGACGATGGCAGAATCGAGGATATTCAGACGGCCGTACAGGCGGCCGTCGCGCCGCTCGCGCGCTTCACGGTTTCATGTAGAGGTTTGGGAGCGTTTCCTGATATAAAGAGGCCCAGGGTATTTTGGACCGGGCTCGAAGGCGGCGCGCTGACTGCGCTCGCCGAAGCGACGGAAGCGGCGCTCGAGCCGCTCGGGTTTCCGCGCGAAAAACGGGAGTTCAAGCCGCATCTCACGATCGGACGCTGGCGCGAAGGCGCGCGCGGCGGCGATGCCCTCCGGCGCGTCGTCGACGACTGGCGCAGCCGCGATTTTGGGACGTTCGCGGTCGACGAAGCGGTTCTGTTTCAGAGCACGCTCAGGCGCGACGGCGCGGTGTACACGGCATTGAAAACTTTTCCGCTGCGCACAAATTAATCAGGGAGGACTGCATGGATTCCAATCGGGAAAAGGCGATCGATCTCGCCGTGAGCCAGATCGAGAAGCAGTTCGGCAAGGGCGCGATCATGAAGCTGGGCGAAGGCGGGCTGATCAAGGACGTCGCGATCGTCTCGACCGGCTCGCTCGGCCTCGACCTCGCGCTCGGCATCGGCGGCGTGCCGCGCGGACGCGTGATCGAGATCTACGGCCCAGAGTCTTCCGGCAAGACGACCCTCGCGCTGCATATCGTCGCCGAGGCGCAGAAGGCCGGCGGCATCGGCGCCTACATCGACGCGGAGCACGCGCTCGATCTTGCCTACGCGAAAAAATTGGGCGTCAAGACCGACGATCTCCTGATCTCGCAGCCCGACCACGGCGAGCAGGCGCTGGAGATCGCCGAGACGCTGGTGCGGAGCGGCGCGGTCGACGTGCTCGTGGTCGATTCGGTCGCGGCGCTCGTGCCGAAGGCCGAGATCGAAGGCGAGATGGGCGACGCGCACATGGGCCTCCAGGCGCGGCTCATGTCGCAGGCGCTGCGCAAGCTCACCGCGACGATCTCGCGCTCGCAGACCGTCGTCATCTTCATCAACCAGATCCGCATGAAGATCGGCGTCATGTTCGGCAATCCCGAGACGACGACCGGCGGCAACGCGCTCAAATTTTACGCCTCCGTGCGCATGGACATCCGGCGCATCGGCGCGCTCAAAGAAGCCGACGCGGTGGTCGGCGGGCGCACGCGCGTCAAGGTCGTCAAGAACAAGATGGCGCCGCCGTTCAAAGAGGCGGAGTTCGACATCCTCTACGGCACCGGCATCTCGCTCGAAGGCGAGCTGACCGACATCGGCAGCGACATGGGCATCGTGGAGAAAAGCGGCGCGTGGTACTCGTTCAACAGCGACCGCATCGGCCAGGGACGCGACAGCGCCAAAGAATTTCTAAAGACCCATCCGGATATCGCCAAGGACATCCGCGATAAGATCCTCGACAAGGCCGGCGTCAAGCGCCCGCACGCGCCCGAAGCCGCGCCTGCGGTGATGGCCGACAAGAAGGAGAAGAGCAAAGGCCGTTAATAAAATTTGGAGTTTCGACCCATTCGACTTCGCTCAGGGTCAACCCTGAGGTTCTCGAAGGGTTGAGTTTTGAATGATGAATTCCGGATTGCGCAATGCAAAATTTAAAATTCAAAATTCAAAATTGCGCGACGACGACCCCGAAGAAGTTTACAACCGCGCGCTAAGATTTCTCGCTTATCGTCCCAGAAGTGAAGCGGAGCTGCGGGCACGGCTCGGGCGCGCGGGTTTTTCTCCGCAAGAGATCGAAGGCGCTCTCGCAAAGCTCCGCGGCCTAAAGCTCCTCGACGACGAGGCCTTTGCCCGGAGTTTCGCGCGCGATAGAATAGAGAACCGCGGCTACGGCCCGCTCCGCGTGGAGCGTGAGCTGCGCTTCAAGGGCGTCGCGAAGGCCGTGATCGCCGAAGTGCTCAAAGAAAGCTTCGACCGCGAGCGGGATCGCGCGCGCGCGCGGGCGATTCTGGAGCGCCGCTTTCGCGGCCGGGACTTAAGCGATTTGAAGACCGCGCGCCGCGCGGTCGCGTATCTGCGGCGCCGCGGCTACCGCGACGCAATGATCGCGGAGATACTTAAAACTCCCATGGAGGATTAATCGTTTCGCTCTTTTGCCGCGTCAATTCCGGCCCCGACGTATACACCAAAATCGCTTGACTTCTACACCATTAACCCCTAAGTAAGAACGATCATGGCTAGAACAAACATTGATCTGGACAAGCGGTTGGTGACGGAAGGTCTCAAGATCTTCAAATGCAAGTCCAAGCGAGAACTCGTTCACCTGGCTTTAAAAGAACTCATGAAGAGCGCCCGGCGTAAGGAAATCCTGAAGCTGCGCGGCCAAGTAAAGTGGGAAGGCAATCTCGAAGAAATGCGCCGTAGCCGCCTGTGATCGTTGTCGATACTACGGTCTGGATCGATTTCCTCGGAGCAAAGGCAACGCCTTTCGACATCCACCTCTCCGACCTCATCCAGCGTGGAGAGAGTTTAGCTCTGACCGACGTGATTTATTGCGAAATCTTGCAAGGTATCGTCGGCGAACGGGATTTCCGCCGCATCCGGAGTATTTTGCAGAGCTATCCGATTCTTCGCATGCGGAATTTGCGAACTTTTGAGTACGCCGCGCGCATCTACCGCGATTGCCGTCGGCGGGGTTTTACGATTCGAAAAACGGCCGACTGTCTTATTGCCGCCACGTGTCTCGAAGCAGGAGCCGAATTGTATCATAATGACAGAGACTTCGGCGCTATCGCAGAAGTCAACGGCCTAAAAGTTTATACACCGTCGTTCAGCTGATCAGTATAAAATCTATGATGACCGGAAACGAAGTACGCAAATCTTTTCTCGATTTCTTCGCCAAGAAGGGGCACACGATCGTGCGCAGCGCGCCGCTCGTGCCGGAGAAGGACCCGACCCTGCTCTTCACCAACGCCGGCATGGTGCAGTTCAAGAACATCTTCCTGGGCGTGGAGAAGCCGCAGGCCGCGCGCGTGGCGGACGCGCAGAAGTGCATCCGAATCAGCGGCAAGCACAACGACCTCGAAGCGGTCGGCCGCGACACCTACCACCACACCTTCTTCGAGATGCTCGGCAACTGGTCCTTCGGCGACTACTACAAGAAAGAGGCGATCGCGTGGGCCTGGGAGCTTTTGACCAAGGAATGGAAGCTGCCGGTCGACAAACTCTGGGCCACCGTCTACAAGGACGACGACGAAGCCGAGCGGCTGTGGCTCCAGATCAGCGGCCTGCCGAAGGAGCGCGTGCTCCGCTTCGGCGAGAAGGATAATTTCTGGGAGATGGGCGAGACCGGCCCGTGCGGGCCGTGCAGCGAGATCCATTTAGATCGCGGCCCGGACGCCTGCGATCAGAAAGACGTCGTGGGCCACGTCTGCCGCGTGAACGGCGACTGCGCGCGCTACATCGAGCTGTGGAATCTCGTCTTCATCCAGTACAACCGCAAAGACGACCGCTCGCTCGAAGAGCTGCCCTCCAAGCACGTCGACACCGGCATGGGCTTCGAGCGCATCACCGCCGTGCTGCAGGGCGTCTTGTCGAACTACGACATCGACACGATGCGCGGCCTGATCGCCACGGCCGAGAAGCTCGCGGGAAAAAAATACGGCGCCGACGAGAATACGGATATATCGTTCCGCGTAATCGCCGACCACAGCCGCGCGGTGAGCTTTTTGATCGCCGACGGCGTGACGCCGTCGAACGAGGGGCGCGGCTACGTGCTGCGCCGCCTGCTCCGCCGCGCGGCGCGTCACGGTCGCATCCTCGGACTCACCGAGCCGTTTCTGCACAAAGTCTCGCGCACCGTCGTCCAGATCATGGGCGACGCCTACCCCGAGCTGCGCCAGAACGAAAAGCGTATCGCCGAGGTGATCCTGATCGAGGAGGAGCGCTTTGCCGAGACGCTGGAGAAGGGTCTCGGCCTGCTCGAAGAAGCGGTCGCGGAGCTCAAGCGCGGGAAGCACAAGATGCTTTCCGGCGAGGTCGCGTTCAAGCTCTACGACACCTACGGCTTTCCGCTCGACCTGACCGAAGACATTCTCCGCAACGAAGACATTCTCGTCGACGTCGGCGGCTTCGAGCGATTGATGGAAGAGCAGCGGACGCGCGCGCGCGAAGCGCGCGAGATAGGACAGAGCGAGACGAAGATCGCGCTCGACCGGCCGGTCCGCTTCATCGGCTACGACCGTCTCGAAGGCGAATCCGAAGTCCTTGCAATCTTCGCCGCCGGCGAAGGCAGGCCCGAGGCCGGCGCAGGCGCGGAGGTCGATCTCATCACCGCCGAGACGCCCTTCTACGGCGAATCGGGCGGGCAGCTCGGCGACCGCGGCACGATCCGCACCGCGCGCGGCGATTTAATCGAAGTCGCCGATACGCAGCGGCCGACGCCGCAGCTCGTCGTCCATCGCGGCAAAGTCGTCAAAGGGCGCGTGCAGGTCGGCGATAAAGTCGGCCTCGCCGTCGATCCCAGTTATCGCCGCCGCACCGCGCTCAACCACTCGGCCACGCACATCCTCCATTCGGTCCTGCGCGAGGAGCTGGGGCAGCACGTGCGCCAGGCCGGCTCGCTCGTCGCGCCCGACCGGCTGCGCTTCGACTTCAGCCACACCGGCTCGATCGCCGACGAGAAGCTCGCCGATATCGAGCAGCGCGTGAACGAGCGCATCCGGATCGACGCCGACGTGAAGATCGAGGAGACGAGCTACGACGAGGCGGTGAAAAGAGGCGCGCTCGCCTTTTTCGGCGACAAGTACGGCGACGTCGTGCGCGTGGTCAAGATCGGCGATTTCTCGACCGAGTTGTGCGGCGGCACGCACGTCCACCGCTCGGGCGAGATCGGCGTCTTCAAGCTCCAGACCGAGGGCGGCGTCGCCGCGGGCGTCAGGCGGGTGGAAGCCGTCACCGGCGAAGGCGCGCTCGATTTGATGCGGATCTACGAGCAGCGGCTGAAAGAGATCGGCGCGCTGCTGCGCACGGGGCCCGACGACGCGGTCGAGCGCGTGAAGCGGCTGCTGCAGCAGCAGCGCGACCTCGAGCGCGAGATCGACGCGCTGCGCGGCCAGCACGGCAAAAACCAATTGCCCGAGCTGCTCGCGAAAAAGCAGCAAGTCGACGGTGCCACAGTGGTTGTCTCCAAAGTCGACAAGCTCGACGCCAACCAGCTCCGCGAGCTGGCGGACCAGGTAAGAGACAAGCTCGGCTCCGGCGTCGTCTTTCTCGTGAGCGCCGGCGACACCAACGTCTCGATGGTCGCCTCGGTGACCAAAGATTTGACCTCGCGCTTCCATGCAGGCAACATCGTCAAACAGGTCGCGCCGATCGTCGGCGGCGGCGGGGGCGGCCGTCCCGACTTCGCCCAGGCGGGCGGCAAGGACCCGTCCAAGGTCGATCAGGCGCTGGACAAAGTGCGGGAACTTGTTAAGGCTTCTTAGAGGGCTGATATTCCCTTGATGCAGATCCACACCGCCACGATCCGCGAGAAGACCCAGGGCCACTGCGACATCATCGATATCACCCCCAAAGTCAAAGAAGCGCTCGGGCGCCATAAAATCCGCCGCGGCCTCGCGACGCTCTTCGTCTCCGGCTCGACCGCCTCGCTCACGACCATCGAATACGAATCCGGCGTGCTCCAGGATTTAAAAGAACTCTTGGAAAAGCTGATCCCCTCCGACCGCCGCTATCGCCACGACGACCGGTGGGGCGACGACAACGGCTATTCGCATCTCCGGGCGTCGCTGCTCGGGCCGTCGCTTCAGGTGCCGATCGACGGCGGCAATTTATTGCTCGGCACATGGCAGCAGATCGTGCTGCTCGATTTCGACAATCGCCCGCGCACGCGCGAGATCGTGCTGCAGGTCATGGGAGAAAACGAGTGAAGGAAGAGACCGGACGCAAGCCCGCCGAATCGGAAGACAAGCCGCGCATCGATTTTCCCGACCCGCATCATTTCCGCGACCTGCTCGGGCAGCACGACGAGCATCTCAAAATCATCCAGCGCAGCCTGGGCGTGAAGCTGCAGGTGCGCGGCACGAGCATCGAGGTCGAGGGCGATCCCGTCGAAGCCGAGCTCGCCGGCAAAGTGCTGAAGCAGCTCTACGGCCTGTTGGAAAAGAATTATCCCGTCTACGGCAGCGACGTGGATTACGCCGTGCGGATCTTGAGCGGCGACCGCCGCGCGAATCTGCAGGACATCTTTCTCGACACGATCTACATCTCGTCGCACAAGCGCACGATCACGCCGAAAAGCGTCGCGCAGAAGGCGTATATCGACGCGATCCGGCGCTACGACATCGTCTTCGGCATCGGCCCGGCGGGCACCGGCAAGACCTATCTCGCGATGGCGATGGCGGTCGCCGAGCTGGTGAAGAACAATTACGTGCGCATCATCCTGACGCGCCCGGCGGTGGAGGCCGGCGAGAAGCTGGGCTTTCTCCCCGGCGATCTCGCGGAAAAAGTAAACCCGTATCTCCGCCCGCTCTACGACGCGCTGCACGATATGGTCGACTTCGACCGGGCGCGCAAGCTCGTCGAGCGCGGCACGATCGAGGTCGCGCCGCTCGCTTTCATGCGCGGGCGCACGCTGAACGATTCCTTTGTCATCCTCGACGAGGCGCAGAACACGACGCCTGAGCAGATGAAGATGTTCTTGACGCGCTTGGGCTACGGCTCGAAGGCGGTCATCACCGGCGACGTGACGCAGATCGATCTGCCCGCGGGCAAGCCCTCCGGCCTAAAGGAAGCTTGGCGCATCCTCACACCCGTCGAGGGCATCCGCTTCGTGACATTCACCGAGCGCGACGTCGCGCGCCACCGACTCGTCCAAGACATAATCACCGCCTACGAGCGCGCCGAGAATCCCGTCAGCGGCAACTGATGCTTCCGAAAAAGCGGCCTTCGGGCGCAAGGCTGCGGGTCGCGGCCGACAGGCCGTCGCCAATGAGTCGATTTTCCGTAATCGGACGTCCGCGACCCTCCACCTCGCGCCCTCAGCCGCGGCGGAAAGCCGCCAAGCGGTCGAAGAGCCTGCGCGTCCGACACTGCCGGTTGGGAATAAGCGGCGACCCATCGCGCAGGCTCGGAGAGCGCGTGGCGGATTTCATTATCGAGGGCGATCGAATGGATAATGAACATTCCTCATGAGCGTCGACGTCGTGAGCCGTGTGCGTGGACGGAAGCTCCCGCTACGCCGCATCCAGCGCACCGCGGAGAAAATCCTCGATTTCGTCGACGAGTCCGAAAGCGAGCTGAGCCTGGCGTTCGTCGGCAACGCCGCGATCGCCAAGCTCAATAAAAAATACCGCAGGAAGTCGAAAGCGACCGACGTGCTCTCCTTTCCGGCCGAGCCCGCGGCGAACGGCGGCCCCGGACTCCTGGGCGACGTCGTCATCTCGGTCGACAAAGCGCGCGAGCAGGCGCAGGCCGGCGGCTGGACGCTGACCCAGGAGATCGACCGGCTGTTGATCCACGGCATCGTGCATCTCCTGGGCTACGACCACGAGCGCTCGGCGAAAGACGCGCGCGTGATGCGCGCGCTGGAAAAAAAAATCGCCCGCGCGGTTTGTGGAAAGCGCGGCGCGGCGCTGCTATAATGAACCGGCTTCAGGAAACCGATTATGTTCGAAGAAACCCAAGCCCAACTCACCCGCCTCGAGGAGCGGCTCGACCAGCTCCGGAGGCGTCTTTGACTTCGACAGCAAGAAAAAGCGTCTCGAAGAGCTGAACCAGCTCACCTCCAAGCCCGATTTCTGGAACGACGCCGACAAGGCGCAGACGGTTCTCAAAGAGCAGGCCGGCATCAAGAACGCCCTCGACTCGTGGGAGAAGCATCGCGCCGATCTGGAAGAGGCGCGCTTTTTCCTCGATCTCTCGAAGGACGAGAAGAGCGAAGAGGCGCTCAATGAGGCCGCCGCCAAGGTCGGCAAAGTCGCCGAGGAGCTGGCGGAGGTCGAGCTCAAGCAGATGCTGGGCGACCCCGACGACGCGCGCAACGCGATCGTGGAGCTCCATCCCGGCGCCGGCGGCACCGAGGCGCAGGACTGGGCGGAGATTTTGCTGCGCATGTACCTCCGCTGGGCCGACCGCAAGGGCTACCGCCACGAGATCATGGAATATCAGCCCGGCGAGGAAGCGGGCGTCAAGAGCGTCACGTTCACGATCGAAGGCCAGTACGCCTACGGCTATCTTAAAGCCGAGGCCGGCATCCACCGCCTCGTGCGCATCTCGCCGTTCGACGCGAATTCGCGCCGCCACACGTCGTTCGCCTCGGTCTTCGTCTATCCCGAGGTCGACGACACCATCACAATAGATATCAACGAGGCGGATCTCCGCATCGATACCTATCGCTCGAGCGGCGCCGGCGGCCAGCACGTCAACAAGACCGACTCGGCGGTGCGCCTGACGCACCTTCCGACCAACATCGTCGTCGCCTGCCAGAACGAGCGTTCGCAGCACAAGAATAAGGC
The DNA here is from genome assembly GCA_036522615.1 of Binatia bacterium. Lineage (GTDB taxonomy): Bacteria > Desulfobacterota > Binatia > UBA9968 > UBA9968 > JAJPJQ01. The sequence goes on along the minus strand of DATDFN010000075.1, from coordinate 932 downwards.
GATGGCGATGAAGATTCTGCGCTCGCGCCTCTACGAGCTGGAGCTCGAGAAGCAGAAAGAAAAGAAGGAAGCCTACCACAAGACCAAGAAAGACATCGCGTGGGGCAGCCAGATCCGCTCCTACGTGCTCGCGCCCTACCGCATGGTGAAGGACCACCGCACCGGCGTCGAGATGGGCGACGCCGACCGCGTGCTCGACGGCGACCTCGATAAATTCATCCAGGCTTATCTGCTACAGGCGGCCGACGGATCGGCCGCGTCCAACTAAAAGATTTTCATGCGCACCGTAAGAGCCGCAAGCGCGCGCGTCGTCGCCCTGTACGCGAGCGGTTTTTCCTGGAACGTCTGCATGGGCGCGCTCCAGGTCTTGGTGCCGCTCTACGGCCTCTCGCTCGGTTATTCGATCGTGACGATCAGCAGCCTCGTTTCGCTGCCGGTTTTGATCGAGCTCGTCGTCCGCTTCGGCGGCAGCGCCTTCTCGGATCGATTCGGCGAGCGCCGCACGCTGCGCGCTTGCTTTCTCATGATGGGACTTGCGGGAACGACGCTGCTCGCCGCCGACCGCTATCTCCTCATCGCGGTCGCGCAGTCGCTCGCCTTTTGCTCGCGCAGCACGTTCTGGATCTCGATCCAGTCGCTCGTGAGCCAGCTTCCCGGCGCCCACCACGGAAAAAAGCTCGGCCGCCTGTCCGCCTGGAATTACGCCGGCGGCTTCACGGGCTTGACGCTCGGCGGCGTCATCCTGGGACTGATGGGCTTCGCGGAGGCTTTCACGGCGATCATCGCGCTCTCGGCGGCGTGCCTCGTCCTGACTTTCGTCTTCCCGCACACGGAGCCGAAGCCGCACGGGCGCAAGCTCGTCCACGTCGCCGGGGGCATCGGCCGCTTTCTCGTCCAGCGGCATATCTGGCTCACAGTCTCGGTCTCCTTCG
>DATDFN010000074.1:0-9457 GCA_036522615.1 Binatia bacterium | reverse complement strand
GTGGCGAGGTCCAGACGATAAATCGCGTGCGTGTCCTGGTTGTTGGTCCAGACCTTTCCATCGACGTGCGAGCTCGACGCGCTCACCATCGACTGCTGCGTATGATCGCCCTGCCATTCTTTCGGGATCGGATAGACCTGGAACTTTTCCGCCTTGCGGTCGAACTTGGCGATGCCGCCCTGGTACATGAGCGAGACCCACAGGTTCTCGTCTTTATCGAGCTGGAGGTCGAGCGTGCCCAGCGGGAAACCTTTCTTCAGCACCGGAATCGGAAACTCCGTGACGTTGCCGGTTTTCGGGTCGAGCCTGCCGATGAACTGATCGCCGAAATCCGAGTACCAGGCAGTCCCAGACGAATCGACGACGACGTCGTGCGGCATGGCGATCGGCCGCGGCAGATCGTATTCCGTAACGATGACTTTCGTGGCGTTGCCTTTCGGGCGCGGCAAGGTCTTGTAAGCGATCTTCTTCTGGTTGTAAGCGACGTTCACGCTCGCGAGCCAGTCGGCGATGACTTTCGGATCGAATCCGCGCGTGCGGTCGCGCTGCACGGCGCCGACGGTCATCTGCGGGCGCACCGGCTGGCTGCCCGGCGCGTACAGAGACATTCTGCGGAAGACCTGCACCCACTCGTCCGAGCTGTGGTTCGCCTTAACGACCCGCTCGATCGTATGGCAGCCGTTGCAGCCGAGGAGGAAGTTCTTGTGCTCCTCGGTGCCGGGAATGCTGAGCAGCCACTCCGCGTCCGTCAATTGGATCGAGATATCTTTCGCGGGCCGAAGCTTGAGGTTAGCGGTTGCCGGCTTGCCGGCCGAGATCTCGATCGACTTAGGCGCGTCGAGCTCGTATCCGGCGGCGCGGACCTTTATCGCGTAGCGGCCTGGAGACAGTTTGGAAGTCGGAAAGTTGAAACGGCCCTTCTCGTCACTCGTGACGTTGACGGTGACCGTCGAGCCTTCCTTCTTGGCGCCGACGACCACACCCTCCATCGCCCCTTCCTTGGCCGACGTCACCTGGCCCGACAGCGCGGCTGGCATGTCGTTCGCGCGAACGACCGCGGGCGTTGCGGATAACACCACGAGCGCGAAAAAGATCGCGCAGAAACTCAGCTTCGGCATAAGCCCTCCTACTGGTAAATTCGGACCGGAATCACAAGAAGCTGCCGTCCTATTACACCCGCCCTATCTATCCGTCAAGGCATGCTTTTTTAAGGTGTTCACTGTATTGCAATGCCGCCGCATATCCGAAAGTATCGCGTCATGAAACACATCGCGAAATTCCTCTCCTGTACGCTGCTTCTCCTCGCTACAACGGCCTGCGGCAAAGTAAGGCCCGTAACGGAAGTGCCGGAGATCCACGTCGGCGAGCCCACGTTTTTTCCGACGATCGTCGCGCATACCGACGCCCCGATTATCGGCGGCAACCGCATCGACATTCTGCTGAACGGCGATGAGGTGTTTCCGGCCATGCTGCGCGATATCAAAAGCGCGCGGCAGACGATCACGTTCGCGCAGTATTTGTATCAAGACGGCAAGCTCGCACGCGAATTCGCCGAGGCGCTGGCGGAGCGCTGCCGCGCCGGCGTCAAGGGACATATCCTGCTGGACAGCCAGGGCGCACGCAGCCTGCCCGATGCGATCACCAGCACAATGCGCGGCGCCGGCTGCAAGGTCGAATTCTTTCGGCGGGTGGAAGTTCCGCAAGTCGTGTTTATCTGGCGGTTGCTTCGTTACAACTACCGCAACCACCGGCGCAGTCTGGTCATCGACGGCAAGGTCGGCTTCACCGGCGGGTACGGCATCAGCGACGCCTGGACCGGCGACGGCCACACGCCGGAGCATTGGCGCGATACGAACGTGCGCGTCGAGGGACTGCTCGTCAATGATCTTCAGGCGGCGTTCGCAAGCAGCTGGTTCGAGGCGACTGGAGCGCTGCTGGGCGGCACGGGTTACTTCCCGTCGCTCGAGCCGCGCGGCAAGATCACGGCGCAGATCGTCAAAAGCTCGCCTGTCGGCGGCAGCTTTCAAAATTACATGCTGTTTTTGCTTTCGATCGTGTCGGCGAAGCAATCGATCATGATCACCAATCCCTACTTCATTCCGGACGATAAAATCATCGAAGCGCTGCTCGCCGCCGCGTCGCGACGCGTGCGGGTCACCGTGCTGGTGCCAGGGAAAATCGATGTGAAGCTAACGTACCGCGCGAGCCGCAGAAACTACGGCAAGATGCTCCAGGGCGGTATCGAGATTTACGAATACCAGCCAGCGCTCATGCATGCCAAGACGATGATCGTCGACGGCGTCTGGGCGACCGTCGGGAGCACCAACATGGATAATCGCTCGTTCGCGCTGAACGAAGAGCTGAATCTCGCGGTTTACGACCGCGCTTTCGCGCGCAAGCTGGAAGATATATTTCGTGACGACCTGAGATACTCGAGGAAAATAACATACGCCGAGTGGGCGGCCCGTCCGTGGCGCGAACGCTTCTTCGAGCTTTTCGCCTTCCCGTTTCAGGAGCAGCTATGAAGCGGACCGGACGCGGCGCGACTCGGAGCGGTGGAGACGCTTGGCGACCCAGCCCGTCGCGAGCGGAATCAATACGAGCACCAGAACGATAACAATCACGGAGCCGACGGCCGGATTGCGCAGCGCGTTCTCTATCTGAACGCCGGCGACGGTCATGAGAATCATGCCGGGGATTCTACCGAGAATACTCCCGGCCATGAAGTCGCGAAAGCGAATGCCCGAAGAGCCGATGAACAGATTTCCGACTGTAAAGGGCGCGAGCGGGAGAACGCGGATGGTGAGCACGGTGAGAAAACCGTGCCGGCCGGCGCGATGGATGAGAAGATCGAGCCGCCGGCCGACGAGCTTGCGCAGCGTATCATGGCCCATCGCCCGGCCTATGGCGTAGCCCATCGACCCGCTCAAAAGCCAGCCTGCGAGCGCATAGACGTTTCCCCAGACCGTCCCAAACGTGAGAATCGTCGCCACGTTTAAGATCGACATCGGAAACAACACGATGCCTGCGACTAAATAAACGCCCATAACGAAAAGAAAGACGCCGGGATAATGCTTGGAGGTCTCTTGCCAGTAGACAATCGTATCGAAATTGAGCCAGCGGTTAAGCGGCGTCCAGACCCATATCATGGGCAGGACGGCGATAAGCATAACGACGAGCAGTACTTTCACCGCCTGCCGTGTGTCGATTGGAAGGGTCATGCTTTCATCAGCGTAAAGGTCGGGCGAGGCTTAAGCAACACGGCGGCGGCGCTGCGCGCTCAGTAATTCTGCCCGCGCTACAAGCTGCTGAAACGTAAAACGTATTCGCGATTCCGGAAATTTACTTCCCTTGCGCACGCCTATCCTGTAGAATAGTAGAGTTACGCGCTGGTTAAAAACCCTGCCCGTAGCAGTTAGGAGAAAGTCCCCCGATGCATTTAAGGCGAGGTTTTTTCGCTCTCGCTTTCGTTTGTGTTTGCTTCGCTTCTCTCGGAGTCGCCCCTGTTCAGCGGCCGATAAGCTACAGCGAGCTCATACCGCTCGCCCACTGGCAAAAGGAATTTCAGATCATCGAAGGCAAAGATCGCGGACGCGTCGTCCCGTTCTTTCTGCAGCGCGACTCGGCCGACGAAAAGAACTGGAACCTAACCTTCGGGGATTACGCGCGGGCGCGGCTGAGACGCAGCGCCGACGGCGGCATGATTATGGACCGGCTTGACCTCATCACGGCCAAAAATTATATCGTCTATGATCCCCCGCTTCCGCTCTTTCCCGGCGAACACCCGGCAGGATCGGGTTTGCGCCGTACCAACTACAAGATGTACAGCGCCGAGACCGGCAAGCTGAAGCGCGCTGGTCTCGCAACGCACGAGATCAAGCGGGTTTTACCCTGGAAGTTCACGACGCCCGCCGGCATTATGGACGGCTATTACGTCGAGATCGAGCACGGCATGGAGATGGAATACCACAGCCATCTGCAGATGACGCTCGGCCTCGGCTGCCGTTTGGATGAAGGGCCGATCTACGGCTCGAGCCATTACAAGTTAAATAAGCTAGGGCTTTTCACCGAGACGAAGACCGCGGTCGCGGCTCTGGCAAAGCCATAAAAAAAAGCGGAGCCCGAAGGCTCCGCTTTTTTTATCGTCCGCACGGGTTTTTAGCGCGGGCTAATCTCCTCGGCGCGCAGTTTCCCATCCTTCTCGGAATATTTGATGGTGACCTTGGCGCCCTCTTTCGCGTTATCCAGACCTTTGGTCTTGGTGCCGACCTGCAGGGTTTTCTCCGCGTCCTTCGTTTTCACTTTGAGCTCTTTGTCGCTCTTGCTTACGACGGTGGCCTTCATTTCCTCGTCGGCCAGCGCCAAAGTGGCCGGCGCCAAAGAAACCGCCAGCAGAACGGCCGCTATTTTGCGTTTCAGCGTCATTTTCTCACCTCCTTTCCATGAAAAATGGGCATCTGCTACTTTGACGAAAGCGTGAAGGTTTTATTCACTTATGTCAATATAGTGAAATCCCGTTATTTTTTGGCAGCGTCACGTCTAACTTGGAATGGGATCGCCTGCTAAAATGCGAGTGGGAGGCGTTTCATGACTGACAAGAACAATCTCATCCTTACCGCGGTCGGACTCGATCAGGTCGGATTGGTCGAGAAAATCTCGGAGTTCATCCACCGGCACGGCTGCAACATCGAAGACAGCAAAATGGCGGTGTTCTGCGGGGAATTCGCCGTGATCATCTTGATTACCGGCGCCGAAGCTGCGCTGCAAAGGGTCGCCGGCTCGATCCGCGAGCTCGAAACGGAGACGGGTCTCACTTTCTCATCCAAGACGCCGGCCGAACGCCGCGCGGCTGAATCGATGCTGCCTTACAATCTCACCGCCTCATGCATGGACCATCCCGGCATCGTTCACAAACTCAGCCGCGAGCTCAGCCGTTTCGGAATCAACATCGAATCGATGGAAACCAAAACGTACGCCGCGCCGGTGAGCGGCACACCGATCTTCAGCCTAGAGGCGTCGATCAGCGTGCCGGCCAAGACGAACGTCAATCAGCTGCGCGAGCGCTTCGCCGAATTCCAGCGCGAAGAGAACGTTGACATCGATTTTTCGCCCGCGCGGCGCTGATGCGCTGGCGCGATTGCCAATTTCGGTGCCGCGTGTTTTAGTGTCGCTAGCAGGAGGTCGCCGTATGCTGTCGCACGAAGACAACGAGCTTTTAACGCGCGTGGGCCCCGGCACTCCCGCGGGCGAGCTCCTGCGCCGCTACTGGCATCCGATCGCCGCGGCGACAGAGCTCACGGCGGAAAAGCCGACGCAGTTCGTTCGCGTCCTCGGCGAGGACTTGGTGCTTTTCCGTGCGAAAAGCGGCCGCCTCGGGCTGCTCGCCGACCGCTGCGCGCACCGCGGCGCCTCGCTTTCCTACGGCCGCGTCGAAGAGCGCGGCATCGCCTGCGCGTATCACGGCTGGCTCTACGATATCGAAGGCAACTGCCTCGAGTGTCCGGCGGAGCCCGCCGGCAGCAACTTCCACCGCACCGTCAAGCAGGCCGCCTATCCGGTTCAGGAGCATCTCAACCTCGTTTGGGCTTACCTCGGACCGCTTCCCGCGCCCGCGTTGACGCGCTACGACACGCTCTTCCGCCCCGACGGTCACCGCAAGATCGTCATCCATCCGCGCCTGGACTGTAACTGGTTCCAGGCGATGGAGAATTCCGTCGACCCCGCGCACTTACAAATCCTGCATCAGGAATTTTACGGCCGCGGCGCGCGCACGCCCGTCAACACCACGCGCGGCTTCACCGACGATGTCGCGCGCGTCGATTATCGTCTGACCGAACACGGCATCATGAAAGATCGCACGTACACGAACGGCGTCACCGACGAGCATCCGCTGCTGTTCCCGACGATTCTCCGTCAGGGGCCAAGCACGCAGATCCGAACGCCCGTCGACGACGAGCATACGCTCCACATCCATGTGCTCTTTTTCCCGACCGAGGACGGCAGCGAGCCGGCGAACACTTTCGATCCTCCGGTCGTCTATCTGGATCCGTACAAGGAGCCGCCGGACAAGCTTCATCCGGAGGCGCGCTTCACGCTGAAGCACATTATTCCCCAGGACCACATGGCGTGGGAGACGCAGGGGCCGATCGCGGACCGCACGCGCGAGCGGCTGGCGACTTCTGACCGCGGCGTGACGATGCTGCGCGAGCTGACCATGCGGGAGATCGCCAAAGTCGCGCGCGGCGAGGACCCGATCGCCGTCTACCGCGACGCGGCGCATCCGATCATCGACACCAACGTCGACGAGGGCGTGCGCCAGCTGAAGACCGACGCGCGCGCCACCGGACAGGCCGCGCGCGACGATCTCGAGGCGCTCTACCAGGCACAGCAGCGCGAGCAGCGGCAGAGCTGAGACACGCTCCCTCTTTCCTGCGCACCTACTCGATAAATCTTTGATCTTTTTTGCCGCGCGCAACGCGAGCGCATGGACGCGCGGCTGCGGCGCGTGCTATAAACAGCGGAGCAATCGCGCTGGAGCACTCCCTGCCCTCGACAGATAACGACACTGACGCAAACGCATCTCCTCTACCGGAAAGCGAATCCGCGCGGACGCGTTTCGGCTTTCTCGCGCGCATCCGCGCGTTCGAGGCGTTTGCGCACCGAGAATTCCGTTTGCTCTGGTTCGGACAGGCGTCGACATCCATGTCGACCTGGATGGACCAGGTTACGCGCGGCTGGCTCATCTACGAGTTGACCGACTCCCCTCTGCAGCTGGGCCTCGTGCGCGGCATTCAGGCGATCCCACTGCTGCTGCTTTTGCCGGTCGCCGGCTCTATCGCCGATCGGTATTCGCGCAGGCTCCAGGTTTTCATCTCGCAGGCGATCGACGGCCTCATATACGCGATTCTCTCTCTATTGATCCTCACCGACAGCATCCAGCCGTGGCACGTCTACGCGACCGCCGTCGTTATGGCCACCGACCAGACATTCTTGCAGCCGGCGCGCGCCGCGATGGTGGCCGATTCGGTTCCGAGGCGCTCTCTCACCAACGCGATCGGCCTCAACTCGCTCGTCTTCAACGTCGCGCGCAGTACCGGGCCTGCTCTGGCAGGCGTGCTGATCGCGAGCTACGGAACCGGCGGCGCCTATGCGGTCCAGGCGGTTTTCTGTCTGCTGGCGACCGTCTGGACGTGTCAGCTGCGGCCGCGCTACGCCCCGCCACAGTCTCACCACGCGGCGCTCGGCAGCAGTATCGTCGAAGGCTGGAAATACAGCTGGCGCAATGAAGCGGTCCGCAGCGGCCTCCTCGTCAACATGTTCGCGGCGTTCTTCATCGTTCCATTCATGACGCTGCTGCCGATCTTCGCTCGCGACCTGCTCGGGATCGGCGCGAGCGGACAGGGCTTCCTGCTTACGGCGATGGGCATCGGCGCGCTCGGCAGCGCGTTCGCCATCGCGTCGCTCGGCGACCGGCTCTCGCGCGGACCGCTGATGCTCGGCGGCATCGCACTCTACGGGCTCAGCGTCGCGGCATTCGCCCTCTCGCCGTGGTTCCACCTCTCCTTCGGACTCATGATTCTCGTGGGCGCCGCGCACGTGAGCTCCCACGCCCTCGTGCAGACGGTGATCCAGACCTATTCGAGCGCCGAGTTCCGCGGACGCACGATGGCGGCGTTCAGCATGAACCAGGTCGTATTCACGCTGGGGAGTCTTGCGATCGGCACGCTGGCGTCGTTTTGGGGCGCTCGCTGGGCGATGGCGGGCATGAGCGCCGCGGGCGTCATCGCGATGGTCGCGGTCTTCTTCGCGCAGCCGCGCGCGCGGCAAATCCGCTGAGCCTCGTTCGATCCGCGCGCCGTCGCTCAGCGTGTTGACAGCGGCCCGCGCCGTGCTAGAAAGCGGTCGACCCGCAGGGGGGATGTCCATGACTCGAGGCATCGCTTCGCTCAAATCATTCGCCATCGTCATCGCGCTCGTTATACCGGGCGCTGCAATCGCACAGACGAAGCCGCTCAAGCACATTTACATCGGCGTGTCTTCTGTCAGCATGGCGAATATCATCATCTACGTGACCAAAGAGGCGAAGCTGTTCGAGAAATACGGTCTCTACGCCGATCCGGTCGCGATGCGCGGCTCGGGTGAGTCGTCGAAGGCGATGATCGGGGGCAGCATCCAGATGTCGCCGATCGCGACGCCGACCGTGATCAACGCCGGACTCTCCGGCGCCGACCTCGTGATCCTCGCGCACACGCTGCCGGGCGTCGTGCACGCGCTGATGGTAAAACCGGAGATCAAGCGCGTCGAGGATCTCAAAGGCAAAAAGATCGGCGTGACGACCTTCGGCTCGCTCACCGATTTCCTCGTGCGTTATATTCTAAGAAAGAAGGGACTGAATCCGGACCGCGACGTTGCGTTGATCCAAATCGGCGGCGACCCCGAGCGCATCGCGGCGCTCAAGCAGGGCGCGATCGAGGCGGCATCGCTCTCCTTCCCCGGCTACGGCATCGCGCAGAAGATGGGCTTTCCGATGCTGTGGGACTCGGCGAAAGAGATCAATTATCCGTGGATCGAGATCACCACGCGACGGTCGATCGTGCAAAAGGACCGCGACATGGTCCTGAGCTACGTCAAGGCGCATCTCGAAGGCACCGCGCTCTTCAAGCGCGACAAGGAGTTCGGCAAGAAAGTCATCCGCAAGACGCTGCGCGTGACCGACGAAGAGCTGGTGAACGAATCCTACGATCTCTTCGCCGGCGCGTATCTGAGAACGCCGTATCCCAACGTTGCGGGAATGAAAGTCAGCTTCGAGTACGTCGCGGCGACGCGTCCCGAGGTTTGGAACCACAAGCCGGAGGAGTTCGTCGACGCGAGCATCGTCGAGGAGCTCGACAAGAGCGGCTTTATCAAGAAGCTGTACGAGAAATAACTACTTCTTCTCTGACGCGCCGAGCGCCTCTTCCACCAGCTTCATCACCGGCTTCATCGCGTCCCACTGGCTGTCGGTGTCGAGATACTTGACGCCGTCCATCCGGCGGTATTTCGGCAGCACGTCGTCTTTCGAAATGTCGTTCCTTAGCGAGTCGGGTCCGCCCTCCTCAGACTGCGCGAGGGATTTCTGAAAATTCAGCTGTCCCTCGCGTGAGAGAAACCAGTTGACGAAGACTTTGGCGGCGTTCGGATGCGGCGCCTGATTGATCAGCGTCAAAAATCCCTGCCCCGCGCTGAGCGCGGCGCCTTCCTTCATGAGTCCGAACGAGTCGACCGGCAAACCCTGCTGCTTGCCGCGCTCGGCGCCTTCGCACCAGAAGCAGATGGCGAATTTCCCCGCGGCGAGCCAGTCGAGTCCCTGGCGACGGTCGCGAAAGACTGTGAGCTCAGTCTCCGTCAGCAGCCGCCGCAGAAAGTCCGGCCCGAGGTCCGGGCTGTAATAGAACAGCCGGATCGCGCTGCCGCCGGT
>DATDFN010000073.1:0-3248 GCA_036522615.1 Binatia bacterium | reverse complement strand
GTGCAGATATCGCCGAGAATCAAAAACGTCGCGGTGTTGTGGCCCCAGCACTCGCCGATGTTGGGGCAGCGCGCCTCCTCGCAAACGGAATGGAGCCTGCGCTCCCTTAGAATCCGCTTGAGCCGGAGGTAATTGGCGCTGCCGGGAGGCTTGACCTTGATCCAGTCGGGATGTCGCCTGGGCATAATTCCCTGGTTTCCGTGTAGCCGAAGCGCCGCGCGAAGCGGCGGAGAAAAATCTTTTTCACTTCTTCCATCGGCACTTTCGTGCCGAGCTCTTTTTCCATCGACGTCACCTGCGACCACGAAAGCCCGCAGGGGACGATGCGGTGGAAATAATTCAGATCGGTGCTCACGTTGAGCGCGAGGCCGTGGTAAGTGACGCCGCGCCGCACGGCGACGCCGATCGCGGCGATCTTTTTATCGCCGATCCAGATGCCCGTCCACGGCGGGCGCCGCTCCGCCGTTATGTCGAAATGCGCGAGCGTCCGGATCGCGGCGCTTTCGAGATAGCGCAGATAGCGGTGCACGTCTTTTCTCAGCTTCGATTTCAGATCGACGATCGGATAGACGACGAGCTGGCCCGGCCCGTGATAGGTCGCGTCGCCGCCGCGGCTCGTGCGCAGCACGGGAACGTCTCCGGCGGCAACGGCGTTGGCTTCGTCGCCGCCGCGGCCGAGCGTGATCACGTGGGGATGCTCGACGAAAAGGAAAACGTCGGGCAGATTCTCGCGCTGCTTCGCCGCGAGCAGATTCTGCTGTACGGCGAGCGCCGCGTTATAGTCGAGCGTGCCGAGGTCTTTTAAGAGGAGGGTGCTCATCGCGGCTTTGAGTTGTTTCAGCTCCGTCGTGAAACCTGAAGCTCGAAACCCGAAACTTTTTTACGGCAGCGGCGTGCGCTTTTTCTGTACGAAGGTATCGGTCGGGTAGCCGTAAAAAACCTCCGCGGCTTCCATCAAAGTCTCGGACAGCGTGGGATGCGGATGCACCGACTCGGCCATATCGCGCGCCGTTGCGCCCATTTCCATCGCGAGCACGCCTTCGCCGATCAGCTCGCCTGCGCCCACGCCGACGATGCCGACGCCGAGGATGCGCTCGCTCTCGGCGTCGATGACGAATTTCGTGAGACCGTCGGGCCGGTCGAAAGTAATGGCGCGTCCGGATGCCGCCCACGGGAAGCGGGCGACCTGAACCGGGATGCCTTTCTGCTTCGCCTCCGCTTCGGTCAGGCCGCACCAAGCGACTTCGGGGTCGGTGAAAACGACCGCGGGGATGACGACGTTCTCCGACGTGCTGTATTCGCCCAAGATCGCCTCGACCGCGATGCGCCCCTCCTTCATGGCTTTGTGCGCGAGCAGCGCGCCGCCGACGACGTCGCCGATCGCGTAGATCGCCGGGTCGCCGGTCTGCATCTGCGCGTTGACTTTGATGAAGCCTTTTTCGTCCAGGCCGGCCTTGGTGTTCTCCAGACCCAGGTCCTTGCAGTTGGGCACGCGGCCGACGCACACGAGCACGCGGTCGTACGTCTCTTCTTTTTGTTTGCCTTCCATCGTAAAGCTGACTTTGATCTGCTTTCCGCTGGTCGCCATCTTGGCGACTTTGGTGTTCAGGCGGATCTCCTTGAACGCCTTCTCAGCGTAGCGCATCACCGGGCGCGCTAGGTCGGAATCGACGCCGGTCAAGATGTTCGGCAGCGCTTCCGTGACGACAACCGTGCTGCCGAGCGTCGCGTAAACCGTGCCGAGCTCCATGCCGATGTAGCCCGCGCCGACGACGAGGAGGTTTTTCGGGATCTCTTCCAACTCCAGCGCCTCGGTCGAGGTCATGACGCGCTTGTTGCCGAGGTCGAACGCGGCGGGCAGCGCCGCCCGGCTGCCGACGGCGATGATCGCCTGCTCATAGTTTACGAACTTCTGGCCTTTCGACGTCTCGACGCGCAGCGTGCGCGAATCCTCAAAATAGCCGCGTCCCTGCATCACTTCGACGCCGCGCCGCTCGGCCAAGCCGGCGAGGCCCTGCGTGAGTTTCGCGATGACCGAATTCTTCCAGCCGCGGAGCTTGTCGAGATCGACCTTCGGCTTCGAGAAGGCGACGCCGCGCTCCGTCGAGTGCTCCATGTCGCGCATGGAATGCGTCGCGTGCAGCAGCGCCTTCGATGGGATGCAGCCGTAGTTGAGGCACACGCCGCCGAGACGCTTCTCGCGCTCGACGAGCATGACTTTCTTGCCTTTGTCGGCGGCGTAAAACGCCGCGGCGTAGCCGCCCGGCCCGCCGCCCACGACGACGATATCGGTTTTGATCGGTTCCATGTCAGTCTTTGAGCAGCTCTTCGGGAAAATTCTCCAGCATGCCGACCAGCTCGCCGATGAAGCGCACCGCGTCCGCGCCGTCCATCACGCGATGATCGTAGGACAGAGCGAGCGGCAGGATCGGACGCGCCTCGATCTTTCCATCTTTGACCGCCGCCTTCAAGGACGAGCGGCCGATGCCGAGGATCGCGACCTCCGGCTTGTTGATGATCGGCGTGAAGTGGCCGCCGCCGATGCCGCCCTGGTTCGAGATCGTGAAGCTCCCGCCCTGAAGCTCATCGAGCGAGACCTTGCGCTTGCGCGTGCGCTCGACGAGCCCGTTCAGCTCCTGCGAGAGATCGGCGAGGCTCTTTTTGTCGACGTCGCGGAGCACCGGGACGATAAGTCCCGCCTCCGTGTCGACCGCGACGCCGATGTGAAAATATTTCTTGTAAACGACCTCGCCGGTCGCCTCGTCGAGGCTGGAGTTGAAAATGGGATATTTCTTCAACGCCGCGACGACCGCTTTCAGCACGAACGGCGTCAGGGTCAGGTGCTTGCCCTTTTTCGCGAGCTCGGGGCCGTACTGCTTGCGCAGATTGGTGACGTTGGTGATATCGACGTCCTCGAACTGCGTCACATGCGGGATCGCGCTCCACGACTCGTACATGCGCTGGCCGATGGTGCGGCGGATCGAAGTAATCGGCTTCTTTTCGACCGGCCCCCAGCGCGAGAAGTCGATCGCCTGCGGCGCGTGCTTTTCCGCCGGCGCGGGAGCCGCGGCGGCGACGCCGTCGGCGGGCCGCTGCTGCAGCGCCGCGATGTAGCTCCGCAGGTCGGAGATCGTGATGCGCCCGCCGCGCTCGCTGCCCTTGACGCGGGCGAGATCGATGCCGAGCTCGCCCGCGATTTTCCGTACCGACGGCGCGGCCGGCGGCGGTGCGCCGGCTGCCGATTGATA
>DATDFN010000072.1:0-3896 GCA_036522615.1 Binatia bacterium | reverse complement strand
AGCTTCATGAGCGGCACCAAGCTCTGCCCGCCGGCGAGAATTTTCACGTCGTCTTTGTAATTAGACAGCAACTCCACCGCTTCCTTGAGAGAGGAAGGCGCGAAATATTCGAAGCCGGCCGGAATCATCGCCGCGCCTCCTGGATGAGATTCCATACGCGCTCCGGCGAGAGCGGCAGGTCGCGCACTTTGACGCCGAGCGGTTTGAGCGCGTCCTCGACCGCGCTGGCGATGGCGGCGGGCGAGGGGATCGCTGCGCCTTCGCCGGCGGCTTTCTGCCCGAGCGTCGTGAAGGGCGACGGCGAAGGCTTATGAATGATCTCGACCTTCGGCGTCTCCTCGGTCGAGCCTTTGCCGTAGTCGGTTAGGGTCAGCGTGAGCAGCTGCCCGTCGGCGTTGTAAATGAATCCCTCGCCGAGCGCGACGGAGATGCCGTGCGCGGCGGAGCCGTAGATCTGCCCGTTGACGACGTTCGGATGAATGATCGTGCCGTTGTCGCCGACGATGAGATAGCGGAGCACGTGGACTTTGCCCGTTTCCCTGTCGACCTCGACGACCGCCGCGTGTGCGGCGGCCGAAAATGTAAACTGCGCGCGCACCTTGCGGTCGGGGCCGGGAACCATGTTCGGCTCCGCGTGCGGGAAAGTGTAGTAGTACGTCGCCTGCAAGCCCGCCTCGGCCCCTTTCGGCAGCATCGCCTGATTGCCGTAGACGATCTTGCCCAGGTCCGCGAGCGTGAGTTTTTTGACCGGCGAGCCTGGTGCGTGGACCGCGCCGTCCTCGATCTTCAACTCCGCCGGGTTCGCGCGCAGGACATGCGCGGCGATGGCGAGAATCTTTTCCTTCAGCTTCGTCGCCGCGCCGTGCACCGCGCCGATGTCGTACAAATGAAAATTGTTGCCGCTGTTCGCGGCTGAGACGCCCCACGGCGCGAGGTCGCTGTCGAAGGGCGTCGAGATGCTGATCTTCTCCGGCGGAATGCCGAGCACGTCGGCGGCGACCTGCGCTGTCGTCGTCTCGTGCGACTGGCCGCAGTTGGGCGAGCCCAGGTAAAGCGCGATCGTGCCGTTTTTCTCGAGCTTGATCGTCGCGCCGTTGACGCCGCCCGAGCCGGGGCTCTCCTTCATCTCGGGAAAGATCGCGATGTCGCGCGCGGCGTTGCGCCCGCCGGGCTCGATCCCGATCACGACGCTCAAGCCGAGCAGCCGGCCGCTTTGGCGCGCGCGCTTCTGCTCCTCGCGCAGTTTGTCGTAGCCGATCTTCTCCAGCGCGGTTTCCAACAGGCCGGGATAATCGCCGCTGTCGTACACGTTGCCGCTCGGCGTCGTGTACGGCATCTGCTCGGGCTGAATGAGATTGATCCTGCGCACGTCGATGGGGCTCAAACCGAGTTCTTCGGCGATGCGGTCCATCGTGCGCTCCCAGATGTAGCACATGCCGGGCTTGCCGATGCCGCGATTGGGAATCACCGGGCATTTGTTCGTGAGAACGGACCAGCCCTCGAGCGCGATGTTCTGAACCTTGTAGGTGTTGGCGAGGTTGTTGAGCTTGTTGGTGAAGTGGATCGTGAGCGTGCTGGTCGTGCCGCCGACATCGTCGATCTCGCGAAATTTGAGGCCGAGCACCGTGCCGTCTTTTTTGACCGCAGCCTCGACCTCAAATTCTTGCGCGCACGAGTGGCCGGCGGCCATCATGTGCTCGCTGCGATCCTCGATCCATTTGACCGGCCGGCCGCTCTGGATCGCGAGCAGGCTCACGATCACGACGTACTTACGGATCAAATGGATCTTTTGTCCGAAGCCGCCGCCGATGTCCGGGATGATGACGCGGATGTCTTCGAGCTCGAACGCCTCGCGCAGCGCGTCGTAGATCACCTCCGGCACCTGCGCGTTGACCCATACGGTGAGCTTGCGGCTCGCGGCGTCGTAGTCGGCGATGATCGCGAAAGGCTCGAGCGGCGTCGAGCTGTAGCGGTGGATTTTCAGGCTCTCTTTGACAATCTTGTCCGCGGATTTAAACGCGCCGTCGATGTCGCCGTAACTCAGGCTGCCCTTCCAGGCGATGTTCGATTCCAGCTCTTCGTAAAGCAGGGCCGAGCCCGGCTTCATCGCGTCGGCGGTCTCGACGACGGCGGGCAGCGCGTCGTAATCGATTGTGATCAATTCCAGCGCGTCTTCGGCGGTGCCGCGGTCGCGCGCCGCGACCGCCGCGACCGGCTCGCCCATGTAGCGAACTTTTTCGACCGCAGTTGCGTACTCTGCGATCGGCTTTCTCAGGCCGGCGGCGTAGCGCCCCGGCTTGAACGGCTTGGTGTGCTTGACGATGTCCGAAGGGATCACCGCGGCCATTACGCCGGGCAATGCCAGGGCCTCCTGCGCGTCGCCGCCGAGGATGCGCGCGTGCGCGTGCGGGCTCCGAAGGATCATCGCCTGCAGCATTCCCGGCATGACGATATCGTCGGTGAAGTGACCGCCGCCCGTCGCGTGGCGCGGTCCTTCTTTGCTGCGCGTCGGTTTGCCGATGAACTTTTCAGCCATGGCGTTTACGATTTTATTTTTTTCGCCGCTTCCTTGACCGAGTCGATGATCTGCGCGTAGCCGGTGCACATGCAGAGATTGCCCGCGAGGCCGCGGCGGATATCCTCTTCGCTGGGATCGGAATTGTCCTGCAGCAGGGCGTGCGCGGCCATGATCATCCCCGGCGTGCAGTAGCCGCACTGAAAGCCGTACTTCTCGACGAAAGCTTCCTGCACGGGATCGAGCTCGCCGTTTTTCGCAAGCCCTTCGATCGTCGTGATCGCTTTTCCGTCTACCTGCACGGCAAAAAGTAGGCACGACTTGACGAGCTTGCCGTCGAGCAGGAGTGTGCAGGCGCCGCACTCGCCGATCACGCAGCCCACGTGCGTGCCGGTGAGGCCGATCTGCTCGCGGAGAAAATGGGGGAGAAGCTGGCGCGGCTCGACGTCTTCAGCGTACCGCCGCCCGTTGATCGTCACGTTGATCGTCCGCTTCATGAGATTTGGAGAATATCCGCCGCTTTGGGGGGCGTCAAGGTTTTGTGAAAAAGCGTGCGGCTAGCGCAGCGCCTGCGCCGCAGCCCGCCGCACCAGCACCTTGACCATCTCGCGTTTGTACTCGGTCGAGCCGCGGTTGTCGTCGATCGGATCGCTGGCGGCCGCCGCGGCTTCGGACATGTCCGCGATGAGCTTGTCGTTGATTTTCTGGCCGCGCAAAATGGCTTCTGCCTTTTTCGCCCGGAAGATCGTCGGGCCGGCGGAATTGAGAGCCAGCCGGACGTCGTCGCAGCGGCCGTCGGTCGTCCGCACCGCGAGCGCCACGCCGACCGTCGCGAAATCCTCCAGGCTGCGCGGTAAAAACTTGATATGTGCCCAGCGTAAACTTTTCTCCGGCGGCGGCACGCGGATCTCCGTCATGACCTCGTTCGGTTCGGCGGCGGTCTGATAGTAGTCGATAAAAAATTCATCGAGCGGAATGGTCCGCTCGCCCTTCGAAGAGCGGAGCACGACCGACGCGTCGAGCGCCATGAGGCTCGCGCCGGGATCGGTCAGCGGGTCGCCTTGGCAGAGGTTGCCGCCGATCGTCGCCATGTTGCGGATGCGCGGCTGCGCGACTTTGCTAAAAGTTGCGTGGAGCAGGGGATAGTGCTCCCGCACCACCGGATGAAGCTCGATGTCGCGGTGGCGCGCGCCGGCGCCGATCGTGAGGCCGGTTTTCGCGTCGAAGCGGATCGCTTCGAAGTCCGGCAGCTTGGCGAGGCTCACGACGACGCGCGGGTTCAAGAGTCTCATGCGCATCATGATAAGCATCGCCGTGCCGCCGGCGATGAGCCGCGCGTCATCGCCGTGTTCGTCGAGCAGCGCGCAGGCGTCTTTGACAG
>DATDFN010000071.1:0-9662 GCA_036522615.1 Binatia bacterium | reverse complement strand
CACCGGCTCCTCGTGCACCTTGCGCAATAGCGGCGCGGCGGCGGCCGGCGAGGTCATGAACTGGATCAGCGCCTGCGCGGCGTCGCGCTTCTTGGAGACGGCCAGCAGACCGACGCTGTTCGGACAAGGCAGGTTCAGGCGTCCGGGCACGGGCCCGACGAAATCGGTCCCCGGCGCGCCCACCATGATGTTGGTCTGCTGGATGCCGAGCTCGAAGTCGCCGCGCGCGTTTAGCCTACTGCTTTAGCGGATACGCAAGGGGCTGGCCTTTTTCGGTGATGAGCGTCACAACCAGCTTCATGCCCGCCGTCTTGCTGAGATTCGTCGCCTCGTGAACGTAGGCAGGATTCTTGGGATCGGACTGGAAGTAGAGCATAACGCCCGGCTTCATCGGCACCGGCGCCTTCCCCACTTCTTCCATCACCCCTTCGCCTTCGAGGACATAGATGAATTCCTGGCCGGGATGATAGTGCTTGCCGCTTTTAGCGCCGGGTTTGTATTCGGCTATGAACACGGTGACCTCTTTCTTCGGATCGGCCTCCAGGTCCTTTTTCATCAGGACGGTGCGCGTCAAGCCCTCTTGCGCGAATACGTTTCCCGAGGCCCATAACGCGAGAGCGCCGACAAGCAATGCCGTCAAGCGAACGGAACGAATACTGCTCATAACCCACCTCCCGCAAAAATTAGATAGAAATCCGTAGTACATAGCCGGTATTGAAGTCAAGTAAAGAGTAACATTTGGCTTGGCGTCCAGAGACGAGGCGCGCGACGATTCCGAGCGGAGGCGAGAGGGAGAGTCGTATCTTATTTTTCCCGGCGGGCGGAATCATCCGCCCGCCGGGAGAAGGAATGCAATAACAGGAAGGATTACCGCGCCTCGTCGGCGAAGAACTTCTCCATGTAGATCGGCGGCAGGCTCTTGTTCTCGACGGAGCCGCCGAGGATCTCCTCGCCCGTAGGCGTCACGCGCGTGGCCGCGCCCTGCTTGGGCTTGTCGCGCACGATCGAGCCGATGCGCAACACGACGAGGTTGCCTTCGCCGGTGTTGAGATATCTATAATAGGCGCCCTTCGGCAGCAGCACGCCCTCCCATTTCTTGAGCTTCATCTCGTCGCCCTTCTCGTTGAAGACGCTCATCTCGCCTTCGAGGACGATGAAGGAGTGGTCTTCGTCCAGGTGCGTATGGATCTCGTTCTCGCCGCCCTCGGCGTTGATCTTGCAGTGGATCCACATGTTCGGCGTCTCGGCGACGAGCTGCGTGATGCGCCCCTGCTTCATGTAGGGCGTTCTCAGGTTGAACTTCTGCGCCTTGGGCGTGTCCTCTTCCTTGAACCTCGCTGCGGTAGCGGTCGTCATATCTGCGCTCCTTTCAATTTAGGTCGTTAGGCTCAAACATCCAATTTGAGATTGTAGAGCTTGATGACGTTCTCGCGGATCGCTTTTCGGAGAATGTCCTTCGGCAGATGGCCGAGCTCGCGCACGATCACTTCGCGCGAGTGCGGCCAGGTCGACGCCGCGTGCGGGTAGTCGCTCGACCACATGAAGGTGTCCTGACCCCAGCGCTGCATGAGCAGACCGCCGGCCGGGTCGCTGAAAAACGTCGCGTACACCTGCTTCTCGATATATTCGCTCGGCAGTTTTTTCATATAGGGCAGGTCGAGCTTCACGCGATGGCGCACCCAGTACTTGTCCCATTCGTGCGTGAAGAACGGGATCCAGCCGACCTCGTTCTCGACATAGACGAATTTGAGCTTGGGAAAGCGCTCCGTCACGCCGCCGAAGACGAGATCGAAGAGCGAGTTGGCGGCGTCGTTGAGCTTGGTGTTGACGGTCGCGCGGAAGATGTCGAGACCCTTGCGCTCGAAGCGGCTGTAGTTGAACCCTGTTAAGATATGCAGATTGACGGGCATGTCGAGCGCCTCGGCGGCTTCCCAGAACGGATCGTAGTAATCGCTCGTGAACGGAATATTTTCCGGCGGCACCTGCCAGATGAGGCAGCCGACGAGGCCGGCCTTCTTGCAGCGCTCCAGCTCCTTGACCGCGTTCTTGAGATTATAAAGCGAGATCGAGGGAATGCCGACGAGGCGCCCGGGCGCGACTTTGCAGTAGTCGATCAGCCAGTCGTTGGCGATCTGGAAGCAGGCTTCCTGTACTTCCGCGTCTTCGAGCGCGAAGAGCCGGAGCCCGAACGTCGGATACAAAACTTCCGCCGAGACGCCGTCGACGGCCATCTCGTCGAGGCGCGCCTTCGGGTCCCAGCCGCCGGGCTTCTCACCCGTCGTATTGCGCGGCGGGAACTTGGGATATTTCGCCTTGAGCGCAGGCGTCAGGTTTTTCTCGAAGAGATCGACCGGCTCCATGATGTGCGAATCGGCCGAAATCAGAATCTCGTTCGCTAGGATCGACGGCGTTTCCTTTCGCGCGACGGCGATGCTCATGCAGTCACTCCCTTCCGATCGGCGCTTATGCCGCGTTCCGACTCGATTTCGTATTATCTATACTACCAGCGGCTCGATCGATTCAAGCCCGCGGTTTACGACGGCAAGAATGGTCGGAAAAAGTTGTGAGGATATGGGTTAAAATGTCGCCGGCTGGCCCGCGCTGACCGCGCCGGGAGACCGCTGCGCAAATGGAAGGACTAAACCGCGGGCGTATCGCCGGCGGCAGCCGCGACTTGCCCGTCGCTTCGCGAGGATGATTCCGCCAAAACCACACGCCCGACGGCCGAAAGCTTAACGCCCGGCCGGATCGCCTCCAGCGCGGCGTTGACGGCCGCTGCCGGAAGTTGAAGCTCCACGCCGTATTCTTGCGCATCGGCTTTGGCCAGCCTGAGTCCTACCAAGCCGTCGGCGGGCAAAACCCATTCGACCTCGACGACCGTGTCGGCGAGGTCGACGCCCATCGCGCGACCGAACGACCAGGTCATGCGCGGCGGCCACGACGTCAGGTCCGAAACCGTCTGGGTTGACAAAACCGCGCCTGCGGTTTCGATTGCGGAAAGAGCTTCGGCTGCACCGTTCTTCTTCATGCCCCATTGTGGCGCAGCGCTTGAGGCAATCAATCTAGGACTATACCTTAGAGGTATAAGGAAATAACCCGTAGGTTTCGCTGCGAAGACGGGAAGTTTCTCGGCTAATTCTTGAAATCGACCAGTTCGATCGCGAATGTCTCTTGCACGCCGAAACGCTGGTCGCCGACCAGGTCCTTCATTTCCTCGCTGGAATCATACTTGACGATGCTCCGCGTCTGCGGGCTATAGAAATAAGTTTCCGTCCGATAAAAATTGCGGACGCCAATGAAGATCCGGATGTCTCTTTCGATGCGATAGGCCGAGAAGGTCCCCGCGGGGGTGACGACGTTTTCCATGCCGGTGACCGAGCTGCGCGTGTCGCGCCACTTGTGGTACCAAAATTCGCTGCCGCGCCAATCCTTGCCAACCCACAGCGGAAAATTGAAGTATTGGGCTTGCGCCCGCGCGACGGCTTCGGTCGGCACCAGGACGGCGACCGGATTTGGATCCGCAGTGATCTCGGCGGCTTTGCCGGAATTCGGCTGGAAAACCTTTGGCTCGCCGTTGCGGACGGCGATCTCAAACTCGCCGTTAACCAGATTGGACTTCCAAACTCCGCTGTAGGTCCGATGCACGACGCGGTACTTCCACGAACTCGCTTCGGAGTAGCTGGGAGACTGAGCTTGCTGAGCGCCGCTGGGCGGCACGCTCGTTTGAATGCAGGCCGATAGAGCGAGTAACAGGAGGACAACCGACGATGCCGCGAAGTGCTTCATAGTCGGGCTGTATACAATGCCCGCTGTCTTTCGCGCAAGCGCGTTTCGAAGAAATGGTCGGGATTCAGACGTTGGTTGTATATTACGCGACCTTCAAATTCATCGCGCCGATGCCTTCGATCTCCGCCTTCATCGTGTCGCCCGGCGCGAGCTGCTGCTGGAAGGCGGGGGAATCGGGATTGCCGGTGGCGATCAAATCGCCGGGAAGCAGCGTCGATACCTGCGAGAGAAAACTCACGAGCTCGGCGACGCCGTTGACCATCGCGTCGGTGCGCGCCGACTGGCGCAGCTCGCCGTTGACCCACAGGCGCATCTCGAGATTCTCGGGATCGCGGATCTCGTCGAGCGTCGTGATCCACGGTCCCACGGGCGCGAAGGTCTCGAAGCCCTTGCGCACGCAGCGGCTGCCGGGCAGCCCCTTGCCCGATCCGTACGAGCGCGCGGTCATGTCGAGGATGATCGTATAGCCGAAGATCGCCCCGAACGCTTCTTCCTTCTTCAGGTTTCGCGCTTTCTTGCCGATGACGACGCCGAGCTCGAGCTCGGGAAAGACGTTGCCCGCTCCCGGCGGAATCACCACGGCCTCCTCGGGGCCGATAATCGCCGACGGCGGCTTCAAGAAACATTTCTCGAGAATTTCCGACGGCGGCGCGGTGTCGGCCTCGCCGCGCCCGCGCGCATCGCCGAGACCCTTGCTGCCTCTCTTATAGTTCGTCGCCGCCGCCCAGAGCTTCGACGGGTTCTCGACCGGAGTCTTGAGCTTGTTGGAGTCGAGCGGCGCGCGCTTGCCCTTCTCGGCCGCCGCGGCGATCGACGCGCGCAGCTCGCCGTAGCGCGCGATCAGATCGATCATCGTCGTCCCCTTCGGCAGCGCGTCGCCGAGCAGAATCATCTCGTGGTCCTTGACGATGGCGAGTTGATCGGGTTTCACCGATGCGAATTTCATTCTACGCTCTCCTTTGGATGCGAAGTTATTTTGCCTTGAGCCGCTCCGCCTCTTCGAGCGCGGTGCGCTGCATGACCGCGTGGAGATCGACCGACGTGAGCGCGCAGTATTCCATGCCGTAGGTCGGGCGCTGCTCGGCGAGCCCGTCTTCGAGCAGCCGCTGCAGCACCGTGCGGTTGAACTGGCCGTGACCCATCACGCCCTCTTCGTGCTCTTCGAGGTCGGCCTCGTGGTGCGTCGAGAAGTAGGTCGCCTGCTCCTTCGAGAAGCCGTAGTGCGTGGTCAGCGCCTTGAACCAGTCGCCGGCCCAGTGGCCGATGCGCTCCTCGGTGGTGACGCAGGAATACCATTCGGCGGCGGTACCCTCGAACATGACGCCGCGCATGAAATCGATCTTGGCGCGAAACTCGGAGAGCAGCGGCTGGGTGAAAACTTCTTCCTCGCTGATGCCGAGCGCCTTCGCGGTCTGCATCATGACCAGATAATGTCCGGGCGGCTTGGGGTGCATGAATTCGTCCGCGATCTTCTCGCCGAGCGGCGCCATCAGCTCGCGGTGCGTTTTGAAGAACGTCAGGAAGCGCTGGTACGAGCAGGCGGTGAGCGTGTTGATCTCGATCGTCCACGCGCCCCAGTTTTTGAAAAACAGGCGGATCGTCGAGAGCGGCAGCTTGCCGCTCATGAGCTGCTGCATGAACGGCGAGCGCGTCACGCGCTCTTCCCAGCGCGCGGCGACCTTGCCGTAGAGCTCGTCGACGGCGGCCTTCGCTTCCGCCGGCTTCATCTTCGTTCCCGGTGTGATTTTCATCGCGTCACTTCCTGTGCGTCAAAATGTGCCGGACTTTTTTATAGACCGAACGAAGTCTATTGTCGAATCCCGAGTTCCTTCTGCGCCTGGCGCAGCAGCGTAAAGTCGCGCACTTCGGCGAGCGGCTTCTTGCCCTCGGTAAGGCGCTCCCATTCGTAGTCGGTGATTTCGCCGTTGCGCGCGAGCGAGACGATCTCGAGCTGATATGAGTGCGCCGCGACTTCCGGCGTCTGGCTGAGCCAGCGCATCATGATCTGGATCGTCTCGGCCCTATTCTCGAAGACGAACCGGTGGGCTTTGAGCAGAGCGCGGATAAATTGCTTCACGACCTGCGGCTTCTCCTGGAGATATTTGACGCCGACCGCGACGCCCGAGGTCGGCAGCGCATATTTCACGTCCTCGGGCCCGCCGAGGACGGTGAAGCCTTCCTCCTTGAGCATCATGTCGTGCGGCGAGGAGATCGAGCTCGCGTCGACGAGTCCGGTGCGGAGCGCCTGCGCGCGCATCGGCGCGTCGCCGACGGCGATCGGCTGCACCAGCGCGGGGTTGAAGCCCTTGGAGCGCATGATCTCCTCCGCCGCGGTCTGATCGGTGCCGAGCAGCGTCGAGACGGCGATCTTCTTGCCCTTTAAGTCCTGCACGTCCTTGATGTCGCGCCGCGTGATCAGGAAGTGCTCCGATTTTTTGACCGATACCGCGACGAATTTGAGCGGCAGCCCCTGGAGCACGCCGCGCAGCGTGCTGCCGAACGTGGTGGTGAAGTCCAGATCGCCGTTCATCACCGCCATCGCGCCGAGGCGCGGGTTGACCTGGATCATCTCGACGTCGAGCCCCTCTTCCCGGTAAAAGCCTTTCACCGCCGCGAGCTGGAACGGCGTCACCGAGTTGCTTCGGCTGGAATAAGAGAGACGGATCTTCTGCGTCTGCGCGCGCGCCGCCGGCGGCGCCGCTACGCAGAGCAGCAAAGCGGAAGCGATGAGAAGCAGCCGCGCCGTCACTGCTTGATGCCCATGAGCTGCTGGTAGGTCTTCATCGCCTCGCTGTAAGCGCCGAGCAGCTTGACCACGTGCAGATTGCCGCCCGCAATCAAGTCGTCGATCGCCTTGGCCGGCGACTTGACGTTTTTGCGCAGCGGAATTTTCCCGCCGCGCACGAGCGCCTGCTGTCCTTCGGGAGAGAGAATGAAGTCGACGAATAGCTTCGCGGCGGCCGGATGCGGAGAATTCTGAACCACGCCGATGGTGGAGAGCGTCGCGAAGGTCGGCGCGCCCGGGAGGAAGTCGACGGGCGCGCCTTTTTTCTTCAGCTCCTCGATCTTCGAGACCTGCATGAAAACGACGATCGGGTATTCGCCCGCGGCGAGCAGATTGCTGGTGTGCGTGTACCCTTCGACCGGCCGCACGTCCTGCTGCTGGAGCCGCTTGAGGAAGGCCCGCGCCTGCTCCGCGCCGCGGAGGCTCACCATCCCCGTGTACGGGTAAGGCACGCTGATGTTGTTCGCCATTTGGCCCTTGAATTCGGGGTTGAGATAGTCGTCGTAGCTTTTCGGCGCCTTCGCGCGCGCGACCAGACGCGTATTGTACGCGGTGACGAGAAAATCGGTCGTGATGCCGACCCAGAAATGCTCCGGGTCGACGCTGCCGTCGATCAGCGCCTTGCCCTCCGGCGACTCGTAGCGGGCGAGGATTTTCTGATCCCGGTAGAAGGTCATCCCCTCGAGGCTGTTGCCTAGCACGTCGGCTTGGATCTTGCCGCTGCGATATTCGAGCATGACGCGCGCCGCCTGGCGCGACGAGGCGAGATAGACGTGCTGGAAATTGATGAACGGATATTTCTCTTTCGCCGCTTTGTGCAAAATCTCGAAGACGGGAACGGACATGGTGGAGTAGTACACCACCTCGCCCTCCTTGCGCGCCTGCTCGATCAGGCTTTGACTCTGCCCGCGGGCCGCCGCCGGACCGAGCGTCGCCGCGACAACGATGACGGCGGCAAGGACGTTTTGTAATCGCATGGGCCACGCCTTTCTTGTCACGTCCATAAAATAGTTAAAGTTGCGGTTTAGGTTTATAGCCGCGCAGGAACTACGTTCCAAACGCCAGGCTCTTGATCACGACCGGAACATACCCTTCCGCTTCCACGAGCCTTCCCACATCGATGAAGTCGAGCTCGCCGAGCGCGACTTCGTCGACGCACGGCAGGCCGAAATCGGCGAGTGTTTCGCCGATGACGCGCCCGACATTCTGCTCGAAGACGAGCATGCGCGGCCGCTCGTCCGGCGCCAGCGGCGCGAGCGCCGCGCGAATGCCCGCCGCGAGATCCTGCGCCGCGCCGTAGCCGACAAACGGCGGCGAGACGAAGACCAGCGCGAACGGCGTCGCCCGGACTTCCGCGTCCGTCGCCGCGAGCGCGGCGCGGATCGCCTTTTCCGCGTTCGCCGCAACCGGCGCGTTCCAATCGACGCGCACGACGACGACGCGCAAATTATGCAGCGGCAGCGTCTTCGGGTCCGGGATGAAGATCGTCTCGCCGCTCACCTGCATCGAATATTGCGACGCGCCGATCACCGTCGCGCGGATGCCTTCGCTCGAGTCGAACAGACTGAAGCCGCGGCCCTCCGCCTGCGCGCGCGCCTCGCGCCCGAGCAGCGATCCCAGGTCGCCGAAGGCGCCGCGCTCGCGTCCATATATATACTCCGAAACGCCGCCGGAGAAGATCACGCCGTCGATGCGAGGCAATTCGCCGAGAGTCGGCAGCACCATCAATTCATTCCACGCGGGCGCCCGGCCTGCCAGCGTATCGAACAGCAGGCGCGCCATTTCCCGCGCGACGCGCTCGAGCGTTGCCGTGTCCACCGCGTCACCCATCGATAAGTCCAAGCCGAGCGAGCGCAGGATTCTCTTTCCGGATTCTTCCAGCCGCGCGATGCGCCCTTCGCCGTTCACGGCGATCAGCCGGGCGCCGATGTTCAGCGCCGTGACGCCGCCGATGCGCCCCTTCTCGATCAGCGTGACTTTCGTCGTGCCGCCGCCGATGTCGACGTTGAGAAGGGTCAGCGCCTCGTCGAGGCTGCGCCCGACCGCCCCGGAGCCGTGCGCCGCGAGCAGCGCTTCGAGCCGCGGACCGGCGGTGGCGCAGACGAACTGTCCCGCCTGCGCCGAGAAGAGCTCGGCGATCTTCTGCGCGTTCTCGCGCCGCGCCGCCTCGCCGGTGATGATCACGGCGCCGGTGTCTATGTCATCGCGCGTGAGCCCGGCCGCTTCGAAGCTCGCATCGATCAGCGCCGCCAGCGGCGCCGCCTCGATGTTCCAGTCGCCGCTGAACGGCGTCAACATGACCGGCGAGCGCGCGATCACGCGCCGCTCGAGGATTTCCGGCCTGCGCCGGTGCGCCGACGGATAGCCGATCGCCAGCTCCGAGAACATGAGATGCGACGTCGACGAGCCGATGTCGATGCCGACGCTCGTGAGATGCGAGTGCGGCTCACTTGCGCCTTCGTGTTCGTGGCCGTGCGACATCCTAATAGTCCGCCGGCTCGCCCTGCTGTGTGTGCACGTAGCCCGTGCTCTCCATCGCGACGCGGCCGTGGTGGACGAGAAAGCGCGCGTTTTCTTTGCCCGTGTTGAAATGCTGGTGCCAGGCGAAGACCGGAATCACCAGCGTGTCGCCCGTCTTCCAGTCGTAGCGCTGATCCTCGATGATGCTATAGCCCTCGCCGGAAAGAATGTAATTGGTCTCCTCGTAGATGTGCCGGTGCGCGCCGGAGCGTTTGCCCGCGGGAATCTCGGCGATGAGCGTGCCGAGCACCTTCACGTGGAAGCCGAGCTTCGGATCGACGGCGTAGGCGACGCGGCCCATCGGCGTCGAGCCGAATTTGAGCTCGCTGCCTTTGACCAGCACTTTCCCGGCGCGCCTCAGCTTCTCTTCGCGCTCGGCGTAGGCGAGCTGATCGTAGTAGATTTCCGCCGGGCTCGGCTCGCCGTTGCCCGCCTGCTTCGGCTTCCACTCGGCGGAATTGAATTTCACGCGCGCCTCCGGCGGAATCTCCGCGCCGCCCGGCACGAGCGTCTTCATCGCCTCCTCGCCCTTCTGCGCGAAGATCCAGTACTCGGGATATTTTTCTTCTTC
>DATDFN010000070.1:0-19148 GCA_036522615.1 Binatia bacterium | reverse complement strand
GGGCGAGGAGAGATTTCCCTCGCGATAAAAAATATTCCGCTGGCGCGGGCCGCGCTCGAAGAAGATCGGCAGCGCGACGAACGGCTTGCCTTTCTCGCGCGTGCGCATAAACGTCGCGGCGGAGTATTCGCCGACATCGTACTCTCCCTGGGCGAAGCGATAATGCCGCTCGCCGGGCGAGGCGAACTTGTAGGAGAGGTCGAGGTCGTAGCCGTCGATCTTGACGTCGCCGTCGATGATCGCGCGCGTGCGCGGATGGTCGGGGATGCCCATGCTGATGCGCGGCTTCGCCATCCTTACCTCCCGTTTCCGACCAGGGGCAGCAGCCCGGTTAGATTTTTGATCTTCGGAAATCCGGCGGCTTTGAGCTTGGCATTGCGGTCGATTAGCACACCGTGGATGCCCGCGCCGCGCGCCCCCTCGGCGTCCTTCTCGACGCTGTCGCCCACGTGCAGCGCTTCCGCGGGTCGGGTGTGATGCCGCTCGAGCGCGATGCGAAAGATTTCCGGCGCGGGCTTGGCGTACCCGGCATGGCTGGAGATCAATATCGATTCGAATTCCCGCGCGACACCGAGTCCTTCAAGGATGCCGAATAGACGCGAGTCGAAATTCGAGATCACGGCGAGCTTCAGACCACGGCTCTTCAGCGCCGCCAGCGTCTCTTCCGTCTCGGGAAATAATCGCCACGAGTCTGCCCGCGAGAAGTAAACGAACAAATCCGCGAAATATTCGTCGAACCGATCGAAGCGTCCGTAGGGCTCGAACACGTGGCCGACGAGCGCCTTCCACCAGTCGCGCTCGAGCTCGCGAAGACCGTTGTTTTCGGCCGCTGGAAACGCGAGCGGCGGCGCGTTGCCGAAGCACGCGCGAAAGCGCGCCGATACTTCCGCCGCCGGAACGTTCTTGCCGTAGTTCCCGGCGACGAGCGCATAGCTCTCGCCGACCGGCCGCACGGGCCGCATGAGCGTTCCCGCGGCATCGAAAAATACGGTTTGGATGGGCATGCGATATTGAAAGAGGAGAGCGCTGTCTACGCGCACCTTTTCTTGCAACCAGGTTATCTTCCATATAATCTGAATCGATGCAAGGCAAGGACGCGCTCGTGATCGTCGACGTGCAGAACGATTTCTGCCCCGGCGGAGCGCTCGCGGTCGCCGGCGGCGATGCAGTCGTGCCGCGGCTGAACGCTTATATCGATAAATTCGCAAGAGCCGGCCTGCCGATTTTCGCGACGCGCGACTGGCATCCGAAGAAAACAATCCATTTCAAAGCGTACGGCGGAGAGTGGCCGCCGCACTGCATTCAGGGAACCAAGGGCGCCGAGCTGCGCTCCGACTTGCGGCTGCCGCCAAGCGCAGTCCTCATCACGACCGGCGCTTCGCCCGACGAAGACGGCTATTCCGGCTTCGACGGCCGCGACGAGCGCGGCGTCGCGCTCGTTGAGCTGCTGAACCGCGCCGGAGTGAAGCGGATTTTCGTCGGGGGTCTCGCGACGGATTATTGCGTCAAGCACACCGTGCTCGACGGGCTGAAGCACGGCTTCGAAGTCGTCTGGCTGGAAGACGCCTCGCGCGGCGTCGACCTTGCGCCGGGTGACTCCGCGCGCGCGGCGCGCGCGATGCTGTCGCGCGGCGCGTCCAAAGCCGGCGCGCCGCGAAAGATTTTTCAGGAATAACATGACAGAGCGATTTTTCGCCCCCGGGAGCGCGATCTGGCGCGTGGATCGCGAGATGGCGCTGCTTCTCGGCGGCGGCCGCGCGCTGCTCATGCAGATCGCGCATCCCAAGATCGCCGCCGGAGTCGCCGACCACAGCCGCTTTGCGACGGACCCGCTCGCGCGGCTCAAGCAGACGATGGAGACGATGTGGTCGATCGTGTTCGACGACCGCGCGCGGGCGCAGGCCTCGCTCGACCGTCTCGGCCGCGTGCACGAACGCGTGCAGGGCCGGGTTCCGAACGGCCCGAGTTACAGCGCGCGCGATCCGGAGCTGCTGCTTTGGGTCCACGCGACGCTCGTCGATTCCGCGCTCGTGACCTATGATCGCTTCGTGCGTGCGCTGTCGCGCGAGCAGCGCCGCCGCTACTACGACGATTCGAAAAAACTCGGGCTTTTGATGGGCGTTCCGGAGGCGATGCTTCCGGCGACGCTCGAAGATTTCGATGGCTATATGACCATGACGATAGAATCCGAGACGATTTCCGTCGGCGCGCCGGCGCGCGCGCTCGCGCGGGCGATTCTTCATCCGCGCCCGTGGTTCTTGCAAACCGTCGCGCCTGTCAACGTCTTAATTACCGCCGGGCTGCTGCCGCCGAAGCTCAGGCGCGCGTACGGGCTTCGCTGGAGCGGCCGGCGGGAAAGCGTGCTGCGCCTGGTCGCGGGCACGGCGCGGGCGGCGCTGCCGCTCGTGCCTCGAACGATTCGGGTCGTGCCGCACGCACGCGCTGCCGAGCGCCTGATGAGGGGATGATGGGATTCGATTTCACCGAAGAGCTGGGGACCGCCGAGCGCGCCGCGCGCGAAGCCGGGGCGGTCGTGATGGGCTATTACGGCAAAGAGTACCGCATCGAGCAAAAGAGCAAGAATAATCCGGTTACCGTCGCGGATCTCGAAGCGAACGCAAAGATTCAGGAAGTCCTGCTCGGCAAATATCCCAACGACGGCTGGCTCTCGGAGGAGAGCAAGGACGACCTCGCGCGCCTCAAGGCGAAGCGCGTCTGGGTCATCGATCCGATCGACGGCACGCGCGAGTTCATCGAGGGCATTCCGCAGTTCACCGTGTCGATCGGCTTCGCCGTCGAAGGGCGGCCGGTGGCCGGCGTCGTTTTCAACCCCGCGCTGGACAAGCTCTACAAGGGCGGGCAGGGCGCCGGCGCGGCGCTGAACGGCCGGCCGATTCATGTGACCCCGCGCGAGCAGGTCGAGGGCGCTTCGCTGATCGTGAGCCGCTCGGAGCCGCGGAAAAGATTTCAGCAGTTCGAAGAAATGTGCAAAGTCCAGACGGTCGGCAGCATCGCCTACCGGTTGGCGCTCATCGGCGGCGCCGAAGGCGACGCGATGCTCACGTTCCGCGCGCTGCACGAGTGGGACATCTGCGGAGGCGTCGCCGTCATCGAGGGCGCCGGCGGAGTCGTCATCGACGGAGAGGGGCTTCCGGTGCGCTTCAATCGCCAGGACAGCCTCTGCCGCGGTCTTGTCGCGGCCAACCCCACGCTGGCGAAGACGCTGCACGTCCTGCTCGCGAAGGCGCTGGCGGAGAATTTCTAATCGACGATGGCGCAGTGCGTTTATTGCGGCGAGCGGAGCGGTTTGTTCGCGAAGCTCTGCAGCGACTGCAAGAAGCTCCTCGCGAAAGTGGACGAGCTGAAGGGCAAGGTGGGCTATGGAGAATTTCTCGACGGCCTCGCCGCCACCGGCGTTTCCAAGGACAAAATCATCGTGTTTTTGAAGGCCGATCCGGAAGGCAAAGGCAGCGTTCAGGATCAGGTCACCGCCGAGATGACGAGCGAGCTGATGCAGGTGATGGGGCTCAAAGGCAAGCAGAGCGCCGAGAACGTCAAGGACATCCGCCGGTCGTTCGAAAAGGAGAAGAAGTAGGAAAATTGAAATTCCGATCTTTTGCCATGACCGCGACTATTTATCTCTCGCTGATTTTTCTTGCGCTCTATCTTGTCGCTCTCGCCGTCCGCCGCTATCGTTTCGTATTCGACAAAAGACGGATGGAGCGGGAGAGCAGGACGGGCGGGCGCGTCGTCGCGCGCGTGGCGGAGATGGCGCCGGGCTCGGTGAAAAAGTTCGATCTCATCTGCCGGAAATATCGCATCGACGCGTTTCTGATCAATTATCACGGGGCCTTTCACGCCTATGTAAACCGCTGCCGGCACATGACGACGCCGCTCGATTTCGTCCGCTATCAGTTTTTCACCGAAGACGGCGGGCATCTCATCTGTATGACGCACGGCGCGCTCTACGATCCGGAGAGCGGCGTCTGCGTCGACGGACCGTGCAAGGGGCAATCGCTGTACGCGCTCCCCGTGCGCGTGGAAGGCGGCGAGGTGCTCGTCGGCTGCCCCGAGGGGGATCTCCTCGAAGTGGCGGATCTGTAGAATGGAGTCGAAGACCAAAAAAGCAAACGAGCGAAAGCTCGTCGCGCGCCTGGGCGAGCTGGCGCCGGGCACGACGAAGAAATTTATTCTCAAGCCGGGCGGCCGTGCGGTCGAGGCGTTTATCGTCAATTTCGAGGGCGCGCATTACGCGTACGTGAACCGCTGCCGACACATTGCGCTGACGCTCGATTGGGTCGACAACCGCTTTTTCACGGAGGACGGACGCTATCTCATCTGCGCCAATCACGGCGCGACCTACGAGCCCAAGACCGGCGAGTGCGTCTGGGGGCCGTGTCTCGGCGCGTTTCTTCAACGTATCGCGCTCGAGATCGGGCGGGAAAAGATTTACGCAGTGTGTCCGGAAGAGCTGGACGACGACTGAAGCGAGGGAGGCTCGTATGGCCGACTGCCTTTTCTGCGGGATTATCGAGGGGAAAATCAAGGGCGACATCGTTTATCGCGACGACCGGATCGTCGCGTTTCGCGACGTACGGCCGCAGGCGCCCGTTCACATTCTCATCGTGCCCGTGAAGCACGTCGCGATGTTGGCGGATCTTCAGAAGGAAGATCACGATCTCGTCGGCGCGATCCACGCCGTCGCGAACCGCCTCGCTGAGCAGGAAGGCGTTGCGAAAGACGGCTACCGTGTCGTGATCAACTGCGGGGCCAACGCCGGCCAGACGGTATTTCACATCCATTTCCATCTTCTCGGCGGCCGGCATTTCTCCTGGCCGCCGGGATAAGTAAAAGTTTTACGTTACAAGTCTCAAGTTTCGAGTTAAAATCCGACCAGAAACTTGAAACCTGAGATAGAAACTCGGAGGTTTATTAATGGCAACCGTCGAGTGGCGCAGCCCGGCGAGCGAGATGGCGGTCAAGCAGTTCGAGACCGCCGCGGGGAAATTGAATCTCGATAAAAACGTGGCCGAGCGGCTGCGGCGGCCGGACCGCGCGCTCATCGTGAGCGTGCCCGTCATGCGCGACACCGGGCGAGTGCAGGTGTTCACCGGCTATCGCGTGCAGCACAACGACACGCTCGGGCCGTTTAAGGGAGGTATTCGCTATCATCCCGATGTGAATCTGGGCGAGGTGTCCGCCCTGGCGATGTGGATGACGTGGAAATGCGCGCTCGCGGGCCTGCCGCTCGGCGGCGCGAAGGGCGGCGTATCGTGCGATCCGACCGAGCTGTCGCGTCCCGAGCTCCAAGGGCTCACGCGCCGTTATACGGCGGAGATTCTCAACATCATCGGGCCGGAGGTCGACGTGCCCGCGCCGGACATGGGAACAGACGAGCAGGTCATGGCTTGGGTAATGGACACGTACAGCCAGCACAAAGGCCACGCCGTGCCGGGCGTCGTCACAGGCAAGCCGGTCGCGATCGGCGGCACGGTCGGACGCCGCGAGGCGACGGGCCGCGGCGTCGTCTACATGATCACCGAGGCGGCGAAGCATTTGAATATGGATCTTGTCGGCGCGACCGCCGCGGTGCAGGGCTTCGGCAATGTCGGCTCGGTCGCCGCGAAGGAGCTGGCCGATGTGGGCGTCAAGATCGTTGGCATCTCCGACAAAACCGGCGGTCGCTACGATCCCAAAGGCCTGCCGATCCAGAGCGTCATCGACTACGTGACGAAAAAATCAAAAACCTTCACGCTCGACGGCTGCCCGCACGGCGAGCGCATTACGAATGCCGAGCTGCTGGAGCTCCGGTGCGACATCCTCGTGCCGGCGGCGCTCGGCATGCAGATCACGGCCGACAACGCGCCGAGGCTCAAATGCCGGCTTTTGGCCGAAGGCGCGAACGGTCCGACGACGCTGGACGCCGACGCGATCCTCAAAGAGAAGGGAATCTTCGTCATTCCCGACGTGCTCGCCAACGCCGGCGGCGTCATCGTCTCGTACTTCGAATGGGTGCAGGACCTGCAGAATTTTTTCTGGACCGAAGAGGAAATCAACAAGAAATTGAGCGCGATCCTGATCAAGGCATTTTACGAAGTGCTCGACATGAGTCGGAATGAAAACGTCGATATGCGCCTGGCGGCGCTCATGATCGGCGTCGAGCGCGTCTCCCGTGCCATGCTGTGGCGGGGATTGTATGCATAGCGGCGCTGACCGTCGATGAATAACTGCGAAAAAGGCTTAAAAACTAAGCGCAGATTTCTGCGGCCTCTTTAAGTCAATTCCCGCGAAAGCGGGAATCCAGCGGTTGATGTCTCGTTAACCTTCCGTCTACATTTTGCCAAGCAGACTCGGAACGCTCTATCCGCGGCCGTTCTATGCGCCCCTTGGAACCGCCCGCTTCCTTGATTCCGGCAGCGATTTAAGACATGTATTAATGTTCCAGTAATATTCTGAGAGGGGAATACATGATCCAGGCGACCCAGCTGAGACCGGGCATGATTATCATCTACGAGGGCGATCTTTTTCGCGTGACGGCGATCCATCACCTGACTCCGGGCAACAAGCGCGGCTTCATGCAGACCAAGATGAAGAATTTGAAGACCGGCATCGGCACCGAGAAGAAGTTCCGCTCGGAAGACCGGCTCGAGCAGGCGACGATGGAGACGCGCAAAATGCAGTATCTCTACGCCGAGGGCGATCTCCACACCTTCATGGACACGGAGAATTACGAGCAGATGTCGCTGCCGGCGGAAGAGATCGGCGAGTTATTGAATTACCTGCTGCCGAACCAGATCGTGGAAATCGAGTTCTTCGATGGCCGGCCTGTCGGCATCAGCCCGCCGTCGACGGTCGACCTCGAGGTTGTGGACACCGAACCCAGCCTCAGAGGCGCCACCGCGAGCGCCTCTTACAAACCGGCCAAACTCGAGACCGGGGTGACGATACAGGTGCCGCCGTTCGTTCAGGTGGGGGACAAGGTCCGCGTGGATCCGTCGGAAGGAACTTATCTGGAAAGAATCAAGTGAGAAGGGCGCTTACCGGATCGCCGACTGTTTGGCGCCCGATACTTTCGTCCACACGTCGCGCACCTGGCGCTTGAGATCGTCCAAATCGCCGTCGTTTTCGATCACGTAATCGGCCAAGGCTTTTTTTTGCGCGAGCGGCATTTGCGCCTGCACGTGCTGATCGATCTCGAAATCGTTAAGCCGGTCGCGGGCCTTGAGCCGCTGCCGCTGCGTCGCGTCCTCGCAGGAGACGACGACGATCGGGCTCAGCCAGGCGTGCGCCTCGTTTTCAAAAAGCAGCGGCGCTTCGTAGATAACGACCTCCGATCCCTTGGCCGCGAGCTCCTGCGCGCGCGCGAGCGCCAACGCGCGGATGCGTGGATGGGCGATCGAGTCGAGCTTCGCGCGCGCTTTGTCGTCTTCGAAGATGAGTTTCCGGAGCTTATCGCGATCGATCGTCTTGTCTGGGCGGAGAATGTCGTTGCCGAAGGCGGCGACGATTTCTTTCCAGGCTTCTTTGCCGGGCTGGACGATGACCCGCGCCAGATCGTCGGCGTTGATGATCTTGGCGCCGAACTCGCGGAGCATCGCGGCGACGGTGCTCTTTCCTGTTGCGATTCCACCGGTCAACCCGACGAGCTTCACGGTTTACTAATGGCAGAAAGATGATGCGCTTGCAAGAAAGCTGTTGGCTTCGACGCGCATGCTGCGTTAACTTGTCGCCGTGAAGCACCGAAGTCTCGCAGAAATGTTCCTCGCGCAGGCCGATCGCTTTGGCGATCGCGCTCTCTACCGC
This sequence comes from Binatia bacterium, assembly GCA_036522615.1. Lineage (GTDB taxonomy): Bacteria > Desulfobacterota > Binatia > UBA9968 > UBA9968 > JAJPJQ01. The sequence goes on along the minus strand of DATDFN010000070.1, from coordinate 11,345 downwards.
TTTCATTCCGGCGGACGATGGCGAGCGATGAGCTGGCGCGACGCGCGGGGACGCGTGGGCGCGATCGCGCTCGGCTTGGCCGCGCGCGGCGTCGTTAAGGGCGATCGCGTCGCGCTCTTTTTTCCGAATCGAGTCGAGTGGTGCCTGGCGGACTGGGCGAATATCTGTCTCGGCGCGCTCACGGTACCCGTTTACGCGTCGAGCACAGCCGCTCAGGCGGCGAATATTATCGCGCATTCCGGGGCCGTCGTGCTGTTCGTCGACTCGACCGACAGGATAAAGCGGCTCGGCGAAGTCCCTTCCGACGTGCGGCTCATCGTCGTCGTGGACGGCGATACCGCGGCGGAGGCGCCGGAGCACGCGCCGCCCGTCGTCTCGCTCGCCGAGCTCGAGCGTGCGGGAACAGAACTCGCGGCCGGCTCCGATCGCTTCGCGAAGACCGCCGCCGCGCTCGGTCCCGACGACGACCTTACGATCATCTATACTTCCGGGACGACGGGCGAGCCCAAAGGCGTGCTCACGACCCATCGTCATTATCTTTTTATGGTCGAAGCCGCGGCGGCGGCGATCGGCTGCGATGAAAACGATTCCGACATGCTGTTTTTGCCGCTGGCGCATTCGCTCGGCCGCGTCGAACATTTTTTCGTCGTCGCGCAGGGGCTCACCTGCGGGATCGCGCGCTCGCTCGAGACGATCGCCAAGGATTTACCGGAGCTCCGGCCGACGATTCTTATCTCCGTGCCGCGAATTTACGAGAACGCCTACGAGCGCATTCGCTCCAGGGCCGATTCCGCCGGCGCCGTTCGCCGGGCAATTTTCCGCTGGGCGGTGTCGGTCGGCGCGCGCTGGAGCCGTTATCAAAGCGCTAAAGAGCCCCTGCCGGCCTCGCTTCGGCTCGCGCATCGCCTCGCGACCCGCCTCGTCTTCGCGCGCATCCACGAGGCGTTCGGCGGCCGCCTGCGCTTCGCGGTCTCGGGCGGCGCCGCGCTCGCCGAGGACATCGCGCGCTTTTTTCATTCGGTTGGCATCCTGATTTTACAGGGTTACGGATTGACCGAATCCTCGACCGTCTCACATGTGAATCGCCCCTGGCATTACAAATTCGGCACCGTCGGCCCGGCGCTTCCCGGCGTCGACTGCCGCACGGCGGAGGACGGCGAAATCCTGCTGCGCGGCTTGAACATCATGAAAGGCTACTTTCGCGACGCGGCGAGCACGCGCGAGGCGCTCGATGCCGACGGCTGGCTTCACACCGGCGACATCGGCGCGATCGACGCCGACGGCTTCCTAAGCATCACGGACCGCAAGAAAGATTTGATCGTGACCTCGGGCGGAAAGAAGGTCGCGCCGCAGATGATCGAAGGCCTCATCAAAGCCGACCCGCTGATCGACGAAGCGATGGTGCTGGGCGACGGCGAGCGGCATCTGATGGCGCTCGTGACGCTCGACCGCGCCAGCCTCGCCGAATGGGCCGAAAAAGAGGGCATTCAGCTCGGCGGCGCGGAACAGGCCGCGACAGACCCGCGGGTTGCGGCGTTGGTCAAAGAGCGCATCCGCGCCGTTAATAGACGCGTGGCCGCGTACGAGGCCGTAAGGAATTTTCGCATCCTGCCGCACGGCTTCTCGATGGAGAACGCCGAAGTGACACCGACGCTGAAGCTCCGGCGGCAGATCATTCGGGAACGCTACAAAAACATCATCGAGGAGATGGCGCGCCGGCCCAGATCCGACGCGGAATAGCTGCTTGACACCCCCCGGGGTATCCGTTAGCTTTCCAACGGCTGAAGAAAAACAGGAGGTTGGGAGATGAGAAACCGGGGACTGCTTCTTTGGGTGGGATTGTCGGCATTTCTGGCAGCCGGCGTTCTATCGCTGCCGACGCGCCACGCCATCGTTCCCGCCGCACAGGCCCAGGACGAAGAATCAAAGAAGATCGTCCCGTATGTTCCGACGCCGCAGGAGGTCGTCGAGAAGATGCTCGACATGGCCCAGGTTAAAAAAGGCGATATCGTCTACGACCTCGGCTCCGGCGACGGCCGCATCGTCGTCACGGCAGCGAAAAAATATGGCGTCAGGGCGATCGGCTTTGAGATCGACCCGCAGCGCATCAAAGAGTCGCACGAGAACATCAAAAAAGCTGGCGTGGAAAAGCTCGTCGAGATCCGCCAGCAGGATATTCGCACCGTCGATCTATCGCCCGCCTCCGTGCTCACGATGTATCTCCTTCCGGAAGTCAATTTGATGCTCAGGCCGAATATCTGGAGCCAGATGAAGTCCGGCTCGCGCGTCGTTTCGCACGACTTCGACATGGGCGACTGGAAGCCGGTCCGAGAAGAACATATCAAAGACTCCTCCGGCTGGGAGCACACGCTATACCTCTGGCGCGTCGAGGCGAAGAAGTAGCCGCCCGCCATTTCCACACCCATCTAAATATTCCCAGCAGGCCGAGAGGGGTACCCGGCGAGAGCACCGCTCGCCAACATTCCAGCCCGGGGCGTTACAAATTTTGTCTACACGCCCAGAAATGGCAGAATCTTGTCTTCCAGACGCCGATCGGCGAAATCGAATCGTTTGAAATATCCGTAACTTGCTTCTCAAAACCAGGTCCTTGGCTTTGGCATAAATCCTGCTGACTTGGCGTAAACGGGCAAATGCAAGAACTTTGGGAGGCAAATAAAGTGGAACAAATACTAACAGCTTCACAGGTCGCAGACCTGCTTCAGGTCCACTTGCGGACGGTTTATAAACTCGCTCGCAAGGGCCTGATTCCGGGCCGTAAGTTCGGCGGCGGCTGGCGCTTCAGCAAAGAAGAGATCTTGAAGATGATCTCGAGCGGCCGCCTCGTCTCGCTGCAGTCCGAACTTTCGCAGGCCGGGGCCGATTTTAAATAACTCCACCTTGTCGACCCCGCGGCGCCGCGTTTACGCGGCGCTTCGATTTATACGGCCGCGGACGCTGTCGGATGTCGAACACGGGGGCGATGAAAAACGCATTTATCATATCCGTCGTCGCCGGCTTGCTGCTGGCGGCGGCGCCCTGTAACGCGCAAAAGATTTTTCATATCTGCGCGCTCGTCGGCGAAGACCAGTTCGTCCCCGCGTTTGAAGGCTTTCGCGGAAAAATGGCGGAATTGGGCTATGTCGAGGGTAAAAACGTCCGCTACAGCCTCTACAACGCCAAAGGGGACATGGATGGTCTCAAGATCCTCGCGCAGAAGATCGTCCAGCAAAAACCGGATCTCATCGTAACATCCTCGACCACCGCGACGGCACCGGTTGCGAAGCTCACCGTAGGCACCGATCTCCCCGTGGTTTTTCTGAGCGCCGGCAATCCTCTGAAGCTCGTGAAAAGTTATTCCAGCTCCGGCAACAACCTGACCGGAATCTCCAGCTCTGCTCTCGAATTAACCGAAAAGCGCCTTGCGCTCGTCCGCGAGCTCGCGCCCACGGTCAAACGGATCGTCTTTCTGACCAACGGCCGGTCGACGAACTTCGAGGAATATCTCGCCGCCACTCGCTCTACGGCCGGTAAATTCAATTTCGACCTGACCGAGATCGAGCTTCTCGGCGCCAATCGGGACGAGGTTAAGAAGCATATCGGCCTGATCACGCGCCGGGCCGGCGAAGCCGTTGTCGTCCCGCCGGATGCGTCCCTGGTAGGCTCGATCGAATTTATCGCAGCCCAAGCGGTAAAAGAGCGGCTTCCCTCCATCGGCCCGAACGTTCAGACAGTGCGGAGAGGGATGCTCGCCGCCTACAGCTCCGACTATTACTCGCTCGGCCGGCAGGGGGCGAAACTCGTCGGCATGATTCTGCGGGGCGCGAAACCTGCGGACCTGCCGATCGAGCTACCCCACAAGCTCCAGCTCGCCGTCAATCTCAAGATCGCCCACGCGATCGGGCTTAAGCCCGCCAAAGAAATTCTCTTGCGCGCCGACGAGCTCATTGAGTAAATTCGGGCGTGCCGAACATGCCTTGGAAAACAGCCGCAGGTTGGTTTCGCTGGCGCGGCGGCATCCGCCACCGGCTGCTTTGGACCGGGCTCCTGTTTCTCGGTATCGCCCTCCTCGCCAACACGATCGCAGGCGGCCTGTACACGCGCAGACAGATCAAGCGCGCGGCGGTTCGCCTTCAGACTGAAGTCGCCTCGAAAGTCGCGAATCACATCGCCGGGATCATGGACCGCAAAACGGAGCGGCTCATGGATCTTACGGTTTCGCTGAGTCTTTACGGGCCCGGCACGGAAGGCCAGCGCACGCTCGCGCTGCTGCTGCTGAAAAACGATCCGGCGTTTACTGGTATGACGATTCTCGATGCGCAGGGAAACGAGATCGTGAAGGTCTCCGAGCGTCGGGTCTATTTCCCGAGCGACCTCGCCAACCGCTCGACCGAGCTGTTCTTCCGCCAACCCATGCAGGGCGCCGCTTATGTATCGCCGGTTTACACGACCGATAAGGCCGAGCCTTACGTGACGATGGCGGTCCCGATATTACAGGGACCCGGCCGCGCCGTGGGCGTGGTCGCGGCCGAAGTGAACCTGACCTTCTTGTGGCAGATTATCGGCGACGTCAGGTTTTCCGAGACGGGAAACACGTTTCTTGTCGACGGGCAGGGGAATCTGATTGCCCACCGCGACCCCTCTCTGGTGCTGAGACGAACCAACCTGCGCGAGCACTTCAAGGTGCGGGAATTCGTTGAGCGGCCCGCGTCACCCGACGCGAAAGCGGGCGAAGAAGGAATAGGGATCATGGGCCACCGGGTGATCTCGACCTACGCCCCGGTGCGCGGGCTCCGCTGGGCCGTCGTCGTCACGGAGCCGGTCGACAGTGCGCTTGCCGATCTCGGCGCGATGCAGCGCTATGCCATCCTGCTTCTTGTCGCAGGCCTGGGCGTGGGGTCTCTGCTGATTCTCTGGGTCAGCAACAAGATCACTGCGCCGATTCGCGAATTGCACCGCGGCGTGGAAATCATGCGCCAGGGCGGTCTAGAGCACCGCGTCGACATCAAAACCGGTGACGAGATCGAGCAGCTCGCGGCCGAGTTCAACGAAATGGCGGCCGAGCTAGAAAACTCCTACGGAACGCTCGAGCAGAGGGTCGAGCAGCGGACGAAAGATCTATCGGCGCTCTACGAAGTCACGACGGTCGTCAACGAATCTTTAGAGCTGGCACCCGTTCTCGACCGTGTGATCCAAAAAATATCCACGCAGTTCCATTTCGACGCTACGGCGATCTTTCTGTTCGATGCCGGCGGGGAGCAGGTGAGCATGCGTGCGTCCTCCGGCGCGTCCCCGGAGTTTTGGGGCCGCGGGACCGGCTTCCGCCGGGGCGAAGGCGTCGTCGGCCGCGTCGCGCAAAGCGGCGAGCCGCTTGTGTTCGAGGATATCGCCAACGATCCGCGTTATGACCGCCTCACGCGCACCGGAGCGAGGCGCCATGCCGGTATCAGGTTTTTGGCCATCCTTCCGATCAAGACCAAGGGTGAGACGGTGGGCATCGTCATCTCGATGTGCAAGAATCCCCGGCAGCTTTCGGAGGACGAGCTCAAGCTCTTGACCTCCATGTCGGACCAGATCGGCGCGGCCATTCAGAAAGCCAGTCTCTTCGAGGAGAGCGTAAGCCGCGCCAAGGAGCTGTCGGCGCTCTACGAGGTCACCGCTACCGTGAACCAATCGCGCGATCCGGACGTTGTGCTGCGCGAGGTCGTCCATAAAGTGCTCCAGCTGACCGGCTTCGACGCTGCGCGCGTTTATCTCTTCGACTCCGAGACCGAAGGGCTGCGCTTGAAATTTCATGAAGGCCTTACGCCGGAGTTCGCGGCGGAGGTCATCTCTTACCGCGCCGGCGAAGGCATCGACGGCAAAGTGGCCGCGAGCGGCGAGCCCGCGTTTTTTTACGACATCCAGAACGACCCGCTGTACGATTCGATGACGAGGAAAGGCCGGGCGCGGGAAGCCGGCTTCCGGACGCTCATGAGCTTTCCGCTCCGCAGCAAGACCCGAGCGCTCGGAACGATCAATTTTTTGAGCCGCACGCCGCGCAGTCTGCTGCCCAGGGACCGCGTCCTGCTGCTGTCGATGGCCAACCAGATATGCGTCGCGCTCGAAAACGCGAAGCTCTTCGAGCAGACCGTAGCGGGCGCGAAGGAGATTTCCGCGCTGTACGACGTCACCAAGACCGTCAATCAGTCGCTCGACCTCACTGTCGTGCTGCAGGAGGTCATCGAGAAGTTCAACGATATTTTCCGCTTTCATTCCACGCGCATCTATCTTGCCGATCCGCACACCGGCAATCTTAACTTGCAGGCCTCGTACTCAATGGATGGAAAGGGCAATGAGAGGGTCCGGTCGTTCCGCCGCGGCGAAGGGATCATCGGCAAGGTGGCCGATAGCGGCGAGCCGATGATTTTCGAGGACCTGCGCACCGACCCGCGGTATCAGCAGCTGAGCAGCAGCAGGAACACGCGGGATACCGGCAACGCGTTTCTGGCGATCTTCCCGATCATGGCGAAGTTCAAGACCGTCGGGACGATTCTCTGTAACGGGCGCGCGGCGCGCCGCCTGACACCCGGCGAGACGCAGCTGATCACGTCGATGGCCGCGCAGATCGGCGTGGCCGTCGAAAACGCGCGGCTGTATTCCGAGACCAAGCAAAAAACCTTGGAGCTGGAGAAGGCGAACACAGAGATGGAAGAGGCCTACCGGGCCAAGGGCGACTTCCTCGCGGCGATGTCGCATGAGCTGCGAACCCCGCTCAATGTCATCATCGGCAACGCCGACCTCTGCCGAGACGGCTTTTTCGGCGATCTCTCGGCGAAGCAGAGGTTGGCCATCGACAAGATACTCCGTTATTCCCGAATTCTGCTGAAGCTGATCAGCGACGTGCTGACGCTCACGAAGATCGAAGCGAAGAAAATGTCGCTCGATGTGTCCACGTTCGAAATCGGCGAAGTCATCGAGCAGTTGGAAAGCTATGTCGAGCAGCTGAACCACAACGGACGCGTGACCATCTCCTGGAGTGTGGCGGCGAAGCTGCCCCCGCTCACGACCGACGCGCTCAAGCTCGAAGAGATTCTGCAGAACCTCATCGGCAACGCGTACAAGTTCACGCCCAGCGGCTCGATCGAGATCCGCGTCCGCGACCTCGCGCAAGAGCGGCGCGTCGAGTTCGCCGTCGCCGACACCGGCATCGGCATCAAGCCCGACGATCTGGATAAAATCTTCGACGAATTTCACCAGCTCGAGGAGGCGCACACGGGCAGCTATTTCGGCGTCGGACTCGGCCTGAGCATCATCAAAAAATATCTGGACCTGATGAAGGGCGACATCCGCGTGAAGAGCACGCCGGGCGCGGGCTCCACGTTTACCTTCACGCTGCCCTATTCTCTGGACGCCGCGCTGCCGTCGCGTCGCGCCGCCGCCGGTCAGGCTTAGCTTTCCTCTTGACTTTCTTTCCGTCTACGGGAAAGAAGGTGAATTCAGTAATCGCATTTCTTTCGCCACGAAAGAGGAAAGGCATTTTTATGGGCGGCGCGCTGCAGGGTATACGGGTGATTGAGATCGCGAGCTACGTGACGGGGCCGTTCGCCGGGCTGCTGCTCGCCGATATGGGCGCGGACGTCGTGAAGCTCGAGCAGCCCGGCCAGGGCGATCCGTTCCGGGGCTGGGGCGACAATCTCTACTCGTCCAATTTCCGCAGCCTCAACCGCAACAAGAAAAGCCTGACACTCGACATTCGAAAGGACGCCGCGCGGGAGATTTTTCTCAAGCTCACGTCCGGCGCGGATATCGTCATCGAAAACTTCCGGCCCGGCACGCTCGAGAGGCGCGGCATGGGCTATGAAACGGTCAGGGCGTTGAATCCAAAAATCGTTTATTGCTCGATCTCGGGCTTCGGTCAGACGGGGCCGTATCGCGACCGGCCCGGCTACGACACGGTAGGGCAGGCGATGAGCGGCCTGCTGAGTCTGTGTACCGATCCAGAGAAGCCGCAGGGTATGGGCATCTCCTTCTCCGACCATCTTACCGGCATTTACGCCTGCTACGGCATCCTGAGCGCGCTGGTGCACCGGCTCCAGACCGGCGAAGGACAGCGCGTCGAAACCTCGCTGCTGCGCGCGACCGTTTCCTTTACGAGCGAGAACGCCGTGCGCTTCTTCGAAACCGGCCGCGTACCGCGGCGCGCGACACGCGTGGCGACCGCCGGCGTCTTCGCCTTCACCGACCGCGAAGGGCTGCCGTTCGTTATTCACTTGTCCTCGCCGGAGAAATTCTGGCGCGGGCTCCTCGACGTCGTAGGCAAGCCCGAATGGACGGAAGATCCGCGCTTCCGCGATCGCAACGGCAGGCAGAAAAATCACGACGCGCTGGGCGAAATGCTCGCGGCGATCTTCCGCACCGGCGCGCGCGCCGATTGGCTCCGCAAGCTCGAGGAGCACGACGTGCCGTCGGCGCCGCTCAACACGATGGACGAAGTCTTCAAGGACCCGCAGGTCCAAGCGTACGGATTCCCGGTCGAGGCGGAGCACCCCGTCATGGGGAAAATGAAGCTCGTGGGCAGCGGCGTCGACCTGAGCGCGACGCCGCCCGGCGTCACGCTGCCGCCGCCGACGCTCGGCGAGCATACGGAGGAGATTCTCGGCGCCCTCGGCTACGATGCCCGGCGCATCGGCGAGTTAAAGGCGAGCGGCGTTGTATAGATTTCGGTAAGCGAGCTGCGGACCGCCAAGCAAGCAGTCTTGCTGGTCACTTCATAAAACCGGTTTCTTCGAGCTTGTTGCACAAGCTCATATCCGCCACATCCTCGGGCTTAAGCTGCGCCGCTTTCGGGTTGATGCCGTGCTGCGCCATGAGCTTCAGCACGGACGCGATGCCTTCGAGCGATGGGCACGGCTTGCGCGGCAGGCCGGCGATGAGATCGAGGTAGGCTTTCTCGGCGCGATCGGACTTGTCAAGCTTGAGATTTTTCGCGATCGTCTGCTCGACAACGCGTTTATTCTCGGGGTTGTGGATTGCGGCGACGCTCTCGACGATCGCTTTCGCGAAATTTTCGACCACTACCGGATTCGCCTTCATGTATTTGCGCGAGAAGACGACGCCGGCGGACTGGAACGGGATATTCTCTTTCACTTCGTCGACGAGAATGCGGTAGCCTTCCTCCTTGAGCTGCGGTCCCATCTCGGGCGCAAGACTGGTCGCGTCGATGCTTCCCGAGCGCAGCGCGGCCAGCCGTTCGGGATTGCCGCCGATTCCGAGCAGCGTGATGTTGTCGCGCCTGGGAACGAGCCCGAGAAAATCGAGCGCGACGTAGGTGCCGAGTGATGCCGAGCCGGAGGGCGTGCCGATGCCGACTTTCTTACCCTTGAGATCCGCGCCGCTTTTGATCGTCGGGCGCGCCACGAAGAGATAATCGAGACGATTTTTCATCCCGAGGACCATGGTCAAATCGCCGCCCGCAGTCACCGCGTTCGTGACGTGCGTCGCGCCGATAAGCCCGACGGGAACCTGCCCCGCGAGCATCGCTTGCGCCGCGCGCCCGGCGATGATGAAGACGTTGTCGATGTCGAGGTTGTACTTGCGGAAAATGCCGCGGTCCTTGGCGAACCACATCGGCGTCACGTCGTTGCTGATCGCGCCCTGCGCGACGAAGAGCTTGGTCTGTTGTTCGGCAGACCAGGCATGCGGCGCGGCGGCTCCGAGCAGAATGACTACGGCGGCGAGGCGGGTTCGAATCTTCATCGTCGATTTTCTTGCACCGCTGATCGCTTGTAGCATGCGGGGAATTCGATGTAAACATAGACGCATGGCGCGCCATCCGAGCTTGATCGCGCTCTCGCACGATCACCATCACGGCCTCGCGCTCGCGCTCCGCTGCCGGAAGCAGGCGCTCGGCCGCTTGAAGCCGATGGGCGCCGCGGGCCTGAAGGAGCGCGCGGCCGAGTTCGCCGGGTTCTTCAATCAAAATCTGACGCGGCATTTCAAAGCCGAGGAAGAGATACTTTTTCCCTTCATGCGCGCCTCGATACCCGAATCGTCGGCGTTGATCGACGATTTGCTGGCCGACCACGCGCGGCTGCGCGCGTTGCTTGCGCCGCTCGCCGGCGACACGGGGCTCGCGAAGCATTTATTCGACGCCGGCGATCTGCTCGAGCGCCACATCCGCCGCGAAGAGCGCGAGCTTTTTCCGCTCTTCGAAAAGCACGCGGCCGCGAGCGACGCCGAAAAGCTGGGCAGCGAGCTGGGGGCAATCCTCGGATGACGGCGCGCTTCACCTTACAGGGAGGCGGCGCGCTCGATTTCTCGCCCGCGCGCGTCATCATCGCGGGCTACACCGGCCGCAACCAGGAAGAGACGCGCGCCCATATACGCGAGCTTGAGCGGCAGGGCGTTCCGACGCCGTCCGAGATCCCGGCGATCTTCCGTACGACGCTCGATCGGCTCACGACCGACGGCGAGATCGAAGTCGTCGGCGACCATACCGCCGGCGAGGCGGAGGCCGTGCTCCTCGTCAACGGCGGCGATCTCTGGATCGCGATCGGCAGCGATCACACCGACCGTAAGCTCGAGACCATCGATATTCCCGCATCGAAGCAGGTCTGTCCCAAGCCGGTTTCCGCCGAGGTGTGGCGCTATGCCGATGTGCGCGAGCGCTGGGACAAACTCGTGTTGCGCAGCTGGGTCGGCGACAGCGGCCGCGAGGTGCGCTATCAAGAGGGCCGCATGGCGGCGCTTCTCCGCCCCGAGGACTTGCTCGCAATGCTCAGGCGCCGCCTGGGTGACGCAGTCGACAACGCCGCGATCTACACCGGCACGATCCCGCTGATCGGCGGCAAGTTCGCCCACAAGCCTTTTTTTACCGCCGAGCTTTACGACGAAGAGACCGGCCGGTCGCTCGTATGCGCGTATCGCGTGCGGAGCGTGGGCGCGCCGTCGTGAAGATCCAATGACTTGAGGAGAGCGGATGAGCAAGGAAGAGCTGGAATTTTTCGATACTCACTCGAAGCCGTGGCGCGACGTTCCGGGAAGCAAATGCGCCGGACTGCACGAGCGCATCCTCACCGGCGATCCCACCACCGGCAACTACTCGCGCATGCTGCGCTTCGATCCGGGCTGCGACACGACGCCCAACGGCGTGCTCACGCACGATTTTTGGGAGGAGGTCTACATCGTCGAGGGCAGCATCGTGGACCTGCGCCTGAACCAGGAATTCACTGCGGGGCAGTACGCCTGCCGCCCGCCCGGAATGCCGCACGGCCCGTGGAAATCGCCGAACGGCTGCACCACGTTCGAAGTGCGCTACACGAAAGATTAGCCGCGCCCGGAAATCAGCCTTCGCCGCCGGCGGGATG
>DATDFN010000069.1:0-5240 GCA_036522615.1 Binatia bacterium | reverse complement strand
CAGTACATATCGGGTCAAGGAAATATTCATCGAGTCTCCTCCAAGTTTAGAAACGGTCCCTGTTTTCGGATTGTGTCGGCTTCGGCGCCACGTCATCGCGGCGGATATATCCCGGGGGCTTGCCGTATTTGGAGCGCACCTCATACCACTCTCCCACCGAGGAGACCACGTTCACGATGATGCCGCGCTGGACGAGCGCGACCTCGCGCGCCGAAGAAGATGGCTTCTCCAGCAAAGCCGTGTCGCGGACGACTTCGTACTGCCCCGCCTCGCTCGCGCGGCGCGGCGGAGCTTGGGGCGGAGGCGCCGGAGGCGCGGATGCTACCGAGCGATCGCGCGGTGGTTGCGCCGTCGAGGGGGCCAAAGCTACGGCCCGATCACGCGCCAATGGCGCGGCCGGGGCCGGAGCGTGGGCGAGCTGCTTTTGCGCGGCTTTCAATTTCTGCTGCACGGCGGCTAGCTCATTCCTCGTGTCGGCGAGCTTCCCTTCCAGCTCCTTGACATGACCGGCGTTCGCCTCATTTTCTTTGCGCAGCCGCTCGACGTCCGCGGTAAGCTCCTGGACGCGCCGCTCGCTATCGGCGTCGCGCTGCGCAACTTGATTATTATCCGGCTTGACCGTCTGAGGAGAGGTTTCCGGCCGCGGTGCGCTGTTTTCTACCGGGGCGATAGCGACGGGCTCGATAGCCTTTTTTCTCAGCGCGCGCACCGATAGCACCACCACGACCACGAGCAGCGTGAAGATGACGACGTACGTCCAGCGAGGGTAGGATTCCATGCGCAGTTCCTTTTACGTATTATGCCCGTTCTTTCGCGGCTTTCCAAGATATCGATGCTATGTTAAGCATGGCGCGAGGCAGCAAAAATGGCGGTCATCATCGGAGCAAAGGAGACGCGGCGGCTGATCGACATGCCGCGCGCGGTGAAGCTCGTTGAGGAAATGTTTCGCGACCGCGCGGCGGGAAAGGCGCGGAGCATTCCGCGCCGGCGGCTGAAGGGCAGCGAGAAGCAGCTGAACGTCATGGCCGCGTGGCATGCCGGCGCCGATCTTCTGTGTCTCCGCGCCTACGCTGGAGCTTCCAACACGATCACGCTTTACAACGGGCGCACCGGCGAGATTCGCGCGATTATCAACGCGGCCTATCTGAGCAGCCTGCGCACGGGCGCGGCGAGCGGCGTCGCGGCAAAATATCTCGCGCCGGCGACGACCGACGTGCTGGGAGTGGTCGGCCCGGGATGGCAGGCGACCTTCCAGGTCGAAGCGATCGTCCACGCGTGTAAAATACGCGAGATTCTCGTCTACGGCCGCAATTCGAAAAAGATAAACGCGTTCATCAAGGAGATGAAGCGCACCGTGTCGGTGGAGTTTCAAGAAGCGGCGTCGCTCGAGCAAGTCGAGCGCGAATCCGATATCTTCGTTCTCGCCACCGACGCGGCGCAGCCGCTCACCGACGGCAGAGTGCTGAAGGACGAGTGTCTGGTCGTCTCGATGGGCGCGAACCAGGCGGTCAAGCACGAGGTATCGGGCGCGCTTATCGGGCGCATGGATTTGATCACGACCGACGACCTGCCGACGGCGCAGACCGACAGCGGCGACCTCATCGCCGCATGCAACGAAGGTGTCATCCGCTGGGAGAAAGTCGTCCCGCTGGAGAACATCGTCGCCGGGAAATGTCCCCTGCCGCGGCCGAAGCGGATTCTGTTTCAATCGAACGGCATCGCCGACGAGGACCTCGCGGTCGGCCGCTACGTCTGGGAGCAGGCGAAGCGGAAAAAAGCGAAAGTGCGAACGGTCGCGGAAATCTGAACGAGGCTTTTATGCACACCGGCTCCTATATCGACGGCAAGTGGCAGCATCCGAAATCGGAACGGCTTGTCCGGAACGTCAACCCCGCCGACACCGGCGACGTGCTCGCGGAATTCCCGGCCGCGACGACGGCCGACGTCGAGCGCGCGATCGCCGCGGCGACGGCGGCGTTTCCCGGCTGGAGAGACACGCCGGGGCCCGAACGCGGCCGCGTCATCTGGCGCGCCGCCGACATCGCGCGCCAGCGCGCCGACGAGATCGCGCGCACGCTCACACGCGAAGAGGGAAAAATTCTCAAAGAAGCCACGGGCGAGGTCATGAAGGGCATCTCGCTGCTCGAATTCTACGCCGGCGAAGGCTTTCGCATGCACGGCAAGACGCTGCCGTCCGAGGCGCGCGACACCTTCACCTACACGATCCGCCGGCCGCTCGGCGTCGTCGGTCTGATCGCGCCGTGGAATTTTCCGTGGGCGATTCCGGTGTGGAAATCCGCCCCGGCGCTCGCCGCCGGCAACGCCGTCGTGTTCAAGCCGGCGGAGTTGACGCCGGCGACCGCGGCGCTGATGGCGGAAATCTACGAGCAGGCGGGGCTCCCGGCCGGCGTCTTCAACATGGTGATCGGCTCCGGCTCCGTCGTCGGCGAAGCGATGGTCGCCGCGAAGGAGCTGCGCGCGATCTCGTTCACCGGCTCCAACGAGATCGGCGGCGCTCTCTACGTCAAAGCGGCGGCGCGCGGCGCGAAAGTCACCTGCGAGATGGGCGGCAAAAACGCCGTCATCGTAATGCCCGACGCCGATTTGGATAAAGCCGCGGTCGCGATCCACGGCGGCGCCTTCGGCTCGACCGGACAGCGCTGCACGGCTACGTCGCGCGTGATCGCGATGCCGGAAATAAAATCAGCGCTCGTCGAGCGCCTCGTCGAGCAGGCGAAAAAGATCAAAGTCGGTCCGGGCCTGGAGGACGGCATCGACATGGGACCGGCGGTCGACGAGAAGCAGTGGAAGACGGATCTCGACTACATCGACGTCGGCAAGCGCGAGGGCGCGCGCCTCGTGCTCGGCGGCGGCAGACCGAAACACCTCGACGGCGGCTATTTCGTCGAGCCCACGATCTTCGACGAGGTCTCGCCGGCGATGCGCATCTTCCGCGAAGAGATTTTCGGCCCCGTGCTTTCCATCGCAACCGCGAAGAACCTGGACGAGGCGCTGCGGTTCGCGAACGCGGTCGACTACGGGCTCACGTCGTCGATCTTCACCGAGAGCGTCGATACGATCATGCGCTTCGTCGAGCGCGTCGAGACCGGCATGGTGCACGTGAACGAGCCGACGATCGGCGGCGAGGCGCAACTGCCTTTCGGAGGCACCAAGGCGACGGGCGTCGGCGAGCGCGAGATGGCGGAAGAGGGATTAAACTTTTTTACCGAATTGAAGACCGTCTTCATCAACTACTCGGGCAAGGCCGAGCGCTCGATGACGCGGTAGCAAGAATATTATCTATTCCTCTTGAAGAATACGGGTAGCGTGCTCAAAAAGCTTTCGATCTCTGCGCGCAGGCCCAGTGCGGGCTTGATCATAATCAAGAGATAATGGTCGCCTTGATTTAACATGCGGAAGGCCTCGAAATATAGCGTCTGCGCGCTTCCATCGCGAGACAAGTCCTCTTTGTAAGCCTGTTTTACCAAAGCCGAGATTTTCCTTTCGAACTCGGAGTCCGTAGTCTCTTTCTCGAAACGTGCCTGCAGCTCGATCGCATCCGCCGGCGTCATCTCCGCTTCCGACCACGCGAGCATCTGCCGCTCGGTCTCGGACAAAGAAAGACCTTCTTTGCCCGCTTGAGAGACAATCCTGTCGATGAAGAACCGCTTTGCAGTCGCCTTGTCGGGAAACCGGACGGACATTATCAGCTCAATCCGCCGTCGGGCTCTGGTGCGTGAGCGTGATCTCGCGGTGCTCGCGCGCGGACTGCATGATCGCGAGACAGACCTCCAGCGTCGCCATTCCCCAGCGGCCGTCGTGATAGACCGGCCGGTCCTCGACAACGGACTCATAGAGCTCCTGTAGTTCGGAGAAGCGCGACGCGCTCCGGCCGGCGACCGGGACCTCTTTCCGCCCCTCGTCGCCGTAAAGGTAAATGCCCTCGGGCGATTGCCGGATGTCGCCGCGCTCGCACGTCGCAAGTGTGATGCCGAAAAAGTGGCCGCCGCCCTGGATGCCGCGCCGCCGCCGATTCTCCTCAAGCGCCGTGCCGTGCGCGAATTCCCCCTCGCGCTTGCCGCCGAAGCGCATCGCTTCCTTCGCCTGCTCCTCATTCAGCGTCTTGTTCCGGAGCGCGCGGCGCACCGCGATGCGCTCTTCTTGATTGTAATGACGCTCGCCCGTCTCCCACGTGAGCTCCGACGTATCGAAATACCC
The DNA here is from genome assembly GCA_036522615.1 of Binatia bacterium. GTDB lineage: Bacteria > Desulfobacterota > Binatia > UBA9968 > UBA9968 > JAJPJQ01. The sequence continues at coordinate 1,022 of DATDFN010000069.1, read as the reverse complement.
GTAGCCGTTGTAGACAACGCTCGCCGGTGTGCCGTCTTCGAATTCGAGAAACGCCGAATAGTATCCAGGCGCCGGGCGCTCGGGCATCCACTGCCCGGTGATGGCGCGGACGCTCCGCACCATGCCGCCGCCGAGCAGGCGCACGGTGTCGATTTGGTGCGGACCCTGGCGATACACGACGCCGCCGCCGAGCTTCAAGTCCAGCTCCTGCGGCATGCGCGGGCGCAGCATCCAGTCGGTGAACATCCACGTGTGCAGCGCGCGCAGCGGACCCAGCTCGCCGGACTTGATCGCCCGGCGCATCGCGCGGATCGCGGGATTGAAGCTCTGCGTGTGGCCGCAGAGAAGCTTCACTTTATTTTTCTCGACTTCCGCGACCATCTTCTCGCACTCGGCGATCGAGAGCGCCATCGGCTTTTCGACGACGACGTGCTTCCCGTGCCGCGCGGCGGTGATCACATGTTCGCAGTGAAACTGATTCGGCGTAGAGACCCATACCGCCTCGACCTCGGGGTCCTGGCAGAGCTTCTCGACGCTGTCGTATCCGCGGCCGCCGTACTTTTCCTTGAACGTGTCGAGCGCGTCCTTGCGGAAGTCGGCCGCCGCGACGAGCTTCATGCCCTCCATCTGCGCCATCGCAGGAATAATTTGCGTGCTGCCGACGCCGAGGCCGGCGACCGCCACCTTTAGAACTCTATCCGCCATGATGACTCCTCTGATTTCCCGACATACCGAGAAATCCTTCGCTTCGCGATGTCATTCTGAGCGCCAGCGAAGAATCTCTCTTCCAATTCTTCTCGAAACCAAAAATCGAAACCAGAAATTTTATTTACCACCAATCGAAGATCGACTTACGCCGCGGCGGCGCCTCCTCCTCGGGGCCGGAGCGGTGGTTTTCGCGCATCGCCCGGTCGACCTCGCTGCGCAACAGATCCCAGATTCTTTCGAGACATTTGATGAAATCCGGGTCCTGCATTGTCTTGAAACCGCGCGGGCGCGGCAGGTCGATCGGCACGATGCTC
>DATDFN010000068.1:0-5661 GCA_036522615.1 Binatia bacterium | reverse complement strand
ACCGATTGGACGCCTGATTTCCCTGTATCAGCCGTCGAGATCTACCAGCCGCAAATCGTTAGTCTTCTTACGACGACCGCGCCGATCATTCGCGGTCCGCCCCACGCTTAAGTTTAACTAGCGCTTTCCACATCACTAACGATTTTTCCCTCCCGTCCCTGAGGGAGGGGAAAACCTTTACCTTGCGGAGGTAATTGTATGGGCTATTTGAACTGCACCGGTCCGGGGGGCCGCGTCAGGATAGCGCTTTTGCTCGTGGGTCTACTTACCAGCCCCGCTTGGGCGCAGCAGGATGTGATCGAGTACCTGAAAAAGGCGCTCTCGGATGTGAACACCAAATTGGACAGCGCACTCAAGCGCATCGATCAGCTGGAGAAGGAAAAGGCCGCTGCATCGGCCAAAGCGAGCGAAACGCAGCAGACCGAAACCAGCGCGCGGCTCGACAATGTCGAAAAATCGGTTCAGGCGCTCCAGAGCGCGCCGACCGCATTAAATCCATCGATCGGCCTCGTCATCGACGCGACGGCCGAGCATCGCGCGAAGACCGGCGGCCAGTTCAATTTCCGCGCGGCGGAGATGGGCATCGCCGCCTCGGTCGATCCTTTCGCCCGCGCGTACTCGTTCATCACAGGCAGCCGCGACGGCGTCGAGGTCGAAGAAGCGGCGGCTATCACGAGCTCGCTGCCGTGGAACTTGACCGTGAAAGGCGGCCGGTTCTTCGCCGACTTCGGCCGTTACCCGAAGGTCCACGACCACGAGCTGCCTTTCGTCAATCGCCCGCTCTCGATCGAGCGGCCGATCGGCGGCGAATCGCAGGCCGACGGCGTCGAGACGAGCTATCTGTTTCCCACGCCGTTTTTCCTGCGCGGCACGGTCGGCGCATACAACAAGGTCGGCGCCGAGAACGATCGCGTCGACAACGAGAAGTCGCGCTCATGGGGCCGCTTCAGCTTTCTCGGCAGGCTGGCGACTTATTTCGATATAACCGACAGCCACAATCTCGAGCTCGGATCGAGTCTCGTCTATACGCCGGAGGTCCGCATCAACGGCAGAAAAGAGTTCCGCGCGCTTTCCGGCGTGGATCTTACCTATCGCTATCAGCCGCTGGAGAGCTTCGTTTACCAGGGCTTTACGCTCGGTAACGAGCTGCTCGTCAACAGCGAGTGCGTCGAGCGGGACGTCGGCTGCGCCCGGCGGCTCGCTGTCGGCGGGTACAGCTACGGCGAACTGAAAATCAACAAAACGTGGTCGACAGGCTTTCTCTTCGACTACGCGCCGAAGATCACGAGCCCGGGCAAAAAGACCATCGGCTATTCGCCCTTCCTCACCTGGAACATCAGCGAGTTCAACCGCCTGCGCTTCCAGTTCACGCACGCGGACGACCACGCGCGCGAAAATAAGGACGAGAACGGCAACCAGTTCTTCCTCCAGTGGACGACGGTCATCGGCGCGCACACGCACGGCTTTCTCGGCCGATAGGAAATTAAAATTAGGAGTTCAGCACATGAAATTTTTATCGATAAGTAAAATCCGCAGATTATTCTTGTTCGCAACAGTTTTGTATTTGATGCAGAGCGGACCCGCGTTTGCCCAGCCGATCCGCGCTATAGCGACATGGCCTGCGCTTGCAGACCTGACCAAACAAGTCGGCAAACAGCTGGTCACCGTCGAAAGCTTGGCGACCGGCGTCGAGGACGCCCACGGCGTTGCGATGAAGCCGAGTTTCGTTCCCCGCTTGAACCGGGCGGATGTGCTGGTCCTGATCGGTTTGGACGACGAGCATTCCTGGCTGCCCGCGTTGCTCGAAGTGGCCGGCAACCCGAAGATTCTTCAGGGCAGGCCGGGGTATATTGACTGCTCCGTCGGAATTCCTGTCCTTGAGGCGCCGGAACGCATGGACCGCGCCGAGGGCGATCTTCACCCCAAAGGAAACCCGCATTACTTGCTCGATCCCGTGCGGGCAAAAATCGCCGTGCAGAACATTGCGGCCGGCCTGTCGCGCAACTTTCCCCAGTATCGGACGGAGTTCGATAAAAATGCCAAGGCGTATATCGCCGAATTGGACAACTGGATCGATCGCTGGAAGAAAATGGCTACGCCGCTCAAGGGCGTAAAATTCGTCGAATACCATCCAGAATGGGTTTACCTCGCCGACAGGTTCGGCATGCAGCGTGTCGGCAGCGTCGAATTAAAACCCGGTGTCGAGCCGACGCCCAATCATATCGTCGATCTCGTCCAGACTATAAAAGAACAAAAAGCCCAGCTGCTAATGTTCGGCGCGCAGAACCCGCGAATACCGCAACAAATCGCCGGTGAGACGGGCGTCAAAGTTTTACGGTTATACAGTGGCGGAGGCAACCGCCCGGAGACCGATAGCTATATAAAATGGATCGACTATACTATCCGAACTTTAGTGCAGGCGGTCACTTAAACTTGGAGCAAGACAGCGAAGCGATAACGAGGGCCGGGCCGGGTTCCGCCCGCTCGCCCGACCCGCTGATCTCGATCCGCGACGTGAGCCTGGGTTACGGCGAGCAGGCGGTTCTCCGGGGAGTCGATCTCGATGTCTATCCCGGGGAACTTATCGGCGTGGCGGGTCCGAACGGCTCGGGAAAGACGACGTTGTTTCGCAGCATGCTGGGGCTGCTGCCGATCATCGGGGGCTCGCTCGTGCGTCACTGCGCGCTCTCGGCGTTCGGCTACGTGCCGCAGAGCGCGTCGCTCGACCCGCAGTTTCCTCTGAACGCCGCTCAGGTCGTCGAGATGGGGGCATACGGGCGCGTCCGCTTTTATCAATTGCTGCCGCGCAAAGAGAAACAGAGGCTCCGCGAGGTTTTGGACCAGGTCGGCTTGCCGCAGCTCGCGGCGAGGTCTTTTTTTTCTCTCTCCGGGGGGCAGAAGCAGCGCATTCTCATCGCGCGCGCGCTGATGACGAATCCCAAGATCATGATTCTCGACGAGCCGCTTTCCGGGGTGGATGAAGAGTCGCGCCGCTCAATCGCGTCTCTGCTGATGAAGCTCACCCGCGAGAACCACCTGGCGATCGTCTTTTCCAGCCATGATCTGGAAATGGTCCAGCGCGTCGCGGATAGAATCGTCCGCATCGACAAGGGCAAGGTTTGGATCGAGGAAAAAGCAGAAAAGGTCGAGGCATGAGCACGTTTTTGGAAATCCTGAGCCCTTCGTATCTTTTATTTCCGGCTTTGTTGGGGACCGTCATCATGGGCCTCGTCTGCCCGATGGTCGGCTCCTATCTTGTCCTCAGGCGGACGGTTTTCCTCGGGCTGACGCTGCCGGAGATCGCCGCCGCGGGAGTCGCGTTTACCTTCTGGATACAGCAGATCGGTTTGCTGCCGCAGATTCCCCAAGGCGAGCACGGCCTCGCAATGCTCGGTTCGCTGCTCTTCACGTTCCTGGGCATGGGAATTCTCGGTTTCCTGGAGCAGCGCGGCAAGGCTGCCGCGGAGGGGCGTCTCGCCGTCGCCTATGCGTTCGCGGGAGCATTGACGATTCTCTTTCTGGTTTTCAATCCCGCCGGACAGATCGAAGTTCTCGATCTTTTGAAAGGCGAAGTCATCGCGCTTTCGCGCGGCGAGCTGAGACTGCTGTTTATCGTCTTCGGTCTGGTTTTCGTCGCGATGCTGCTTTTCCGCCGTGAATTTCTTTTGACCTCGTTCGACCGCGATCTCGCTTTCCTGCTCAAAGGACGCCAGGTGATCTGGGACGTCCTGCTTTACCTGCTCGCCGGGCTCATTATAGCCTTCGGCGTCATCATGGCCGGACCGCTGCTGCTGTTCGGCTTTCTCGTTCTGCCGGCGCTGGCGGCACGCCCACTGGCCCGGGGAATGGTCGGTTTCGTCGCCTTGGCCTGCGTGATCGGCGCGCTGATGGCGTTTTTCGGTTTCTATGTTTCCGTAACTATCGACTTGCCGCTCGGTCCGACCGATGTGGCGCTCGGCTGCGCGATCCTCTTTCTCGCGCACTTGCTGCGTGTTGTTCCCAAGACACTTGCGAGCGCCATGTGCGTCGTGTTGGCGATGATTTTGGTTTTTTCCGGCTGCGCCTCCGCGCCTCCGCCTGCGCCTTTTCCCGATATCAAAGAAACCGTGCTATGGCTGCCGCGCCCGAGAAACAGCACGAACCTGACTTTGATTTTGCCGGAAAACAATCCGCTGCGCTCGATCGGCGAGATGGCGGGAAAAATCTCGCCGGATACCCGCTTGACTGTCATGGATGTACTGCGGGAGCAATTGCGGCAGGAGCTTGCGCGAAAAGGCTTTAAAATGTCCCAGCCCGAGCAGACCGACAAGCGGCTCGCTTCTTTCCCGTTCAACGCCGAATCCGCGGCCACAGCCGCGCGCCAGGGGAATTTGACCGGCGTGCTGTTCTTGTCGGACATTCTGCGCTGGGGCGTCGATTCGAAGCAGTTCGTCAGCGTGATCGCCGACTTCAAGCTGATTCGCATCGCCGACGGCGCGACGCTGTGGCAGCGCCGCTACCAGCGCGCCGTGCCGACGCCGAGCGCGACGAATATCGGCCAAGCTTCTTCCGATGCGGCAAAGATTCTCGTGAGCGATATTTTTTTGTGATCGCAAGTGGCGCCGAGATCTATCGTCTGGTCGTACAGTCTTGCTAGCGTCGTCATCGTCAGCCTACTGTCGCTTGTCGGCATCGCCTTCGTTTCTCTAAGCGAGCGGAAGCTCAAGCAGCTGATCTTTCTTATGGTAAGTCTCGCGGTCGGGAGCTTATTCGGCGACGCGGTCCTTCATCTATTGCCGGACGCGTTTGAGAAATTTACGTCCAAGACAGAAGCGTCGCTCTATGTTCTGGGCGGAATCTTCCTGTTTTTCGTGCTCGAAAAATTCCTGCTGTGGAGGCACGAGCACGCTTTGAACGCCGGCTCGTCCATCCGTCCCGTCGGCTATATGAATCTCTTCGCTGACGGCGTCCACAACATGATCGACGGGATGATTATCGGCGCCTCTTATGCGATGAGCCTGCGTATCGGCATCGCTACGACAACCGCCGTCGTTTTCCACGAGATCCCGCACGAGCTGGGAAATTTCTTCGTTTTGCTTTACGCCGGTTTCACCAAGAAGAGAGCTTTGTTCTTCAATTTTCTTTCGGCAGTATTCGCGATCCTTGGAACGGTGATTTCTCTGTTCGTCGGCTCGCGTGTCGAGAACTTCTCGGTCGTGATGCTGCCGTTGGCGGCTGGCGGCTTCATCTATATCGCCGGATCCGATCTCGTGCCCGAGCTCAACAAGGAAGTGGCTCCGTGGAAGTCGCTGGTCCAGTTCGCAGCGATCGGAACCGGTGTCGGATTGATGGTGCTTCTGACCTTGCTGGAATAACGCTTAAGCGGCGAATGCCCTAAAGGAGATTTTCTATGTCACATCGCCGTCCGCCCCTCGTTCGAGCGACTCAGCTAAACACCGCGGTGCTCGTCGTCGAGATCGCCGCCGGCTTCGGCTCGAACAGCTTCAGCCTCATCATGGACGGCGTCCATAACGTCTCGGATGAAGCGGCGCTCCTGTTTCTGGTTCTCGCGTATAGCTTGAGGGCCGGTCTTTCCGGCAAGCTGCTGCGCTACGCGAATCTCTTCAACTCGGTCGGGCTGCTGGCGATCTGCGCTTTTCTCGTCTGGCGCGTCGTCGAGCG
>DATDFN010000067.1:0-2993 GCA_036522615.1 Binatia bacterium | reverse complement strand
TCGTCGGCGCACGGGCGCAGGATGAATTCATCGACGCCCATGTCGGCCTGGCGCTTGATCGAAGCTTCCACCGCTTCGCGGGACGCGGGGAGCGTGGCCAGGCGGCGCGCCGCGAGCTCGGGGTTGTAGCCGTAGTTGGCGTCGATGTAGCGCTTGGCGTAATCAGCGCCGTTCGGCCCTAGCGCGTAATAGCTCGCGCCCACCCAGCGCGGCTTTCCCGCGCGCTCTTCTTCTTTCCAGGCAATTTCTATGTTGCGCCACATGGCAACGAGGGCTTCCGGCTCGCCGCCGCCCGGCGCCATGTAGCCGTCGCCCCACTTCGCGATGCGCCGCGCGATCGCCGGCACGTAGCCGCCGATCAACAGCTCGGGGCCGTTGGCGCGCGATGACCGCGGCCCGATCGCTCCGACTTCGCTCGACAGATTTTCGCCAGACCATAAGCGCCTGAGCAGCGGCAGCTGCTCCTCGACGCGCCGGCCGCGGCGATGAAAGTCGAAGCCGGTCGCCTGATAATCGTTCTTGCGCACGCCGATGCCGATGCCGAGCGTCAAGCGCCCGCCCGAGAGCGCGTCGAGGGTCGCGGCCTCGCGCGCGAAGAGCGTGGTTTCGCGCGTCGGCGCGAGCACGATGCTCGTCATCAGACGGATGCGCCGCGTCGCCCCCGCCGCGAGCGCGAGGACCGTCAGCGGCTCGAGCGCCTGCGACACCACGCGATCGGTCACGACGACGCTGGAGAACGGGCCGCGCTCCGCGCGCGCGATCCATTCGAGCATCACGTCCCCCGAAGCGGACGCGACCCGGCTCGGCAATCCTATGGCGATGCGCATAAGCGTCCTTTCTACTGCCCCTCTTTTAATCTCCGCACCATTTCTTCCTGCATCCGCTGCAGCCTGGGAAAGAGCTTCTGCATATGCTGCATCATGACCTCGGAGGCTTGCCGCATGACGACCGGCATCTTCGTTACGACGGCTTTGCCGGCGTCGGTTTTGTAGAAGGCGATCATGCCGTCGACTTCCCGCTGCGTCAGCGCCTTCTTGTAGATCTCGACGTACGCCGGCTCCAGCGCTTCCGGGTTGATCTCTTCTTTCAACATCGCGACCATCCGGCCCGTCATCTCGTTGATGATTTTTTCCTGCTTGTCGCTCAGCCCCTGGCCCGCCATCGCCTGGCGCATGCCTTGCCTCGTCGAGTCGTCGAGGCTTTGCGCGAGATTATCGACCAACGTGTCCATCTGCGTGAGCTTCATCAGCTCGCGGATCGACTCCTCGCTCGGCGGCGCGTCCTGCGCGCGCGCGAATGACGCGGCGATGAGGATAAAGACGGTGATCAGAACAACGGATAAAATCTTTCTCACAGCGCTCCCTCCGCTAACTTAGATCAGGAAAACAAATCATAATTAAAATCGCCAAGGCCAAGAGGATCGCGTTCCAGACGATTTCGGCCTTGCCTTCTAAAAAGATAAAAACGAACTCTACGAGAATCTCTAGCAGCGTTAAAATAAGACCACGCCTCCGTTGGTATTGTGTAACTGCTGCATTACTTTTCTACTTCCCAAGCGGCAGACCGCAATTGATGCATGTTGTTCTCCACAGACCACCCCATAGTATCCTCGTGTGAAAAGAAGCCCCGCAGCGAGGACATCGGCTAAACATGGCGGTCATCAAAGTTGCCATTAGCATCGCGAACCACACCGCACTGGCAACCGACGCTAGCTGTGAAAATCCCAACCATGAAATCACCATGGCAACGGGCACGTAGGCGAGCAACATCGCCCACATGATCCGACGCCTTACACGAATGCGGTGCAGCCCTTCAAGCACTTCGCCGCTTGTCGGAACGGTCACAGATTTATTCCCTCACCCCGCCCTTCTCTCCTTCAGATCCTTCAGCAGCCGGTCGATCTCTTCTTCTTTTTCCAGCGCGGCGAATCTATCTTCGACGCTGTCGGCGGCCATCTCGGCCTTTGCCTGGCTGACGGCGGCGGCGTGGCCGACCTTCGACTTCATGCGCTCGAAGGCGGCGAGCTTGGTGTTATCATCTATGGCCATCTTGGCGTCGCTCGCCTTGCCGAGCGCGCGGGCGCGCCGGTGCTCGGCGATGAGCACGTCGCACTTGGACTCCGCCTCGGCCAGCTTCTGATCGAGCTTGTGCAGCGCGGACTTTAAGTTCTCGACCTCGGTCTTCTGGTCGCCGACGAGCGAGACGAAGCTCTCGGCCATCTGCTTGTAGCTCATCGCGCGCTCGAGCGCGGCGCGCGCGAGGTCGTCCTGCTTTTTGTCCACCGCGAGCTCGGCCTTGCGCATCCACTCCTGCTCCTTGTCGGAGTTCTCGCGCTGCTTTTTCTCCAGCACGTGCTGGTCGGCGATCGCGATCGCGACCTGCGTTTTCACCTGCATGAGCTGGTTCTGCATGTCGAGGATCACCTGCTTCAGCATCTTCTCCGGGTCCTCGGCCTTGTCGATGAGATCGTTCAGATTCGCGCGAATCAGCGTCGAAACTCTTTCCAATAATGCCATAAAACCTCCCTACAAATTCTCCTGACGTTTTTATTTCCGTCGTAGGGGCGGTTCGCGAACCGCCCCTACGCCCATTATTTCTCCGGCTTCGGCGCCTTGTCGCCAATCATCTTGACCTTCGAGAGCAGCTCGGACATCTGCATGCCCGAGAGGGTCTCGAAGAGCGCCGGGATCTGCGCCGCCATCGCGGTCATGTCGCCGGTGATCTTGTTAAGGCCGGCGCTGCCGCCGTTGCCGGTCGACACCACGGTGATCTTGTCGACGTTGGCGAGCGGCGCGGCGAGCGCCCGGACGATCTCCGGCATGTTAGTGAGCAGCTTGTCGACGACCGCGGCTTGGTTGTACTCCTGGAACGCCTCGGCCTTGACGTTCATCGCCTTCGCCTCGGCCTCGCCCTTCTTGAAGACGATGTCGGCCTCGGCCTCGCCGGTCGCGCGCGTGGCGGACGCCTGCCCTTCGGCCTCGACGATGAGCTTC
>DATDFN010000066.1:0-20290 GCA_036522615.1 Binatia bacterium | reverse complement strand
TTCCGCGAGACCTGCGGGGACGTGCCCGTGGTCGAGCACAACGGCGATTTTTTCTCCTGCGACCACTTCGTCGAGCCGGAGTACCGCGTCGGCAACATCGCCGAGACGCATCTTGGCGACATGGTGGAGAGCCGCGCGCAGCGCGCTTTCGGCGAGGCGAAGCGCGACACTCTGCCGCGCTACTGCCGCGAGTGCGAAGTGCGCGCGATGTGCAACGGCGGCTGCCCCAAGGACCGCTTCATCGCGACCCCGGACGGCGAGCCGGGACTGAATTATCTCTGCGCCGGCTACAAAAGCTTCTTCCTGCACAGCCGGCCTTACCTGCAAAGGATGGTCGACCTCTGGAACGCGAACCAGCCGCTCGAAAAATTGATGGAAGCCGTCCGCGCCGAGGATGCGCCCTCGCCATCACAGGCGGGAAGGAACGATCCGTGCCCCTGCGGCAGCAGCAAGAAATACAAACGCTGCTGCGGCGCGGGGCGGTGAATTATTCTATACGGCGAGGACGCGTCTCTCCGGGCGATGCGATGGGCCTGAGGTACGCGCGGCGGGAGATACGCGCCGACGATTCGTCACGACGCATCGCCCTTCGCGACGCATCCACGCCGGTCTTACACCTTCCGAGTCATTCCCGCGAAAGCGGGAATCCAGTCTTTAAATAACTTGGATCCCGGCTCGCGCTCGCGGACTCGCTTGGCCGGGATGACGAAAGGGCGGGGTAGCGTCAGATTATTTTATCCGCGCGCAGTCTTTCGATCGCGGCCGCGTCGTAGCCGAGCTTCTTGAGAATCGCCTCGGTATGCTCGCCTAATTCCGGAATCGCGTCGTAGCGCGCGGGGCTTGCGGAGAGCCGGACCGGGTTGCCGACCACGGGAACTTTTCCGACCGGCGATTCGACCTCGCGGATCAAGCGCCGCGCCGCGGCCTGCGGGTGGGCCAGGACTTCGGCGATGCCGCGCACCTCGCCGTAGGGCAGCTGCGCTTTCTTCAGGCGCTCCAGCCATTCGGTGTGGTCGCGCTCGAGAAATATCTTCTCGATCTCTTCCTCCAGGACATTGCGGTTTTTTCTCCGCTTCTCGACGTTGTCGAAGCGCGCGTCTTGCAGCAGGTCGGGTCTTTGCAGCACGATTTTGCAGAACACTTCCCAATCCTTCGGCGTCGCGACGGCGAGATTCACGTATTTATCGTTGCGCGCGAGATAGGGCCCATACGGCGTCACGTAATGGTGGCGCATGCCGACGCGGCCGGGCTCTTCGCCCTGGTGCCAGTAGTGGTGCGGAAAATAGCCGAGCCACGAGACGATCGCCTCGAACATCGAGATGTCGATCATCTGCCCTTCGCCGGTCTTTTCGCGCTGGAAGAGCGCGAGGACGATGCCGAGCGCGGCGTACATGCCGGCGGCGATGTCGGCGATCGCGATGCCCGCCTTCGCCGGCTTGTCGGGATATCCGGTCGTCGCGATGATTCCCGCCTCGCCCTGGATCAGGAGATCGTAGGCTTTGACGTCGCGATACGGCCCGTCCTGGCCGTAGCCGGAAAGCGAGCAATAGATGAGGCGCGGGTTGAGCGACTTTAATTTCTCGTAGCCCAGGCCGGAGCGCTCGGCGACGCCGGGCGCGTAGTTCTCGAAGAAAACGTCCGTTTCGCGCAGGAGCTTGTAGAGAATCTCGCGCCCGCGGTCGTCCTTGACGTCGACGGTGAGGCTTTGCTTGTTGCGGTTGAGCCAAACGTAGCCGGAGGAGAGGCCGCGCACCGCCTTGTCCCAGTGGCGGATGAGGTCGCCGACGCCGGGACGCTCGACCTTCACGACTTCCGCACCCATGTCGCCGAGAATCGACGTGCAGAACGGGCCCGAGAGCACCTGCTCGAAGGCGACGACGCGCACGCCGTCGAGGGCGCGCGCGCTATTTGCCATCCTTGACCTCGGGAAAGAGATCGCGCCGCGGCGCGTGCGCCTTTTTCCACACCATGACGCTGCGCGTGTAGTCGATCACGACCTTGCCGTCCTGCTGGACGCCGCGCGTGCGCACCTTGATGATGCCCCACTGCGGCTTGGATTTGGATTCCCGCTTGTCGACGACTTCCGATTCCGAATAGAGCGTGTCGCCGACGAACAGCGGGTTCGGCAGCTTGATCTCGTCCCAGCCGAGCGCGAAGCCGTTTTCGCTCACGTCGGCGACGCCCATGCCGGCGACGATCGCCAGCGTGAGCGCGCTGTTCACCAGACACTTTCCGAACTCCGTGCGCTTGGCGTATTCGTTGTTGAAATGGATCTGGTTGGTGTTGTTGGTGAGCAGCGTGAACCAGATGTTGTCCGCCTCGGTGATCGTGCGGCCGAGCCGGCACTGATAGACGTCGCCGACGGTGAAATCCTCGAAGTAGCGGCCTTCCCAGCCGGGCTTTACCGCCATGATTCCTCCTTCGACATTTTTTCGTTCGCGCTATATACTGCGTGCGGCATTCCCTGCAATAGCGGAGGCGAGGATGGATTTCAACCTGACCGAGGAGCAGCAGCAGATCCGCGACGAGGTGCGCAAAGTCTGCCGCGAGTTCCCGGATACCTACTGGCGCGAGGTCGACAAGCAGCGCGGCTATCCCGACGCCTTCGTGAAAAAGCTCACCGAGCTCGGCTGGCTCGCCGCGCTGATTCCCGAGGAGTACGGGGGCAGCGGCCTCGGCATCACCGAGGGCAGCATCATCTTGGAAGAAATCAACCGCTCGGGCGGCAGCGCCACGGCCTGCCACGCGCAGATGTACACGATGGGGACGCTGCTCCGCCACGGGAGCGCCGAGCAGAAAAAAAAGTACCTGCCGAAAGTCGCGAGCGGCGAGCTGCGTCTCCAGGCGTTCGGCGTGACGGAGCCCAACGCCGGCTCGGAGACGACGCGCATCGAAACGACGGCGACGAAGCGCGGCGACAAGTACGTCATCAACGGCCAGAAGATTTTCATCTCGCGCGTGCTCGAATCGGACCTGATGCTGCTGCTCGCGCGCACGACGCCTTACGACGAGCTGAAAGACAAGACGCGCGGGCTTTCGGTGTTCCTCGTCGACATGCGCGGCGCCAAGGGCAAGCTCGAAGTCAAGCCGCTCGATCTCATGATCAACCACCACACCAACGCGCTCTTCTTCGACGGCCTCGAAGTGCCGGCGGAGAACTTGATCGGCGAAGAGGGGATGGGCTTTCGCTACATCATCGACGGCTGGAACGCCGAGCGCATCCTCGTCGCGGCGGAGGCGATCGGCGACGGCCGCTGGTTCGTCGAGCGCGCCGCCAATTACGCCAAGGAGCGCGTCGTCTTCGACCGGCCGATCGGCGCGAATCAAGGCATTCAGTTTCCCATCGCGCAGGCCTACGCGCGCATCGAGGCCGCCGATCTCGTGCGCTTCCAGGCGGCGACGAAGTTCGACCGCAAGGAGCGCTGCGGCGCGGAGGCGAACATGGCGAAGCTGCTCGCATCCGAGGCGGCGTGGGAGGCGGCCAACGCCTGCCTCAATACGCACGGCGGCTACGGCTTCGCCGCGGAATACGACATCGAGCGAAAATTCCGCGAGACGCGGCTGCTCACGATCGCGCCGATCAGCAACAACCTCGTGCTCGCCTTTCTCGCGCAGCACGTCCTCGGCATGCCGAAATCATACTAAAATATTTCGCGTTTCGCGTTGCGGGTTGCGAGTTGGACGCGAAACTCGGAACTCGTAACCCGAAACTATTTTGATGAACATTAAGCTCACGATCGAGTACGACGGCACCGACTACTGCGGCTGGCAGGTCCAGCCGAACGGCCGGTCGGTACAGCAAACGATCGAGGCGTCGCTGGAACAGATCCTCGGCGCGAAGATTCGCCTCAACGGCTCAGGCCGCACCGACGCCGGCGTGCACGCGCTCGGTCAGGCGGCGAATTTCATCCACGAAGGCGAGATCGATCTCTGGCGCCTGCAGCGCGGCCTCAACGGCGTGACGCCGCGCGACATCGCGGTCCGCCGCGTCGAGCGCGCGCCGGATCATTTCGACGCGCGGCGCGACGCGCGCCTGCGTCATTATCGTTACCGCATCTGGAACGATCCCTGGCCGACGGCCGTCGAGCGCCGCTATTCGTGGCATGTCCATGAGCCGCTCGACCTCGCCGCGATGCAGCGCGCGGTCGGCTGTCTCGAAGGCGACCACGACTTCGCGTCGTTCCAGGCGGCGGGCTGCGAAGCGGCTCATTCGGTGCGGCGCGTTTACCGGAGCTCGCTCCGGCGCGACCGCGAGCTCGTCGTTTTCGACATCGAGGCGAACGCCTTTCTGCGCCACATGGTGCGCAACATCCTCGGCACGCTCGTCCAGATCGGGCGCGGCGAGCGCTCGGCGGATTCGTTCGCCGAGCTGCTCGCGGCGAAAGACCGTTCCCTCGCCGGTCCGACCGCGCCGCCCGAAGGGCTTTTTCTCATGGAAGTGCGCTACGAAGAACCGCTCCGCCGATGAAAAAGACGCTCGTCGCGTGCGGCGTCGCTGCGCTGCTCTTCATCCTTTTCTTCTCGAACATCCGCCTCGGCGTTCTCACCGCGCTCTTCATGTGGGACATGCTCGACGGCAGCACGCTGCACGCGCCGGAGCGGGGCAAGCTCGCGTGGCTGACGCCGGCGCCGGCGATGAAGGCCGTCGCGATCGCCGGTAAAAACGGGAATATCGCCGCCGACCTCTATTATATAGAAGGCGGAAAGCCGCGCGCCGGCCTGCTGCTCACGCACGGCATCATTGAAGACGGGAAGAACGATCCGCGCCTCAAGCGCTTCGCCTACTCGCTCGCGCGCGTCGGCTTCGCCGTCCTCGTGCCCGATCTCAAGGGCATGAAATCGTTTCGCATCGCGTTCAGCGACGTCGACGACATCGTCGCGTCGACGCATTATCTCGCCACCCTGAAAGAGATCGTCGACCCGAAAAAGCTCGGGCTCATGGGCTTCAGCTACGCCGCGGGCCCGACGATGATGGCCGCGGCCGCCCCGGAGCTTCGCGACCACATCAAATTCGTCGTCTCGTTCGGCGGCTACTACGATCCGATCGACGTCATCCGCTTCATCACGACGGGCTATTACGAGTACCGAAACGAGAGGGGCCACTTGCAGCCGCAGCCCTACGGCAAGTGGGTCTTTTTCATGAACAACGTCGACTACGTCGGCAATGAAAGCGACCGCAGGATTCTGCGCGAGATCTTCAAGAACGAGCAGATGGAGACGCCGCAGGACGTTGAGCCCCTGCTGAAACGGCTCACTACGAATGGAAAATACGTCTATGAGCTTCTAACCAACACGGACCCGAACCGCACCGCCGATCTGGTGCAGAAGATCGACCCGCGCCTTCGCGAATATCTACAAAAGCTTTCGATGGCGCCGGTTGTGCCCGCGATTCGGGCGCGCTTCATCATCGGCCACGGCAGCACCGACCCGTTAATTCCTTATACCGAAAGTTTGCGGCTCGCTGACGCCGTCGGCGACAAGTCGCGCGTCCATACTGCGATTTTGCGCCTCTTCACGCACGTCGATCCCTCGCAGAATAAATTTTCCTTCAAACAGTATTTCACCGTCTATATACCGTCGGCGTTGCAGTTTTATTCGCTCATTTACGATCTTTTGAGCCAGCAGCGATAAAGAAACGCGAGTCGCGTTTCTAGCCTTCGTTGACACCCCGCGAGCTTTGCCTATATATCGAGCCTTAAGACCGGAGGTGCGCGCTATGATGCCGTCGCACGACAATTTCTACGACGTCTTTTCCAAGGGAAAGAAGATCAAGATCAAATGGCCCAACGGCGCGCGCATGGCCGTGACGCTCGCGGGCAACCTGGAGGCGTGGACCGAAGTGCCGGACCCGAAGCACCGGCGCACGCATCATGTCGGCGGCTCGAACCCGATCACGGCCGAAGACACGCGCAGCAAGTACGACTTCCGCACTGCGAGCGAAAACGACTACGGCGGTCGGACCGGCGTATGGCGCATCCTTAGAGTTCTCCGCAAGCACGGTCTCAAGGCGTCGTTCAACGTGAACGGCCTCGCCGCGATCCGCTATCCCGAAGCGGTCAAAGCCGTCCACGCGGAAGGCCACGAGATCGTCGGCCACAACTACGCCGAAGACGTGCAGTCGATCTATCTCACCAAGGAGCAGGAGCGCGACGAGATCCGCGCCTGCATGAAAATTTTCCAAGATCTCGTCGGCGTGCGGCCTTATGGCTGTTTGTCTTCGGGCATGCGCCATACCGAGCACACGCTCGAACTCCTCGCCGACGAAGGCTTTCTCTGGCACGGCGACGCGGTTAACGACGACACGCCGTATCTGGTGGAAGTGAACGGCAAGCGGCTGATCGAGGTGCCCTACCGCAACGCGATCAGCGGCCTTAACGACACCGGTATGTACCGGCGCGGCATCACCGCGCGCGACCTCTTCGGCGCGTTCAAGGACGAGTTCGACATGCTCTACGAGGAATCGGCCGAGGAGCCGAAGATGCTCACGATGGCGATGCACTGCCAGATGGCGTTTCCCGCCACCGGCAAGGTGTACGACGAATCGATCAAGTACGCGCGCTCGTTCTCCGACGTCTGGTTCGCGCGCCGCATCGACGTCGTGAAACATCTGTTGGAGAACTGCGTCGGCAAATAATTCCAGGGTAGGGCGGTTCGCGAACCGCCCCTACATTCGGAGGGACGAGGCATGTTCATTCGCCGCCTGGCTTTCCTGGTCCTTATTCTGCTGACACTTACAACGTCATCGGCTTTCGCCGAAGGCATTAAGGTCGGCTTCCTCTCGCGCGATCTCAACTACCTGCCGTATTTCGTCGCGCAGAAAAAAGGCTTTTATGCCGCCGAAGGCGTGCCGGTCGATCTCGTCTTCATCGGCGGCGCGGACCTCCAGCTCCGCGCGCTCGTCGCCGGCGAGCTCAACATCGCCAACATCAATCCCGACAGTATCATCCTGTGGAACGAGAAGGGCGGTAGCTTGAAAGTCGTCGCCGGCACGAGCAACGCCGCGCCGTATTATCTGGTCGGCGGAAAAAATTATAAACGCGTCGAAGACCTGAAAGGCGCGCGCCTTGGCGTCGCGAGCCTCACCGGCGGCGCGACCTCGATCCTGCTCGGCTATTTGAAGAGCAAAGGATTGCAGCACCCGCGCGACTTCAGCCTCGCGCTCATCGCCGGCGGCACGCCGGCGCGCCTCACGGCACTCGAGAGCGGCGCGATCGGCGGCGCGGTGTTGAGCGTGCCGTTCGCGGATATGGCGATCGACCGCGGCTTCACGAAGCTCGGCGACACGATGGAAGTCATCCAGGCGTACCAGTTCAACGCGGTGAACGTGAATCCGGCGTGGGCGGAAAAAAACCGCGCGCTGCTCGTGCGGTTCTTGAAGGCGCACATCCGGAGCCTTCGCTGGATCAACGACGCGCCGGACCAGGCGGCGGATTTTCTTACGAAGGAGATGGGCATGAAGCCGCCGTACGGCAAGATCGGCGTCGATTACTACGTCAAGCACAGGGTCTATCCCTCCGACGGCGCCGTGACGCTCGACGGCTTCAAGATGAACATCCAGGTTCAGGCGAACGACGGCTTCGTCAAAGAGCCGCTGCCCGGGCCTGAGAAGTATCTCGATTTGAGTTATTTAAAGCAGGCGCAGAAGGAGCTCGGCCTATAAGTTGAAGGGTTGAAGAGTTTAAGGGTTAAAAACGAGAAACCTCTTCGCATTTAACTCTTAAACCCTGAAACCCCTTTTAACCCTGCAACGTTCGGTTCGCTTGCGCCAGCCCGGTCGGCCGGTTATATTGATTTTTTCCGAGGAGACTTCCGCATGGCTTCAGGGCGCACGCTCTACGATAAAATCTGGGATTCGCATACCGTCGATACCCTGCCGACCGGGCAGACGCAGCTTTTCGTCGGCCTTCACTTGATCCACGAGATCACGACGGCGCCGGCGTTCGATATGCTCAGGGAAAGCGGGTACGACGTCGCGTTTCCCGAGCGCACTTTCGCGACTGTCGATCACATCGTGCCGACGGATGTGCGCACGCGGCCGTTTCTCGACGCGCAGGCGGAGGAGCTGATCCAGGTGCTGGAAAAGAACGTCGGCCAGTTCGGCATCGACTTCTTCGGCCTCGATAGCGACAAACAGGGCATCGTCCACGTCATCGGACCGCAGCTCGGGCTCACGCAGCCGGGCATGACGCTCGCGTGCGGCGACAGCCACACGAGCACGCACGGCGCGTTCGGCACGCTCGCCTTCGGCATCGGCACGAGCCAGGTGCGCGACGTGCTCGCGACGCAGACGCTCGCGATCGACCGCTTGAAAGTGCGGAGAATAAACGTCAACGGCGCGCTGCCGCCGGGCGTTTACGCGAAGGACGTCATTCTAAATATTATCCGGAAGCTCGGCGTCTCGGGCGGCAAAGGCTTCGCCTACGAGTACGGCGGCGCGGTGCTCGACCGTATGAACATGGAAGAGCGCATGACCGTCTGCAATATGAGCATCGAGGGCGGCGCGCTCGTGGGCTACGTCAATCCCGACCAGACGACGTTCGAATTTCTTCGCGGTCGGCAATATGTCCCGAAGGGCGAGGCGTTCGACCGCGCCGTGGGTTATTGGAAGTCCGTCGCTTCCGACGCCGGCGCGCGCTACGACGATGTCGTCGACCTGGAAGGCGCCAAGCTCGAGCCCACGGTCACGTGGGGCATCAATCCGGGCCAGGCGGTGGGAATATCCGAGAAGCTGCCGCGGCCGGAAGAGTTTCCCGACCCCGACGGCGCGCGCAAGGCGTACGAGCATATGGGCTGGAACCCCGGCGCGCCGATCCTCGGCACGCCGATCAACGTCGCCTTCGTGGGCTCGTGCACCAACTCGCGTCTCAGCGATCTCCGCGCCGCGGCCAAGATCGCCCAGGGCAAGCGCGTCGCGCCGGGCATTCGCGCGCTCGTTGTCCCGGGTTCGGCCGAGGTGAAGACGCTGGCGGAGAAGGAAGGGCTGCACAAGATTTTCACCGCGGCCGGATTCGAGTGGCGCGAGGCGGGCTGCTCGATGTGCCTCGCGATGAATCCCGACCGCCTGCACGGACGCGAGATCTGCGCGTCGTCGTCGAACCGCAACTTCATCGGCCGGCAGGGGAGCCCGGGCGGCCGCACGCTGCTGATGAGCCCGGCGATGGTCGCCGCGGCCGCGCTCAACGGCAAGGTCGTCGACGTGCGCGAGTATCTCGCATAGGATTATCAACCCATGAGCAACGATTCGAAAATCACCCGCGTCGCCGGCCGCGCCATCGTCGTGCGCGGCAACGACATCGATACCGACCGCATTATCCCCGCGCGCTATTTGAAGGAAGCAACGTTCGCGCGCATGGGCGACTATCCGTTTTTCGACGAGCGCTTCGACGCCGCCGGTAAGCTCAAGCCGCACCCGTTCAACGATCCGAAGTTCAAGGGCGCGTCGGTCCTGTTCGTGAACAAAAACTTCGGCTGCGGCTCGTCGCGCGAGCACGCGCCGCAGGCGCTCTATCGCTTCGGCATTCACGCCGTCGTCGGCGAGTCGTTCGCCGCGATCTTCGCCGGCAACTGCGTCATGATCGGCATGCCGACGGTCACGGTCGGCGAGCGCGAGATCGAGGAATTGATGCGCCTCGCCGACTCGAAACCGGAGACTTCCTTCGCGCTCGATATTCAGGCCAAGAAGCTCAGCTACGACGGCAAATCGTTCGCCGTGGACATTCCCGAGACTTACCGCAAGGCGCTCGTCGAAGGCTCGTGGGACTCCACCGGAATGCTCCGCGCCAATCTCGAAAAGGTCAAAGCCACAGCGGCGAAGCTGCCGTACATGAGCGGCTTTAGGTCCTGACGCAGCTTTGCAAGCCCACAGTTCATTCCGTAAACCTGAACGATTGAGGAACAGCTCCGCGGCGCGAATACCTTTTTCACCGCGGCGTCGCCGTGGGATGGTTTCGCGCCTCGTCGTTCTTTTTGCCGCGCTTTTCTCGGCGATCGTCATCGCGGCCGACAGCCCGCCGCAGTTCAAGAACTATACGCCGAAGTACCGGCCGTTCGACAAAGGAGAGCACGCCGTCTACCAGGCGAGCTGGCTCGGCGTGCCGGTCGCATCGGCGACGATCGACATGCGTCCCGTCGTCACCGACGGAAAAAAGACCTACCACGCCACGGTCAAGGCGGAGTCGTGGCGCTATCTCGACGTGATCTTCAAGATGCGCGATGTCATCGAGTCCACGTTCGACGCCGAGACGCTCCATCCGCTGCGCTTCTCTTTCATCCAGCGCGAAAACAAGAAGGCGAACGATACGATCGCAACGGTCGATCCGGCGACCCACAAATGGACGGTGCAGCGGAAGGAAGGGAAGAAGCGGCGCGATTTCGAATTCGAATCGCCGTATGCGCTCGATACGGTATCGGCCGTTTATCTCGCGCGCAGCCTGGAATTCAAGCCCGGCGACTCGTTCCAGCTCGAGGTCTTTGGCGGCAAAAGCCGCTATCTCGTCACGCTGGACGTCATCGGGAAAGAGCGCGTCACCGTCAAAGGGAAGCAATACGAAGCGTTCAAGATCGTGCCCAAAGTCGCCGATCTCAGCAAAACCGGCTACGCCAAGCGCGTGCGCCAGGCGACCGCGTGGATCACAGCCGACGAGCAGCGGCTGCCCGTCAAAATGTCGGCGCAGGTTTTCGTCGGCAGCGTCAATATCGAGCTGACCGAGGAGTCGGGCGGATAGCATGCCGGTTGAGCCTGTGATATCCTATACGCAGGCGAATTTTTTACTATGGCGAAAAAACGCATTCTCCTGGTCGAAGACAATCCGGCGACCATCGACGTCGTGCAGAAAGAGCTCGAGTTCCTGGGCTACGACGCGATCACGGCGGACACCGGCGACAAGGCCGTCGCGATGGCCGAGGCGCATCTGCCCGATTTGATCATCATGGACATCTCGCTGCCCGGGATGGACGGTCTCCAGGCGACCGGTCTCATACGGAAGAATCCTAAGACGCAGTCGATTCCGGTCCTCGCCGCGACCGCCCGCGCGCTTCCCGGCGATCGTGACAAATGCATACAGAGCGGCTGCACCGACTACATCGCCAAGCCTTTCACGCATCGCGAGCTCGGCGCCGCGCTGAAAAAAATTCTCAAAGAAGACTAAACCGGGCGGATGTTTCAACCAACCCCGCCGTCGTGCGATAATAACTTCATGGCGAAAATCGTCGTTTACTCTACACCGGTCTGTCCGTACTGCGTGCGCGCGAAAGCGCTGCTGCGCTCGAAACATCTGGAATTCGAAGAGATCGATGTCGCCCGCGACGCAAAACTGCGCGAGGAGGCGATCCGCCTCTCCGGCGGACGGCGCACCGTGCCGCAGATTTTCATCGACGGTCGCTCGATCGGCGGCTACGACGAGCTTTACGAGATGGAACAATCCGGCGAACTCGACCGTCTGGTCGGCGCAGGGGAAACGGCGTGATTGTTTGGGGAAAAAAATTGGAGGCGGCGAGCGGATTCGAACCGCTGCATCGAGGTTTTGCAGACCTCTCCCTTAACCACTTGGGTACGCCGCCTTCCGTTTCACGGTAACATAGTTTTTCCGCCGCTTTCAACCTACGCAAGTCGATGAAATTGTTGACAACTCGGGCCGAAACAAGTAATTAATCAACAAATTCGGAGTCTTCACAGCTATGGCGACGATGATCACAAGCGAGTGCATCAACTGCGGGGCATGCGAGCCCGAATGCCCCAACAACGCGATCAGCCAGAGCGAGGAGCTCTACGTCATCGACCCGCTGCTCTGCACCGAATGCGTCGGGTTTCACGACTACGAAGCCTGCGCCGCGGTGTGCCCGGTCGATTGCTGCGTGACCGATCCCAACAACGTGGAGGGCGAGGACACGCTCATCGCGCGCGCCAAGACGATTCATCAGGACGTGGCGTTTCCCGACAGTTTCGAATCACGCTTCCGTAAAGCCGCCGGGGAGCCGGCGGCGACGCCTGCGGCAAAACCGGCCGCAGCCGCGCCGGAAGCAAAGCCGGCGCAAGCGCCAAAGCCCGCGGCCGCTGCCCCAGCGGCGCCGCCGAAAGCCGCGCCGAAGGCCGCGCCGCCGCCGAAGGTCGAAGTCAAAGCGCCGCGGCCGGAGAAACATTTTCCCGGCGAAGTGCCGGGAAGCTTCGACGAGGTGCTCTCGCGCGTGAATCAGCGCGCGCCGCTCGGCACGCCGCTGATGAGAGCCGCGCTGTTCCTCGCGCAGCCCGTTCTGGGCGCGCTGCCGCACCGCGACAAAGTCGCGCTGGAGAAATCGGTCGGCAACTCCTTCGCTTTCAGCGCCGCCGGCTCGACCGCGCTCAATATCCTGCACAATATCGTTCTCTTCTATCCGATCCTCCTCATGGCGATCGGCGTCGCGCTGAACGGCCCGAGAATTCTTTTCAGCCAGGATATCAACAACTACCTTCTCATCGGCATCGCGCTCGGCGTCGTCGAAGGCGTTTACCGTCTGAAGGACGGCATCTTTCACGCCAAGCCGGTCGAGGAAATCGAGTTTCGGCCCGCTGTGTACGGCGTGCCGCTGTCGATCGCGCTGAAGCCGCTGCTCGCGCGCCAGCATGGTATGCTCCGCGCCGCGCCGATTCCGGTCGATGGATTCTACGCGCGCGGCTTCGTCGACAAGCTCGAGCGCGAGCGCCGCTACGGCAACGTGTATACCCTCCAGGATTGGGGGGACGCGTATTTTCTACGGTTAGAATTCCCCACCCGTGTGCCCGACGTCGGCGTGCCGGAGACAACCGAGCTTCCCAAGGAGATGCCGGACTACGACTACGACCTCGCGCTGAAAAACGGCAACTTCGTCATCAAGGGCAGGGTGGTGGACGAACGAATCCGCAAGATCAGCAGCAGCGTCGGCGCCTTTCCACCCGAATTCACGACGGTGGTGCCGCTCAAAGAAAAAGTCCAGGGTTTCTCACACCGCTTCGGGGACAAGCTTCTCGAAATCCTGCTGTTAAAGCGGGCCGCGGGCGCCGGCGAGGGGAGCCCACATCTCTAAGCCGAAATTAGAGCCCAACGCCTTCATCGACAAACCACGCAGGGTGGACCGCGCGTTTCCGCGCACGGCGGCGAACCTTCGCTTCCGCCCGATGGAGTCCGCCGATCTCGCGGAAATTCTGGAGATCGAACGCGCGTCCTTCACCTTTCCTTGGAGCGCCAGCTTCTTTGTTCAGGAGCTCAAGGTCGTGTGCGCGCGCTCGCATCTCGCGCTCATCGACGGGCGCGCCGTCGGCTACGTCATCTATTGGCTGCTGCCGCGCGAGATCGACATCCACAATCTGGCTGTCGCTCCGGCATACCGCCGGCGCGGCATCGGCCGCGCGCTGCTGCAGGCGGTTATTGCGGACGCCAGGCGCCAGAAACTCGCGCGCGTGACGCTTGAAGTGCGGAAATCGAACGAGGCGGCGCAGCGGCTTTACCAAGCGCTCGGCTTCGCGGCGAAAGGGATGCGCAAGGGCTACTATTCCGACGACGGTGAAGACGCTCTGGTCATGGCGCTGGAGCTGGAGGACCGCTAGGCACTGCATGTCTTACAGGAAGTTTAATTATTCAACTTCTACATGAGAATTAATCTATAAGTTACCCAAACTTCATTGATCCCTCGTTAGCGCCCTCGCGTCCCTTGACGGCCTTCTAGCCGCCGTGTATACTTAATAATCGTTCGAGAATTGTTAGCGGCCTGTATGTTAGGCCGCTAAATTTTTTGCACACCAACAGGGTTAAACGGGATTGTGACTGCGCTAGTGCCCACACGCGAACCGTCGACATTCGCCCGCCGACTTTGTCCCTCCCTCTCGTTCCGTTTTAGCCGCGCGATTCCGAGTGTCCCGACCGTCGGATGTGCCCCAATCTTTTTAGGAGGGAACCATGTTTAAAGTCGGCGAGAAAGTGGTTTACCCCGCGCACGGCGTAGGGCAGATCGAAGCGATCCGCAGTCAGGTCATCTCCGGCACAGAAAAAAGATTTTACATGCTCAGAATTCTCGACAGCGATATGAAGATCATGATCCCTGTCGACAACGTCGACTCGGTCGGGTTGAGAAAAGTCATCGACCGCAACATGGTATCCCAAGTCTACAAAGTCCTCCGCCAGAAAAAAATCGAAAGCGATCAGCAAACCTGGAACCGCCGCTACCGCGAGTACACCGAAAAGATCAAGACGGGATCGATCCTCGAGATCGCCAAGGTGCTGCGCGACTTGTTCGTCTTGAAGGGCGACAAGGAGCTTTCGTTCGGCGAGCGCAAGATGCTCGACACCGCCAAGAATCTTCTGGTGAAAGAGCTCTCGATCGCGCGGTCGCACTCCGAGGACAAGATCATGGAGGAGCTGCGCCATATCTTCACGCATTGATTTTCCGGATTCGACAAGCGACAGTTTTTTACGGCCGGGGGAAGTTCCCCCGGCTTTTTTATTTTAACGAGGTCCGATGCGCATCAACGCCGTGATCGTCGCCGCGGGAGAAGGAAAGCGGATGGGCGCCGGAGCGCCGAAGCCGCTGCTTCCGCTCTGCGGCCGGCCCGTCCTGCTCCACACGCTCGCCGCTTTCGCGGCGTCGCGCGTAGGCAGGGCGATCGTCGTCGTGGCGGAAAAAGAGCGGCCGCGCTTCGAGCGCGTGCTCCGCGCGAGCGATCTCGGCCGGCTCGAATGGACGCTGCAAAACGGCGGGCCGCGGCGGCAGGATTCGGTCGCGCGCGGTCTCGATCTCGTCGACGCCGACTGCGAGATCGTCGTCGTGCACGACGCCGTGCGGCCGCTGGTGTCGGCTGATCTCATTCATCGCTGTATCGACGCCGCGGCGAAGGACGGCGCGGCCGTCGTCGGCGTGCCGGTCGCCGATACGATCAAGACCGTGTCGGCGGAGCGGCGCATCGAAGCGACGCCGCCGCGCGAATCGCTCTGGGCGATCCAGACGCCGCAAGCGTTCCGCGTCGGGCTGCTGCGCGAAGCGCACCGCGGCGCGGAGAGCGACGGCGTCGAAGCGACCGACGACGCGATGCTGGTGGAGCGGCTGGGCAAGACGGTCGTGGTCGTGGAAGGCGATCGGCGCAATATCAAGATCACGACGCCGGAAGATCTCGAGCTCGCCGAAGCGCTCCTCCGCCAGCCTGCCGGCAAGCCGTAGCCGGCCGCGCGCCGCGGCAATTTTCTTTCTACTCTTTGGCGGGCAAGACCAGGCGGTAGCCGATGCCGCTCTCCGTGCGCAGGAGCTTGTCCTTGGCGCCGGGCGTCTCGATCTTTTTTCTCAGATGCGTCATGTAGACGCGGAGGTACTGCGACTGCTCCTCCGCGTTCGGCCCCCAAACCTCGCGCAGGAGCTGTTTGTGCGTGACGACTTTGCCGGCGTGCTGCGCCAGAATCTTCAGCATAGCGTACTCGGTCGCGGTGAGCTTGACCTCTTTGCCTTTGACAGTGACCGTGTGCGCGGCGAAGTCGATGCCGAGGTGCCCGGCGCGGAAATAGGGCTCGTCCTTTTCCGAGCCGACGCGGCGCTGCACCGCGCGCAGCCGCGCGAGCAGCTCGGCGGCCTCGAAAGGCTTCGGGATGTAATCGTCGGCGCCGGCGTCGAGCGCGGCGACCTTGTCCTCCGGCCGGTCGCGCACCGAGAGCACGAGAACGGGCACACGGCTCCATTCGCGCAGGCGCTTCAGCACCGCGACGCCGTCGAGCTTCGGCAGGCCGAGATCGAGCAGCACCACGTCGGGGCGGCGCAGCGCGATGTCGGCCAGCCCCTGCTCGCCGCTCTCGGACTCCAGCACGCGGTAGCCGTCCGCTTCGAGAACCACGCGCGCCAGGCGCCGGATCTGCACCTCGTCGTCGACGATGAGGGCGGTGGCTTTCTCGCTCATGCGAGCTCTCCCAGCTCGGCGCGCATCGTCTCGACCGGAAGCTCGAGCGTGAACTCGGCGCCGCCCGACAGTCGATTGGCGGCGCGGACGCTGCCGCCGTGCGCGCGCACGAAGCCTTCCACGATCGAGAGCCCGAGCCCCGTGCCGCCGGTGCGCGCGCCGGGCGCGCGGTAGAATTTCTCGAATACGCGGCGCACGTCGCCGTTCTGCAGCCCGGGTCCTTCGTCGAGAACCGAAAGCACGAATTTTCCTTCGCTCACGCGCGCGCGGACCGTGATCTTCGTCCCGGCGCCGCTCCAGGCGGCGGCGTTGAGCAGAATGTTGGACAGCGCCTGCTCGATCAGCGGCTGATCGAGCTTCACCATCGGCAACCCGTCGACGCCTTCGATCTCGACGTCATGCGCCGCGAGCGCGTCGCCCGCGAGCGCGATCGCCTCATGGACCAGATCGCTCGGGTCGCACCAGTCGAGCTTCGGCTCGATCACGCCCGCTTCGATGCGCGTCATGTCGAGGAGATTGTCGATCACGCGGCGAAGCCGCCGCACCGCGGCGCGCATCTCCGCGAGCGTCGCCGCGGGCTTTTCGCCGCCGATCTGCCGCTCCAGGCCGTCGATCCCCGCGTGCACCGCCGCCAACGGCGTCTTGAGCTCGTGCGAGACGCTGTCGAGAAGCGTCCGGCTAAAGCGCTCCGAAGCTTCGAGAATCTGTGCGCGTTTCAGCGCCTCCACAACATGGTCTTTCTCGAGCGTCAGGCCGATCAGCACTGCGAAAGCGGCCAACAATTCCTTTTCATCGGGGTCAAACGCGGCCGACGCAACACGGATAGAAAGAACGCCCATCGTCGCGGTGCGGCCTTGCAACGGGATGTGCAGGAGCCGGGACTTTGCGGGCGCGTTGCCTGCGGAATCCGCGCCGCCCGCAAATACGCGCGCGGCCTCGCGCAACTCCGGCGGCGACAAAACAAGCGTGCTCGCTGCGTGCGGCGCGGAAGAAAGCGCGTGATCCTGCGTCCGGAGATAAAGGGCGGCGGGGGCGGCAAAAATCGATTCAATCAATTTTACCGCGGCAAGGAGCCCTGATTCCAGGTCGGTAGCAAAGGCGGCTTGATGCGCCAGTTCATATAAGGCGGCCGTGCGCCGCTCGCGCCGCCGCTCGGCAAGCTCGGTGCGGCGCAGGCGGCTCGTCAAATGGCCCATGGCGATAGCGACGATGAAGAACGTCGCGAACATCATGCCGTCTTCGACCTTGTCGATGTAGAACGTCAGCCGCGGCGGGATGAAAACGAAATTCCACAGGAGCGCGCTCGCGGCGGCGACAGCCAACACGGTGCCGCGCCGCATCCTGAGACCGAGCGCGACTACGAGGAGCAGATAAAGGAGAGCGACCGAGACATAGCCGGTGAGCGGCTCGAGCGCGAACGAGACGCCGGTGACAAGCGCGATCAAAATACCCGCTAAGACGAATTCGCTCATGGCTTCTACGACCGGGCGGCGGCGCGCGCGGACCGCATAAGGTGGCGCTCCGTCTTTCGGAAGATCGCTGCGCGCTGCCCGGTTCGTTATGCGAAAGTATATATCAGGTGCGGGCATCGTTTGAAGGGAGGCGCCGGCAGGTCATTCGCCATCATCACGCGCGCCGCCACGCATGGCCTGTCGGTCGAACTGGTATCGCGCCACGCGCCGGCGCCACAGCCACTCCTCGATGCTTGTAAGAACAGCGAAACAAAGGACCGCGATCCAGACGGCCAGGGCGTCGTCGAGGACCGGCATCGGGACAACGGCGGGCCACATCGCGCCGATCCAGAGCGCCAGACTGACCAAAGCGAGGAGATGCAGCGCGAAAGTCTTCGCGCCGCTCATCCGCGCGTAGCGCCGATGCGCTTCGAGCAGCCGGCGGACGGCCTGGTCGGCCTCCGGCTCGTGAACGGTGAAATGCGGGATCATGACGCAGCCGTCTTGCTCAATATTCGCGGCGTGACTCGATCGGGCTCCGGTCGACCCGGCCGCGTGATGTAGACGCGGATCGGCAGAATCATCATGTTGTGCCCGCTGAAGTAGAGCCTGCGCTGGAGCGCGTACGGCGTCTGGTTGTGCAGCAGGCGCGAAAAGAGCGACTCGCGCTCGAACACGAGCTTGCCGGCGAAAAAGACCGCCGTCGGAAAATCGCGCACCGATTCGTTGCAGAGCTTCTCCAGCTCCGCGAGGAGGTCGACGCCCAGCGTGAAGCGCGATTCGGCGTACCAGCCGAGCGCGTTCGCGAACTCGACCAGGCTCTTCATGTCCTCTTCTTTCGCTTTCTTGAGATTCTCGATCTCGCGCGCGCCTTTGAAGCGGCCCGAGTCGATGACGCCGACGGAGACGAAGACGATGTTCTTAAAGTGATTCGGAAACAGCCTTTGAATGTTGAGCAGCGTATGGATCGTCACGCCGTCGAATCCCCGCGCGATGACGACCGCGGTCGGCGCATGCGGCTGCTTCGCCGGCACCGGGCGGAGGTCCGGCCGAAACGGGATATTGATCAGCGTCTCGTCGAGTCCTTTGAGCGCCATGCGCACGCGGTCGTAGTGTGTTTTGACCGCGTAGCAGAGGGAGATGAAGCCCGCGGTGATCGCCATCGTGACCCAGCCGCCCTCGGTGAATTTCTCGACGATCATCACCGCGAGGATGGAAAGACAGAGGATGAGACCCGTGATGTGAATCGAGATGTGGCGCTTCCAATCGGGATACTCTTTGCGGTGGTGCATCCAATACCGCACCATCCCGGACTCCGACAGCGAGAACGTGAGGAACACGTTGATCGAGTACATGAGCACGAGCAGGCTGGTCTCGCCGCCGGTGTAGAGAAGCGTCAGCGCCGCGGAGGTCGATATCAGCACGACGCCGTTCTGTACGGTGAGGCGTTCGGAGAGATGCGCGAAGCGGTGCGGCAGCCAGGAATCCGCGGCCATGTTCGCCATGACGCGCGGGCCGTCGATGAGGCCCGTCTGCGCGGCGATGAAAAGAATCGCCGCCTCGCTCGCGAGCGTGAGGACGATGATCCAGTGGCCGAGCGGCAGCGCGCCCCAGCGAAAACCGGCGGCGAAGGTCTCGATGAGAACGGCATTCATCGTCTTGCCCTCGACCGGCGCCGCGTGGATGAGCAGGTAGCAGAGGAGAATCCCGCAAGCGGTGAGCGCGAGCGAGGTCGCCATGTAGAGCATCGTCTTTTTGCCGGTCTCGACGGTCGGCTCGCGCATGATCTGGAGCCCGTTCGAGACCGCCTCGATGCCGGTGTACGTTCCGGCGCCGCGCGTGTAGGCGAAGAGGAAGAGCGCGGCGAGACCGCCCCAGCCCAAGGTCGAGACGCCGTGCGCGAAGCCGGCGCGCACTTCGCCGGCGACCTGCGGGATCGCGCCGAAATGGAGCGCGATCGTGCCGACGATGACGACGACGTGCGTGAGGATGAAAAGAAGGAAAATCGGCGCGATCACCGTGACGGATTCCTTGACGCCGCGTATGTTCATCAGCATGAACATGCCGATCGCGGCGAACTCGACGGTCAATTTCCAGGCGTGCAGGTCGTGAGGCAGAATGCTGAAGATCGCGTCGGCCGCGGCCGCGATCGAGACCGAGATCGTGAGAATGTAATCGACGACCAGCGCCGAGCCCGAGACGACGCCGAACGCCGAGCCCAACAGCTTCGTCGCCACGATGTAGCCGCCGCCGCCGAACGGGAAATGCTCGATGATGCGCGAATACGCGTAAGCGATGACGAAGATCGTGACGCTGGTGGCGAGGATCAACGCGACGGCGAGATAGTGCTGGTCGCCGAGCGCGCGGAACGCCTCTTCCGGTCCGTACGCCGACGAGCTGAGGCCGTCCGAGCCGAGCCCGACCCAGGCGAGGAAGGCGACGAGCGAGACCTGATGGAAGACCTTCGGGTCGAGCGGGTCCTTGGGTTTGCCGAAGATGAGGCGTTTGACCGGATTGCGCGGCTTGGCGGCGGCGGGAGAATAGGCGCTCATGCCTCGATGTTAAGAGGCCCGGCGCGCGCGGCCAAATTAAAATCGCGGCGGGAAGGATTAAAAAAATGCTAAAATCGGCGCGCGCGCTGCAGGGTAAAAAGGGCGTTGAAGACGGTCGCGAGTCGAGATTGACGGTGTCCGGTCGAAGCGGATAACGTGCGGGCTTCAATGGCGCCTTCGAGCGATTCCCCGATTTTCATCGTCGGCTGCCCGCGCAGCGGCACCAGCCTGCTGCGCGATCTCCTGCGCTCGCATCCCCGGTTGACGTTTCCCGAAGAGTCGCACTTCATCCCCGCGCTTTACCGCGCCTACGGCGACCCGAAGAACGAGCGCGAGGCGCGCGCGCTGGCCGGCCGCATTCTCGCCGCGGGCTGGGTCAAAGCGTGGGGCTTGACGCTCGA
>DATDFN010000065.1:0-21522 GCA_036522615.1 Binatia bacterium | reverse complement strand
CCGGAAAGAACCAGTTTCCCCATTGTAAGTCCAAAGCCTACGACTTGTTCCGGGGTGATATGCGACGGCAGCGAGAGCGCATTGCCGTCCGTGACGGCGTCGATGAGCACAGGTCCCGAATGCTGAAGCGCCTTCTTCAACCCCGAGGAGATATCGGCCGGATTTTCGATTCTTACGCCCATCATGCCGATCGCCTCGGCGACCTTGGCGAAGTTGGGATTCTTCAAGTCCGTCTGATAATCGGGCATGCCCAAAGATTCCATCTCGAGTTTCACCATCCCAAGAGCGCTGTTGTCGAACACCAGGATTTTGATGGGGAGGTTGTACTGTGTGATCGTCAGCAGGTCGCCCATGAGCATCGCGAGTCCGCCGTCGCCCGCCATAGCGACCACCTGTCTGCGCGGATAGCAAAGCTGGGCACCGATCGCTTGAGGCAACGCATTCGCCATCGACCCGTGATTGAACGAACCGATCATCCGGCGCTCCTTCGTCGCCCGGATATACCGTCCCGACCAGACATCGCACATCCCGGTATCCACGGTGAAGATCGCATCTTCGGCCGCCAGCTCGCTCAACGCGGCGGCGACCGGCTCGGGGTGCATGGGCGATCCCTTCCCGACGTGACGTACGTAAACATTCATCTTACGAACCGCTTCTTTGTGTTTCTCGACCATCTTGTCCAAGAATGCTCGATCTGATTTCACTTCGAGCATCGGCAGCAGCGCGCGAATAGTTTCGCCGACGTCGCCCCAGATGCCGAGATCCAGCTTGCTGCGCCGGCCCAGATGATCGACCCGGATATCGATTTGAGCGATCTTCGGATTTGTGGGCATAAACTTGTCGTATGGAAAATCCGTGCCCACTAGCAGCAGCAGATCGCATTCGTGCATTGCCTGATACGCGGCGCCGAAGCCGAGCAGGCCGCTCATCCCGACGTCGAACGGATTGTCGTATTCGACGAAGGGTTTTCCCCGAAAGGTATGCCCGACGGGAGATTTCAGTTTCTCCGCGAGAGCGATCACTTCATCGTGAGCGTTAGCGCATCCAGTGCCGCAGAATAGCACCACTTTATTCGCCGAATTGATTAAATCCGCCAGCTGCGCCAGCTCTCGCTCGCCGGGTCGCACCGTCGGGACGTGATCGACCAGAGAGCGTGGCGCGCCATCGGCCGGCATCTCCATTCCAGCGATATCGCCGGGCAGTGCGATCACACTGACTCCGCGCCTGCCCACCGCATTCTGCATCGCGATGTGTAAAATCCGAGAGAACTGCTTCGGATTGGACACCAGCTCGCAGTAGTGGCTGCACTCTTTGAAGAGAATTTCCGGATGCGTCTCCTGAAAATATCCCGTGCCGATCTCGCTGCTCGGAATATGCGACGCGATCGCCAGCACCGGCGCATAGCTCCGATGCGCATCGAAGAGGCCGTTGATCAAGTGCAGGTTGCCCGGGCCGCAACTGCCCGCGCAAGCGGTGAGTTTCCCGCTGAGCTGCGCCTCCGCGCCCGCGGCGAACGCGGCCGTTTCTTCGTGGCGAACGTGGATAAATTTCACTTTGTCATTGAGGCGCAACGCGTCGGTTACGGGATTGAGGCTATCGCCCACGATACCGTAAAGCCGTTCGACGCCCGTCTCTGCTAATCTTTTAATCAACTCATCCGCTATACGATTTGGCATTTGAGTTCCCTCCTAATAAATTTTTTGTTCTCATGAGAGCAAGCTAAGACACCGTGATGCCGTAAGCGGCGGCCAGAATCTGCACGGCGACGATCTTCACGATCGTGCCGACCCCGGGAAAGACCATCGCGTAATTGATATCCGGTTTGCCCGTCGGCGCCAGCGAATCGGCGTAGGCGAGAATCGCCGGGTTTCCGGTCGCGCCAGCCGCGATGCCGAGCAACTCGTCGAAATTGATCCTCAAGATGAAATAGCCCACGGCGAGGACGAAAAGCACGACGACGAGCAGCACGGCAGCGCCGGCGAAAACGAATGTGAGGCCGGAATGGCGCACCTGTTCGACAAACGGCGTGCCCGAATCGATCCCGACGCGCGCGAGGAACAGCGCCATGCCGAAGTTGCGGAGCACCACATTAGCGGATACCGGCAAATGCCAGATGATCGGTCCTGTGCGGCCGAGCCAGCCGAGAACGAGTGCCACGACAAGCGGCCCTCCGGCGAGACCGAGCGTAACCGCCCCGACGCCGGGGATGGGGATCGGAATGAGACCCACTGCGGCTCCGAGCGCGATGCCTAGACCCAGCGCGACGAAGCTGAAACTCGCCTCGGCCATGACGGAATCGCCGAATTGTTTGATGCAAGCGGAACGGTTAGCCGGGTCGATGACCAGACCGAGCCGGTCGCCGTATTCCAGCACGAGATCCGGGCGCGGCAGGATATCCGCGTCGCCACGGCGGACCTGCATGACCTCCATGATCCCGCCCCCAGCCTGCGGCAGATCGGCGAGGCGCATGCCCACCATGCTCGCTTTCGAGACGTAGACCATGAGATAATCGAGGTTCTTCCGGTCGGCGAGCGCAATTCGACCCGGGTTCAGCCCTTCTATTTTGGCGATATCTTCCGGAAATCCCGCGACCACAAGCACGTCCTGTTCGCCCAACACGTATTCCGGCCCCGGCAGGACATTCGTCCCCTCACGCCGGAGCGCGATCAGTTCGATGCCTTTCGGGATTTTCGCCGTAAGCGCGGCGATCGACATGCCGGCGAGCTTGTAGAAAGCTACAGAAATTTCCGCCGTGGTAAGCCGCTTCGGCTCCGGCACTTCGACTTTCGGCCGCACCAGCATTTTAAAAAAATAAAAGCAGAGGATCGGGCCGAATACTCCGAACGGATAGGCGCAGGCGTAGCCGATCGCAGGATGCTGGTTGCCGACGGCGGCGGCCGCGGCCTGGAGCGCGGCAGTGCTCGTCATTGACCCGGCAAAAATTCCGAGGGCGAAATCCATGCCGATGTCCCTAAAGCGCACAAACAAAATAGTAGCGAACAGGCCGGCGATGACCGCGACCAGGCCCAGGATATTCGCTTTGATCCCCGCAGGACTCGCAAAGCCGCGGAAGAAATCGACGCCGTACTGGATGCCCATGCCGTAGAGTAAAAGGACGAGGCCAACGGTACCGACAAGAGGCGGTGGCGCCGACTTCGGAGCAATGGCGCCGATCAAAAGGCCGACGAACAACACGGCGCCGACACCGAGCGAGAAGCCGGCAAACTGAATGTTGCCAACGGCATAACCCAAGCCGATCACCAAAAACACGGCGATGAGCGGCTGCGAGTTCAGGAAAGCGCCAAGCCATTCCATTTTCTATGTCCCTTCTCGATCGATCCATTCGCGAATATACGGTGGACAATTAATGAGTTTTATTCCTTTCGCTTCGCAACCGGCCAGAAAACCCACCGCCTCGCGACTTACGAGCTTCACTTCTTTCAAATCCAGCGTTAGGAAGCGCTCATCCGGTTCGAGTTCAATTAACTTTTTTAACGCGTCCAAGTCTTCTGCCTCAATCCGCCCGCTCAAACTAAAGACAACAACTCCATTCTCGGCTCTCTGAATCCGCAGCATAGACGTGTTTACTCAAGCTGTACGTTGCAAGATGAACGCCAACCATAACCGATGAAAAAGAATGGAGTCGCGGCATCACGGAACGCCGACTTTTCGGAAATTGCCGAACCTTCAGCAAACAATCCTCAAAAGGAACGATCACCCTCCATAACTAATGCTATGGGCGTTGCCTCGTTTTGTTTGGCCGGTTAACGATTTCTCGCTCGGTTCGGTTCCTTGGCACTGCGCTTGCGTAAGCGCTCGCGAATAAAGATCATGGAGGTTAACCAGTGAAGAACGGAAAATTGTTTTTCTCGGCCGTAATTATCGCCACCGGCCTCGCGGCCGGAACGGCTTTCGGCGAGGACGGTGTTATATCCCGCGAAGAATTGTCGCGAGACAATTACTGTCATCTCACGTTTCCGGCGATAGCGGATGACAGTCTGGGGAGCGATCACCCGGTTCTCAAAACCCAGGATTCGGGCGACGTGATCGATTTCTACGGCGCGTGCGACGAGAAGCCAGCCGGATCCGATCAGCAGCGGGAGCAGATCCATGAGGACTGGCTCCAAAAGCAGCTCCTCGGATAGGCTGGGCATAACCGCGCTGAACGAACTGCTGAGTACCGCAGAGCGGGGGACGCCCACGCGTCCCCCGCTCGAACTTTCAGACCGACGTTGAACCTGATGCGGGATTATTTGTTTTCCGCGCTGAGCGCAGAAAGAAGCTCGGAGAGGATTTCCGCGAGAGCTTTGCCGTAGCCGCGCACCAGCGCCTCGGGCGAAGCTTGAGAGATATCGACGCGGCTTGCGATCGTGCGCTCGAAAAGCACCTTCGGACGCGCGCCGGTTTGGTCGATCAGCGCGAATTCGATCGCCATCACCGCCGCAGGACGACCCGCGCGAAAATCACCATAGAGCTCCGTGATCATGGCTTCGAGCACGTACGATGCAGCTCTCGCACTGCCGGGCTGGACGACCGTCTTGAACGGCCCGGAGCGATCCAGCCATTCGGCCATCCGATTACCCAGCATAGCGCCGGGCTCGGCGATGAATGTATTATAAGGGTCGGACACGTATTTCACATCATCGAGACGATAGACGAGCGCAGGGCCGGCGTACGCCGCCGTGACGCGCACGTTTCCCATACGCAAAGTCTCAGGCCTCCGGGCCGCGGCGGGCGCGCCGGCGTTCATCGGCGGATCGACGACGTACGTCGTCGCCTGAGGCATTGGCTTGCCGATGGAACAGGCCGACCATATCAACATCGCACATGCTGTCGGGGCTAGACGCTTGGAGCTCATCGGGAGCTCCCCGGAAACTGAACCCTTTCCGGCGGGCCGGCGACGAGCGCGCCCGCGGGATAGCGCTTGATCGTCTCCGATAACACACGCAGGTTACCGGCAGTAGTGCGCAAATCCTGCACGAGCACGCGGATGTCATATTGATTGTCGCCGATCATCCCATCGATTCGTTCCGCTGCATCATCGATGTGTTTGACCATACTGTCTAGATCGCCGTTGTCAGCGAGCTTGCGCAGCCGTCCGGTGACGGCGGCGACGTTGTCCACGGTCCCTTTGAGTCCCGGATCGGCGAGGACCCCATCTAAATTCGTGGCGGCGGAATCGAGCTTGCGTAGAGTATGATCGATAGGCGCCGCGGCGATAATCCGATCAATGCGCTGGATCGCCGAGTTAGCGTTTTTGACGAGCTCCGCAACCGGCGCGTCATTGACTTTCCTGTCGAGAGTCGCGACAAGCGCGTTCAGGTTCTCGCCGAGTCGCTTGATGTCGACCTCGTTCAAGTGCGCCAGAAACGCCTGCGCGTTGGCAACGATCTCGCCGGTAAGGCTCGGCGCGGACGGCACGTAGGTGTATTTTGGCGTCCAGGAAAACTCCAGCGGCGGATGCTTCGCCGGGTCGAGCAAGTCGATGGCGAGATACTGCTGGCCCGTGATGCCGGCGAGCTGGGTCTGGGCGCGCATACCTCTCTCCACCAGCTGAACCGCATCTTGCCTCATCTGCTCGGCTTCCAGACCGGAGATGTTGATCTTCGCCCGTACCACGATGTAGCCCTTGCGTCGATCCAACGGGACGTCTCGCTCGTAAGCGGCCGACGAAGTCACGATCTCCGTCACCTGGCCCAGCGGCACACCGCGGAAGCGCACCGGCGCGCCGAGCTCGAGGCCGGCCACGGACTCGTTGAAATAGGTCTCGAACGTGAAGGTCGGCGCGAAGAGTTTTCGGCCGCCAAGCACGAAGAGCACGACTGCCATGACTCCAAGGCTCGCCACGACGAACAAGCCGAGGCGGATGTAACGCTTGTTTTCTTCCATGCTTTTAGCTGCTCGCTTTCTGCCCATCCGCGTCGGGCTGGCGGTTGAAGAACTGACGCACGCGCGGGTCGGTGCTGTGCTCGCGCAGATCAGACGGTTTTCCTTCGGCGATAATGCTGCGCGAGACCGGATTCAGCATGATCGCCCGATCGGCGATCGTGAAGATGCTCTGCAGCTCGTGGGTCACTACCACGAAAGTGAAGCCCAGATTTTTGCGCAATGAAAGAATCGTGCGATCCAGATTGGCGGCGGTGATCGGATCGAGGCCGGCCGAGGGCTCGTCAAGCAGCAGGATGTCGCAGCCGAGCGCCATCGCGCGTGCAATGCCGGCGCGCTTCAGCATGCCGCCGGAGAGCTCCCCCGGCATCAGCGACTCGGCATAG
The DNA here is from genome assembly GCA_036522615.1 of Binatia bacterium. Taxonomy (GTDB): domain Bacteria; phylum Desulfobacterota; class Binatia; order UBA9968; family UBA9968; genus JAJPJQ01. The sequence continues at coordinate 15,250 of DATDFN010000065.1, read as the reverse complement.
CCCATCTCGACCTGGCGCAGCAGCATGCGCGCGGTGAGATTCTTGTCCGCAAGGGCGAGATTAGTGAACTGATCGAGTGGAAAGCGCACGTTCTCGAGGACGTTCAACGAGCCGAACAGCGCGCCGCTTTGGTACATGACCCCGAGTTTGCGCTGCAACTGCGATTTCTCGCCCGGACCGGCGTTTACCATACTGCTTCCATTGATCAGGATGTCGCCGGCCATCGGCGGGTACAGGCCGATGATGACCTTCATGAGGCTCGACTTCCCGGAACCGGATCCCCCCAGAATCACCATGATCTCCCCGCGCTGCACGTCGAACGACGCGTCGTCGAGCAGGACGCGCGTGCCGTAACCCATACGCACGTTGCGCACGCTGATGACGTGCGTCGCGCGCCCAATCGCCGCTGCGGAACTATCGGAGCGTACCTCGATCTCCGTCATCTGCTCCTTCAACTCGTGAAAACGGCGAAAAGGCCGTCGATCACGATGATCAGCACGATGCTCGTGACTACCGCGCTGGTTGCCGAAAGACCGACCGAGACCGCACCGGCACCGGTCGCAAGGCCGCGCTGGCAGCCGACCGCCGCAATCGTCAAGCCGAAAACGGCCGCCTTAACGATGCCGAGGACGAAGTCGCCTGCCGACACCGCCCCGAGCAACTGGTTGTAGAATTGCAGGAAACCGATGTCGAAGGTCGACATCACCAGCGCTCCACCGAAAATTCCGACGATATCGGCGAGCACCGAGAGCAGAGGGACCACCAGCATCGCCGCAAGTAATCGTGGTAGGACGAGAAAGTGGACCGGGTTCAGCCCAAAGGTGTAGATCGCGTTCACCTCCTCGTTGACTTTCTGTGTGCCGATCTGGGCGGCGAATGCCGCCCCCGTGCGTCCCGAAAATACGATCGCCGTCATCAACGCCCCGAGCTCGCGCAACATGGCGACACCGACGCCGTTCACGACGAAGATCACCGCCCCGAACTGCTGTGCGACAAGCCCGATCTCGAAGGCGATGATCACGCCCATCAGAAAGCCCGTAAGCAGGACGATCGGGACCGCATTGGCTCCTGCCTCGGTAGCGATATCGAATACATCGCCCCAGTTAATCGCGCCGCGGCCCCAGATGGCCTGGCCAAACGCCGCGGCGCATGCGCTGAGAAACCGGGTCATCTGCTTCGCATAAGCCAAGAGCTCCGCCGTTGCGCGGCCCACGTGCTCCAGCACACCCATTGGCCGCCGGCCGCGAGCCGGTGCGACGAAGTCTTTGGGATCGTAGGCATGAACCAGGGCAGCGAAGTTCGGGGCGAGCTGGTGGATCTCTACCTTTGCATTCGCCGGACGCTCGCGCCTAATGAGATCGAAGAGCAGCGCGATACCGACGTCGTCGATATACTCGAGTCGCGAAGCATCGACGACGACCGGCCGATTGGGATTGCGGGTTAGCGTGTCGAGCGCCGATTCCCAGACCGGTGCCGCAGTGTAGGCTGTGATCCGGCCCTGCAAGACGACAGTAACGCCGTCATCGCTACCCGATCCACCCGTTGTGGCCATCGACATCTTACCGTCCTTCTGATCTACCGGACCTTAGTTTACTCTTTTGTCGCCCATCCGGCGGACTTCAAACCATAAAAAGCCGTCAAGGCGACTTGAGCAATGCGTAGACGAGCAAGATCATCATCATTAACTTCAATGAGAAGAAAAAGCCGACGGCGAGCTCACTCGGGTCGGCGATCATCGCGGAGAGTCGCACGCCGTTTTGATACGCGGCAGCCACGCTCGTCGTGAGCAGCGTGAGGAACAAGAGAAGAACGTAGAGCCAGATCTTGTTCCGGCGCACGACCTCGCCGTTCATCAGCTTGCGCGCCGGAGATGGATCTGCTCGCCGACGTCCGCCGCGGCGTTTATCAGGATCGGTATGGCACCTGTCAACTGCCATCGCATTTTCTCAATTATCGCCGATCTTCATCTTGAAGGTCGAGCAAGATGCAAGATCAACAGAGCAAGACAGGTACCAATCGCAAGCGATTGGAAAGATTGGAGTCGGGAGTTGCTTGAATGCCGAGTTTTCGGAAATTACCGAAGCTTCAGCATTAACTAAGCGGACTTGAAGCGACTCTTATCGATTTTGAGGGATCTGATCTTCGAATCAAGAGTCGAGCGCGGGATGCCGAGGTTAGTCGCTGCGCCCCGGGGGCCGGACACACGCCCCTTGGCTTGAGCCAGGGCGGCTTCGATTCTAGCTTTCTCACGCCCCAAAAGCTCCTCTGACAGTGTTCCGCTCGCCGGATGAGCTTCGACGCGTTCTTGAGATAGCCAGTTTTCATCAATGGCAAGCATATCGGTTTCACAGACGATCACGGCACGTTCAATGACATTTTGCAGCTCGCGAATGTTGCCGGGCCAGGGGTAGGATTGGAGCAATGCCAGGCTCCTTTTGTCGATGCTTTTTAGCCTCTTCCCCTCTTTATTGGCATAGCGATCCGTAAAATACTTAACCAGCATGGGGATGTCGTCTTTGCGCTCGCGCAGAGCCGGAATCTCGATAGGAAACACGTTGAGGCGATAATACAGATCGCTGCGAAAAGCGCCGCCGTTCATGGCGATCTTCAAGTCGCGATTGGTGGCGGCGATCACCCGTACGTCGGCCCGAATCGGTTCGGTTCCTCCGACACGTTCAAACTCACGCTCCTGAAGCACGCGCAACAAGGCGGTCTGAGTATCAGCGGGAAGATCGCCTATTTCATCGAGAAAAATCGTCCCGCCTTCGGCAAGCTCGAAACGTCCCAGCCGCCGCTGCAGCGCTCCGGTAAACGCGCCCTTCTCGTGGCCGAATAGTTCGGAAGCGATCAATGACTGCGGGATCGCGGCGCAATTGACGCTGATAAAGGCACGTGAGGACCGCCTCGACCGCTTATGGATTGCGCGCGCGATCAGTTCCTTACCGGTTCCAGTTTCGCCCGTAATGAGCACCGTAGAATCGGTGGGCGCCACCTTCCCTAGTTCCGACAGCACTTTTCGGAGTGCCGCTGAAGAACCTACGATCTCCTCGAACATGGAAACCTTGTCGATTTCTTCCCGTAGCGCGATGTTCTCTTTCTTAATCTCATCTTCGACCCGCTTCCGATCTTCAATATCGACAGCTGTCCCATACCATCGTGTTATGTGCCCTCGTTCATCTTTAAGCGGACTTAGCCGGACCAGAAACCAGCGAAATATCCCGTCGTGCCTCAGGAACCGAGTTTCGAACTGAAAAGACACCCCCTCAAGAATTCCCTTCTTTTCTTCGCTGAGAAGATGTTCACGATCGTCTGGATGAACCAAGTCGTAACGAGAATCTTTGCTGCACCATTGGTCTAGGGTGACACCGAAATATTCGAGCACTGCGCGATTCGCGTAGAGTGGGGTTCCATCATGCGCAAGTACACCGATGTGCTGCGGCGTGAGGTCCAGAATCTGCCGGAGATCCCGCTCGTCTTGTTGAATTCTTTGTTCAGCTATCTTTGTTGCGGTGATATCAGTCACCGCGCCGACGAACTCGATTTGATCCAGCTCATTCCTTATCGCATGAGTCACAACGTGCATATATTTAATGGACCCATCTGGCATCAACAATCGATGCTCGAAATCCAAATCTTTCCTCTCTTGGCGGGCGCGATGAAGCAGGTCTTCGCAGAAAGTCCTGTCTTCCGGATGAACCCGCTGGAGTACCAACTCCAAGTTCGGCCTAACGAGTCGGTCATATTCAAGGATCCGAAAGGTTTCTTCCGACCAAAAGATTTCTTCAGTGGCGGTATTCCAACCGAAACTGCCCGTGAGACTTAACCGCTGCGCTTCCGCCAAATAAGCCTCGCTTCGCCGTAACTCCTCTACTGTCCGCTTGCGCTCGATGAACTGGCCAATCTGGCTGCCGATGGTCGCCATCATATCGAGCAGGTCCTGGTCGGGCTGCCTGATCTCCCGGCTTAAAAAATCCATCACACCGACGACTTCGCTGCCGAGCAGTATGGGAAAGGCGAACGCTGCGTGTAGCCCTTCGTGCGCGGCGATGGGGGCGCGCAGAAAATTAGAATCCTGGACGACATCGGGAATGTAAGCGGGCTCACGGCTAGACCAAACTCGGCCGGGCAGCCCTATGCCAGGCATGAAAGTCATGTCGCGGCTCGCGGTCACGAATTGCGTGGCCTCTAGGGATTCTTTGTGCCACACCTTGACGCAGCGGAGCAGGCCCGCCGCCCGGTCTGTGCGCCACAGCGCGCCCAGGTCCCATGCCAGGCACTCGCAAATCGCCGCCAATATTTTCGGTGCGGCTTCCTCGAGAGTAGCCGCTTCCGCCAGCAGCTGTGTTACGGTGTGTTGCATCACGAGGCGTTGCTGGGCTCGCTTGCGCAGAGTAATATCCGTCACCGCCCCAATGCACTCGATGTTTCCCAATTCATCTCTTGCGGCGTGGGCCACTACATGGACATCCTTGACGGAACCATCGGGCATCAGTAATCGATGCTCAAGATCGAAATCATTCCCCTTCGCTGCATGATCGATTGTCTGCTGAACGAGGGGAAGGTTTTCCGGATGAACTCGCTGGAGTATCAGATCAACCGTCGGCTTGCAGGTCGATCGATCATATTCAAAGATCCGAAAAGTTTCTTCCGACCAAAAGACTTCTCCCCTCGATACACTCCAGCCGAAACTGCCGGTCTGACTGAGTTTCTGGGCTTCCGCCAGGTACGCTTCCTTGCGCCGCAACTCCTCCGTCATGCGCTCTTGCTCCGTAATATCCATGAGCGTGCCGATGAAACGCGTGACGACTCCGTTCTCCCGCACCGGCTGACCAACGCAACGAATAACCCGCAGCTCGCCATCAGGTCGGATGACGCGCTTTTTGAGGTCGCAGCCGATGCCTTCCGCCGCCATTCGCTCGATGGTTCCTTCGACGATCCTCCGGTCTTCCGGGTGCACAATATTCAGATAGTCCGCGATGGTTGGGATTCCTTTTGTCGCGTCAAAACCAAGAATATGGTACAACTCCTGCGACCAGTAATCACAGATTCCGGACGGCGTAAACGACCAACTTCCGGAATGAGCAAGTCGCTGCCCCTCATCGAGATAAAAGGCGGTTCGCTGTAGATCATCCTCGGCTCGTTTCCGGTCCTCAATATTTTCATTCAAGTAAGCATTCTCCAGCTCTAACTGCGTCTGGAGGCGGGCAATTTCTTCAAAAGCACGCGCGTTGGCGATTGCAACGGCTGCCTGTTTGGCGAAGATACCTAGCCAAGTCGAATCTTGGTCACTCAGACACTCGCGACTGAACAGCGCGAGAACACCGAGAATTTTTCCCTGAAAGACCAGAGGGTGTCCGACGAAACTGCGGATACCTTCGCGTGTGGCCCAATCAGGTCGAACGATCCAATCGTTCTCTGCAGCGAAGTCTTTGATCAAGATGGGGATCTCAGACGTGCCGACCTGCCCCACCTTGCTGGAGTTGAGTGGTATGCGGCGAAAGTGACCCTGCAGAAACGTCCAATCTTCTCCGGGTGAATTGGAAGGATTTCCGGCACTTGCCATCAGATGAAGACATTCACTCTGATTTGCGCATGAGGGTCGCAGGAAGCACGAATCGCAAATATCGCCGGCTAATGCGAGCCAGATCCGCGCCAAAGCGACGTAAGGCTGAGCGGCAAGGCCGCGCACAATCGTGTTAAGGACGCCTTGGACGCCGCGTTCGGCAGCGACCGAAACAGCCAAGGAAAGTACGGGCTCAGCGAGCATCGCATCGTTTCCCGTAAGCCAGCGTGAACTTACCTATGCCAGAGCCGAGTCGCGGGGGATGCCAGCGACTCTCCAGCAGCGGCGAAAATTTTACATGCCGAAGGGCGATATCTATAGGGGCAAATCCAATACCTTCAACGTCGTCCGAGTGAATAGCACAGGTCCAATTACCTTGAATTTTTTCTAACGGCAGACCCACATAACGCAGCCAGGTCTGGTTGAAGAAATCGATGTATCCGTCAGGCAAAGCAGTATGGATAAGCGAGGGGGTCGAGTCGATGATGAGTCGAATTGTTTCGGGCATCGGCTCAGCCACCTGCCCAAACGGCTGCTCGCTGTCCTGAAGCGCCGTCTTGCTGCGCGTTCGTTCGATTTCGGCGCCGGCTTGCCGTTTATTATCTGCAGGAGCCATAGAGTTACGCTCCCAAGGATTAAATCGTGCACGCGGTTCAGGAATACGCGCTTCACCCCTTATATTGCGCACCCCCGCATTACAAGAGGAGGAAGCGATAAGCTCCTCTTATTGGCAACTCCGCTTTCGTATACCTCGCGCGTGAAGCTCGCAAGTTTTAACGCGTACTACAAAAGTAGGAATTGCCGGAAACTTCCCACCTCAGCACACTAAGGATTTAGCCAAGCCACGAGCTATGGCCTGGTTTATTTGAATTTAAAGCGAATAACCTATCGGCAACAGTTGCTACGGGGCGGTTCGGAAGGTTTATGTCTCCGCTTTGGTTTCTTCTAGGCTGCCCATCCTTCAGGAATTTACGGGATGATAAACGCCCGTTAGCTCTTTACAGCTAAACTCATATATTTGCCAATAGGTTTATTTGGGAGTCATATAGTTGCCACAAGTCCTCGAAAAACCTTACAGCACTGCCGGCCGCCGGATATTGGAACAATGAAATCGTTGGCTTTTCGATGACATACCTCCAGCAACCGTCGACCGACAGAGCTATAAGTTAGGCCACAGAGCCGGGTGTTCCAGCCGTGGCGGCCGCGCTGAAGTCTGACCGCGGGCGGTCAGTCCTCAACTTCCGGAGACTCGACCTCGATCTCCTTCGCGATCATGGTCGTCGTGTTGTATTCGGCCATGCCCTCGTCGCCGACCTGGAGATCGGCGAAGACCGCGACTTCGTCGTTCTTTTCGATCTTTGTGTTCGCCGTGACGAACAGCGTGACCGGCGAGCCGTAGCAATCGATCGTGATCGTGCCGGCGACCGGATCGATCGCCGTGATCGGCCCTTCCGCGTAACCTTCCTCTTCTTCGTTTTGGACTTCGATGCGGAAGGCGTTCTGCGTGTCCGACGCATAAACGACTTCGACGTACTGCCCGACGGCGAGGTCGGCGATCGTCGGCGCCTCGATCCCCTCGACCTCGATGATCGTGTCCGGAGTCACGTTGACCGTCACGCCCCAGTCGTCGTATTCGGAGGCGATCGTGACGGTGTTGGCCGTGAGATCGATCTCGGTGATCGTGCCCTCGATCTCGCATTCCTCCGGCCCCTCGACCTGAACGTCCACCGCGGTGTCGTCCGATCCCGTGGTCCCGGTGCGCGTAGCACTGTTCGCCGACCCTCCGCCTTTGGTAACGTGTGCGACGACGTGGTCCTGGCTCGTCAATGTGCCGAGCGTGCTCACTTGGCCGTTGCGGATGATGCGCGTGTGGGCGTTGGTGCCGAAGCTTCCGCGGTCGAGCTGCACGACTCCGGTGCCGGTCTTGACCCCGACCACGCCGCCGCTGACGGTCGATACCGTCACGCCCGTTGCGCTCAGCTGCTTGGTGTTGCTCGAAGAATCGTACTGCGCCGTCACCTGGTCGCCCAGCACCAGACCCGTCAAAACTACCTTCTTATTATTGCGCTTCAGCTTGCTGTTTCGCAGCACGTTTAACGACGTCAGCGCGCCGTCCTGCCCTTGCAGCGTGACGGTCCCGCCGCCGGCGTCCACCGCGTAAACGGTTCCCTGAACCGTCGTCAGGCTGCCGCCCTTCTTGGCCTCGGCCTGCCCGGCGATGAGCACCGCAAGGGCCAACACAAAGATTCCGAGAAATTTTTGAAACATCGACTCCTCCCCTCACCCTTTAGAATCAGCAGCACAGCGTAACCGTGTCCCGGTGAAACGGTCTGCGGTGCTGAACTTTGCGTCTGATGCCAACGCAAGCCGGGTGCCAAGATCGCGTGGACAGGCATGCGGAGGGGGATTCAGTCTTTTGGTTACCCTTGGTTCACCGGGGAACGTTAGATTCCCCCGGTCGTATGCGTGAATCGGCGGCTGCTACCGTTTTCCGTCACAGGCGGCGAAATCACCCCGAGGGCGCGCGGGGTTTGGATTTGATGGAGCGATAATTTATGATGGGGGTCTTTAAAACCCCGACGATGGAGGCCTTTCCCATGTTTCGATGGTTCGCGCCAGTTCTGCTCCTGGTTGCCCTCAGCGCTCCCGCTTTTGCGCAATGGAATGAAGACGCGCAGGATTGCTACGAAGATACCAAACCCGAGAGTTTTAATGCCGACAAAGCTCTTCCCGCGTGCGAACGCGCCATGAGGTCGGGCGAGCTCACGCCACGCAATCTGGCCCAAATGTATTACTATCGCGGCACGATCTGGATGAATAAGAAGGACTACAAGAGGGCGATCGAAGATTTCACCGAGGCGGCGCAGCGCGACCCCACATTGCCACAAGCGCACCAGACTTTGGGCTTCGCCCGATTTTTCGTAGGAGACTTCCAGCCCGCGGCGCGAAACTTCGCCGACTCGCTGGACCTCCGGCGCGACGATGTTTACGCGATGCTCTGGATTTACATCGTGCGCTCCCGGGTCGGCGAGAACGATGCGAAAAACATTCTCCGGCAGGTCTCTAGAGAGGTCAATATATCGGAATGGCCCGGCACGCTCGTCGCGTACTATCTCGGCAACATGAATCAGGAGGCGCTGCTGAAGGCCGCGAACGATTCCGATCCTAAGCGACGGCGCGAGAAGCAGTGCGAGGCGAATTTCTACATCGGGCAGCAGTTGTTGATCGAAGGAAAGAAAGCCGAAGCGGCCAAAATGTTCAAGGCCGCGCTCGCGACCAACGTAACGAAATTCGTTGAGTACGAAGGCGCGCGCGTCGAGCTCCAGCGCATGGCGTCGGCGAAGTAGCCGGCCACTATTTCGCGATCGCGTAACAGTAACAGTCGCGGGGCTCGGAACCGAGGGTCGGGTGGACCGACCAGCGACGCAGCAGCCCTTCCCGCTTCATGCCGGCCTTTTCCATGACGCGCGCCGACGCGGGATTATCGACGTCGCAGACCGCCCACACCCGAAATATATCGGGCTCGCGGAGCGCCCATTCAATCACGGCGCGCACCGCCTCGGTCATATAGCCACGGTTCCAAAAAGCCTTCCCGAGCACGTAACCGAGCTCGACCTTGTACCCGTCGACCCGTCCACCGAGCGTGCCGATGAGCCGCCCGTCTTCTTTCCGGCGAATTACCCAGTGAATCGCCGTGCCCTCGGACCGCTGTTGTGCGGTGAGGCGCAGGTGTTGGCGTGTGTCTTCGATCTTGCCGGTCGGGCGCCACGCGAGATAACGCGTCGCCTCCCGGTCCTGCCCATAGGCGGCGAACACTTCTTCGGCGTCGCTTTCCCATGCGCTGCAGAGACGGAGACGCGCGGTCTCGATAACTTCGGGCTGGATCATCGATGGCGGTCGCCGGCTTGCCCCGGCGCATGATGCGGACACTAACGACCGAAAATCCGGATGTCAACTTCCGGCGGCGATCGCGCCGTTTTTTTTGCTCCGATAGGTGCGATAACGGAGCGTCTTGCCATCCGTCTCGAGCATGATCGCACCGTCGCGGTCGGTGCGGAGAGTCGTGGCGCCTTCCGCCTCGTAGCGCTCGATGACCTCCTCGGCGGCGTCAGCGCCCCTCGGGCCGAGAGAAAAGACGGCGAGGCGCGGTCCGACGGCGCGGACGAATTCGTCGCTGTTCGCGCGCGGGCTGCCGTGGCGCGGCGCCTTGAGGACCGCGCTCGCGAGCGCGGCCCCGTTAGCGACGAGGCGCTTTTCCTCTTTCACCTCGAGATCGCCGGCGAATAGCACGTCGAAGCCGCCATAGCTCAAGCGGAGCACGACGGACGCGTCGTTCGCGCCCTCCTCCGGCGGATAAAGCACGCAAAGCTTGGCGCCTTCGATAGCGCGGCATGGCGCGGCATCGGCGAGGCTCACGCGCTTGATGGCGGCGCGGTCGACCGCGTCGTCGAGCCGGTCATAGCGAGCAGTGCGTCCCTTCCCCGCGCCGGACCAGAACTCTTCCGGCGTGAACTGCGCCGCAACCGTTTCCATGCCGCCGTAATGGTCGATCCGCGGATGGCTCACGAAGACATAATCGACGCGGAGGATTTTCCGCGATCGCAGAAACGGCGCCACGATGAATTCGCCGGGATCGAATTCCGGATTGGGGCTGCCGCCGGCGTCGATCACGAGTACGCGCGAGCCGGGAAATTCCACCACGGCGGCGTCGCCTTGGCCGACGCTCAGGTGCGTGATTCTTAAAGTGCCGCCGCGCCAGCGCTCGCGCCACCAATAAACGACGTCCGCGGCGATCAGCGCGGTGCTGAGTCCCAGCGCGAGCGCCAGGTGCGGCCTCCGGCGAAAAATTAACAGCGAGAGAATCGCCGCGTAGAGCACCGCGACTTCGCGGTAGTCGGGAATGGGCACGGCGAGATTCGCCATCGGCAGCTCGGCGAGGTAATGAACGAAGCGCTGGACGAGCGTGAGCAACGGCTCCGCCGCGAAAACCAACGGCACGGCGAGAACCGGCGCGATCAGCGCAGAGACGCCGATGGCGAGGCCGAGCGGCACGATGACGAAGCCGACGAGCGGTACGATCAACGGATTCGAGAGAAATCCCGCCCAGGAGAGGTGGCCGAAGTGATGCGCGATCATGGGCCCGGTGCCGATCGTCGCCAGGACCGGCACCGCCAGGGAGAGGCTAAGACGCCTAAGCCGCTTGCGCCAGGGGTTTTGCTCCTGCGGGAGCCGATCGCGGGCGCGGACGGCCGGCCACCAAGCCTCGATTTTGACCGATCCCCAGACGATGAAAAGCACGGCCAGAAACGAGAGCTGGAACGAGATGTCCATGACGACGCCCGGCCAGACGAGGCCGATCAGCAGCGCAGCGAAGGCGAGGCTCGCGAAGATCTCCTCCTCGCGATCGAGCAGAACGGCGACCTCATAGACGCCGATCATGATCGCGGAGCGCACGGTCGGCACCGCCGATCCGGCGAGCGCGCTGTAGAAAAGCACCGTGACAAAAGAGGAGAACGTGGCGATCTTGAGCAGGCTCCATTTGAGCAGAGCGGTCTGGCTCAGCGAACCGAGGAAGCGGACGAGGAGAAAAATCACGGCGCCGAGCATGCCGACGTGGAGCCCGGAGATCGACAGCACGTGGTTCACGCCCGCGGCGGTAAAGTCGTCGCGCACCTGTCGGGATATGCCGCCCATGTCGCCGACGACGAGCGCTTTCATGAGCGCCGCGTTGTCGGGTGAAGCAAAACTTTGTTCGATAAAGGCGCGGATCCTGCGCCGCAGCGCTTCGAGCGCCACCCACGGCCCGGGGGGCGCGCGCGACAACAGCTCGACGCGGCCGTCGTTCACCAAAAATGCCGTCGCGTAAATATTGCGACGCGCCAGGTACGTCGCATAGTCGAAACCGCCCGGGTTGGCCCCGGCGCGCGGCACGAAGGGCTCGGCGCGAAAACGGACGAGGTCGCCGTAGCGCCAGTCGCGCGCGGCGAAGCGGATCGTTACGAGAATATCGCCGGCGATTTCCTCGGCGCCGGTCGGATGCCAGACCCGGAGCAGGCGCACGTTCCAGCGCATACGCTGCGGCAGCCGGTCCGGCTCGGCGTTGAGCCGGCCTTCGAGATAGAGCTCTCCGCCGTCCTCCATCACCGAGCGGATGTGATTTGCCGGAAACACCGGCTCGAGGACGTCGAGATGCCGGCGGTAGCCGATCGCGAAGGCGAGACCGCAGACCAGGCCGATAATCGCCCATCGGCGCGCGCCACGGCGGAAGATGAAAGGCAGCGGCAAGAGAAGCAGCGCGAGTGAATACGCTGGAGGACGCAGCGGGCTGGCGGCGAGGGCCTGGCCGCCGAGGAGCGCGAGCGTCGGCGCTATCAGCCACGCGGAAGGATTGCGCTGGAGAAATCCCGGCGGCGCGGCGTCGGAGCGCTCGGCGTTCATCCGGTCTCGTTGGTTAACCCTGGGTCAGCCGGAAAAACTCGACGGCGTTGCCGCAGACCATCTTGTATTTTTCGTCTTCGGGCACGCCGGCGAAATTTCTCTCGATCACGCCGAGCGAATCGGGCCAATCGGATTCCTGGTGCGGGAAGTCGGAGCCCCAGATGAGGCGATCGACGTTGACCTTGTGGCGCAGCTCGACGCCGACGCGGTCGAATTGAAAACCCCAGAAGTAGTGCTCGCGGATGATCTCGCTCGGCGGACAGCGGAGCGGCTCGAACCCGAGCAGCCGCTGCGCCCAATGATAATGGCGGTCGTAGCGGACGTCTGCGCCCTGGAGAAAGAACGGAATCCAGCCGATCTGATTCTCCGCGAAAAGAATTTTGAGCGTCGGGAAACGGTCGAAGAGCCCCGACAGAACCCACTGCACGGCGGCGATGGCGCCGTTGCCGCGCACCGGCCCGAACCGCGAGACCTGATCAACAAGCCCGGGAACGAGCTTGTCCATGATGTCCTCCGGCTCGCGCGGGAAACGGAGCAACGGACCGGCGCGCTCGCCCGACCGATCGAGATCGACGTGCACGCTCACCGGCATGTGCAAGTCGATGGCGGCGGACCAGAAACGGTCGTCGTCCTCGGAAGGATACGGCCGGCCGCTCGGAAATCCCTGGAGGAGAACCGTCTTGAGCCCGGCTTTCGCGCAGTATTCGATCTCGTCGATCGTGTCCTGAACGTCGTGGGTCAGCGGCAGAATTCCGACGCCGACCAGGCGGCTGGGTTCGGCAGCGCAATACTCCTCCGCGAGCCAGCCGTTGTACGCGCGGACGACCGACCTGTAAGCGTCATCGTCCTCGATGCGGCGCCAGAGCTTGGGTCCGCCCTGCTGCGACGGAAACAACACTTCGGCGTCGATCCCGTCTTGATCCTGCTCCCGCAATCGCTGCTCCGGGCTTCCCGTGCCCGGCGTCCCTTCGTACTTCGCGCCGAACGGAACGTACTGCTCGCGTCCTTTGCCGCCGTAGAGATCCGCGGCAGCGGCCGCGCGCGCAATCTTGTTGTTGACCGCCCACGCGTCGCTGCCGTCAGGCTGGCGCACGAGACGCGGCGCCTGATCGCGCCACTGCGCGGGAACGCGGCCGACCCAATGCTTCGTGTCGATCTCTAGGTGGGAATCCCCGGAGATGTAGCGGTATTGTTTTTTCAGCATAGTCGTCTACTCATTTACGGAGATGACGGGCAAGCGATCGTGCCTGCACAGCCTCGATCCGGTTCAATCGTTCCAAGCTATTGCTCTGCTTTGAAACTGTCAAGAATTTCCTGGGCGACTTTCGGATTGATCGACGGAACCTTGATCAACTCGTCGAGCGAAGCCTCTTCGATGCGCCGCACGCTGCCGAAGGCGCGGAGCAGCGCGCGCTTGCGCGCGCCGCCGATGCCGGGGATTTTATCCAGCGCCGAGTAGAGCGTTTGCTTGGCGCGGACTTTCTTGTGGTAGGTAATCGCGAAGCGGTGGGCCTCGTCGCGCACGCGCTGGAGCAGAAAGAGCGCGTTGGAGTTGCGCTTGAGAATGACGGGATTGCTCTGCCCCGGCAGAAAGACCCGCTCCTCCGAGCGCTGGATCTCGGCGCTCCGCGGCGCGCGCTCAACCCGCATCTTGGCGAGCGCGGCGAGATCGACATCCCGGACGCCGAGCTCGTGGAGCGCGGCGATCGCCATGCCGAGCTGCCCCTTGCCGCCGTCGACGACGACCAGATCGGGCAGGTCGCCCTCGGCGATGCCGCGCGCAAAGCGCCGCTTCAAGACTTCGTGCATCATCGCGAAATCGTCGCCGCCGACGTCCTCGGCGACCGTGCGGATGCGGAAGTGGCGGTAATACCGTTTATCCGGCTCGCCGTTGATAAACGTTACCAGCGAGCCGACCGCGTGCGTGCCGTGGATGTTGGAGATATCGTAGCATTCGATCCGCGCCGGATAGTTCTTCAGACGCAGCTTGTCCTTCAGCTCCAGCAGCATGCGCTCGCGCTCTTTTTCCTGGTCGTGGCGCTCGGCATAGCTCTGGCGCGCGTTCTCCTCGGCCATCTCGACGAGCCGGCGCTTGTCGCCGCGCTGCGGCGCGAGGATCGAAACCTTCTTGCCGCGCCGCTCGCCGAGATACTCCTCGCGCGCTTCGCGATCTTCCACTTCCACGGGCAGCAGAATCTCGTCGGGCACGAAGCGCTCGCCCTGGTAGAACTGCGTCAGCAGCATTTCCAAAATCTCCTCGTCGGAGAATTCCAGGTCTTCGAGCGAATAGGCCTGGTTACCGGTTAGCTTCCCTTGCCTGACGAAAAGCACCTGGGCCTCGATGAAGCCGCCCTCGCGGTACAGGCCGAAAATGTCCTGGTCGGCTCCCCAGTGCGAGACCATGCGCTGCTTCTCGATCGTCTTCTGCACCGCCTGGATCTGATCGCGGATCTTGGCCGCGGCCTCGAATTCCAACGCATCGGACTTTTCCTGCATGCGCCGCCTGAGCTCGTCGATCAGCTCCTGGCGCTTGCCCTCGATGAAGAGCGTCGCCTCGCGCAGGTTCGCCTGGTACTCGTTCGGATCGACGGGCAGCACGCAGGGCGCGAGGCAGCGCTTGATCTGATATTGGAGGCACGGCCGCGCGCGGTTTTTGAAATTATATTCGGTGCAATTTCTCAGCAGGAAGTGCTTCTCGATCACGTCGAGCGTCTCGCGCGCGGCGATCGCCGACGAGTACGGGCCGAAGTAGCGGCCGCCGTCCTTGACGATCTTCCGCGTGGTCGTGATGCGCGGCCAGGGATGCTGCACGTTGATCTTGATGCTTAAATAGCTCTTGTCGTCCTTCAACCGGATGTTGTAGCGCGGCTTGTACTGCTTGATGAGGTTGTTTTCGAGGATCAGCGCTTCTTTTTCGTTGCTCGTGAGCAGCGTCTCGATGTCGCCGACGCGATTCATCAGGAACTCGATCTGCGAGCGCCCTTCCCCGCCGCGGAAATACGCCCGCACCCGCGCGCGCACGTTCTTGGCCTTGCCGACGTAGATGACCTTGCCGGCCTTGTCGCGCATGAGGTACACCCCCGGCTGCGCCGGGAGCGCTTCGAGCTTTTCCTGAATGTCGGCCATCGCTCTCAATTATATCAAAGGTTTTTGGCGCGCCGCCAGCATGAAACGAGCTCGACGGCGTCAATTGCAATAATCGCGATTGACTTTTATTTTGGAACGCAATAAAAATCGCCGGTCGGTGAT
>DATDFN010000064.1:0-12550 GCA_036522615.1 Binatia bacterium | reverse complement strand
CTGGAGAACTCGGCCATGCGGATATGGCTCTGCTTCAGCTGCTTCAAATGGTCGAACAGCAGGCGCGAGACCTCTTTGCGAATCGCATCGGCCGATACGTCCGGCCGGGGCGCCGCCGCTTCCTTCCAGTCAAAGCGGAAGCGGCAGTAGGGCGCGCCGTAAATCTCGTCTTTGCGAAACGCATGCGCGAGCGGCCCCGCTCTCAGAACGCCGCCTTGAACGATGCGATACGCTTTCGCAGCGCCGGCCGAAGCAGGCGCGCCGGCCGTCAGGACTTCGATCGCGCCGTTGCGCTCGGCCGCGACCGGCGCGTCGGGCGTGTAGCGCCCCAATTCGTCTTGCAGCGGCACGATTTCAGAAGCGAGCGCGATTTTCACCGCCTCGACGACCGGCTCGCCCGACGGCGCGCAGAGCGCGATGCGGTCGCCCGTCTCGCGGACTGTGTAGCCGGGAAATTCTCCGGCGATGTCTTCGAGGCGCAGCTGCGAGAACTCTTCCGCGCAGCGGGCCTCTTCGATGAACGGGTAGAGCCGCGGAAAGCCCTCGGTAAATCCGCGTAATAAGTGAATCGCGGCGAGCCCCGGCACCGCGTCCGCCCCGAACTGCGCGAGGATATAAAGCTCGGACCGCGCGCCCGGCCGCTCGAACGATTGGAGCTTCAAATAATTCGTCTGCGCCGCGCCCCAGAGATTCGCGAAGACGAGGGCCGTGCGCACGTCGTTGAGCACGCGGACGATAATGTCGAAGAGCGAAGGCAGATGGCGCTTCCCGGGCGCGAAATACTCTTTCGCCGCGTGATAGGCGAAATCTTTTCTGCCGGAGAGCTTCTCGCACTGCGTCTCCAGCTCGCGCAGGACCGCGAGCGGAATCCAGTTGGCGGGATCGCTCAGGAACGCTTCCGGGTCGGCGGGCGCTTCGAAGCCGTCGGCGGCGGCGAACGCCGCGGCATAATCGATCGCAGCGCCGCCGGCCTGCGATTTCACGTGCCGCAGCAGCATGTCGCTCAACAGGCACGTGACCCAGCGCTGCTTCTCGCCGCTTTCGCTCGCTTCCATCGTGAGCGGAAATTCTGCTCGGCTCGCGCTCGATTTGCAACCGGCGCTTGCAACCGCCGGGGCTCGCGCAGCATAATAAGTCGATGGATCTTCGCTGGCATAAAGTTCCCGCATGGGAGCGGCGCGGCGCGCCGCTGCACGGCTTTCTCGGGCGGCGCGGCGGCAAGAGCGAAGGCTCGTTCGCCGGGCTCAACCTTTCGTTCCGCGTCGGCGACGACCCGGCCGTCGTCAAGGACAACTTCTGCGACGTGAAGAAAGCGGTCGGCGTGCACAATCTCAAAGTCGTTACGATGAAGCAGGTGCACGGCGACCATATCGCCGACGTCGCCGATCCCAACGTCAAGGAGATCGGCGAGGCGGACGGCATGGTCGCCGATAAGCCGGGAATCTTTCTCGGCGTGCTCACCGCAGACTGCGCGCCGATTCTCTTTTCCGTTCCCGAGCGCCAGCTCGCCGCCGTCGTCCACGCCGGGTGGCGCGGCACGCTGGCGGGCATCGCGCCGAAAATGGTGCGGCATCTGAAAGAGCGCTACGGTGTCCGGCCGCAAGAGATCGAGGCGGCGCTCGGGCCGACGATCGGTGCGTGCTGCTACGAGATCGGCGAAGATGTGCTCGGTCCGTTTCTCGCGACATTTGGGGCGAGCGCGGAGCCGTCGATCCACATCCGCAAAAAGAGATTCTTTCTCGATGTGCGCGAGCTGAACATCCGGCAGCTCGAAGATGCCGGCGTGCCGCCGGGACGAATCACCGCGGCGGGCCCGTGCACGTCGTGCGACAAAGAATTTTTCTCCTACCGCCGCGACCGAGAAACCGGCCGGCAGCTGAGCTTTATCGGCTGGGCGCCGTAGGCCGAATCTGTTTTTTATTGACTTGCCGCCGCCGCTTCCTTAAACTGTAATCAGCAGGGAAAGGAGGTGGTCCAGTGATAAATGACAAATGTACGGACTGTGAGGTGGCTGGGACTTAGCGTCTGAGCCAGCCAATTGACGGGGGTTCGGGCTCAGGCCTGTAAATCCCCCCAGTCACCGGGGCCTGTCTCTTCCGCGTAACGGAAGGGGCAGGCCCTTTTAATTTTCGGTATTTTTTCTCATTATCTCTTCAACGCGTGATGCATGGCAGCCGCAGAAGAATCGTCGAATCCACGTAAGGTTTAAGCGGTTTTTTTCCCGAGCATCTCCAGCGCCGCGCGCACGGCGCGGACCACCGTCGGATCGCCGCCGAGCGCGGAACCTTCCAGCGCGCCGCGAATCTCCGCCATTGGACCGCCGCTTTGCACGAGCGCCACGGCGGCCGCGGCGCGGACGCGCGCATCGGCGTCGCTCTCGAGCATACGCTGCATTTCCGCGAATGCGGCGCGCGCCGTCTCCGGAAAAGCTTTGAGACTCGTCAGCGCCGCGATGCGAACGAGCGGATCGGAATCGCCGAGCGCCGCCATCACGGCTTGCTCCGTGATGGCGTCCTGTGTGCCGATATCGCGCAGCGCGTACACCGCCATGCGCCGCTGCGTTGCGGTGCCGGCGTTCGCCAGCGACGCCAACCGCTCCCGTGTCTCGCCGCTTTGCCGCCGTGCAAGGCCGGCGAAAAGGACGACGATCGCCCAGCGGATGTCTGGATCGGGCGCGTCGAGGCCGCCCTCGAGCGCCGCTAAGCAGGCCTCGGACGGCGGCGCGATCTGCGCCAGCACGTATGCCATCGGCCAGCGCCTATACGCCGGCGCGCGCGCCATCGCCTCTTCGACTTCGACGCGAACCTCGGGCGTGTCGGGCGCGAGCGTGACCAGCGTGTCCACGGCCTCGCGCAGGATTTTTTTATCGGGATGGTCGAGGGATGCGAGGAGCCGGGCTATATGGTTTGTTCTTTTGTCCATCCGATCAGCGCCCGTCGCGGAACGGGATGCGCACGGTGAAGTTCGATCCGCCGCCGGCCGGGCTTTCCGCCTGGACCGTGCCGCGGTGCGCCTCGACGATGGTCTTCACAATGAACAGGCCGAGTCCGGTGCCGTCGATCTTCGCCGCGCTGTTCAAGCGGCGGAACTGAGTGAAAAGGAGCGGCAGGTCCTCCGGCTGGATGCCGATCCCGGTGTCGCGGATGCTTACCGCGACGACGCTGCCCTGCCGCGCCGAGCTGACGGCGACTTTGCCGCCGGCCGGCGTGAACTTGATCGCGTTGCCGAGGAGATTCCAGAAAACGCGCTCGAGCTGCGCGCAGTCGCCGGTCAGGTCCGGCAGCCGATCGTCGAGCGCGAGCTCGAGCGCGAGATTTTTTTTGCGAATATCGGGCTCAAGCTGCCGCGCCACCTGCTCGAGCAGCGGGTTGATCGCCACGGGCCGGCGCGCGATCTCGAGCTTTCCTGACTCGGCCTTGCTCGCTTCGAGAAATCCCGTGACGAGGTTGACGATGCGCTGCGCGTTTTCCTGGATGCGGTCCAGCGCGTCGACCTTGTCCGCGTTGGCGCGGTCGGCCGAAAGCTGGTCGGTGAGGCGTTCCGCGTAGCCCATGATGATGCCGAGCGGGCTCTTGATGTCGTGCGCGAGCGCCGCGACGAGCTCCATTTTGACGCGCTCTTTGTGCTCGGCCGCCTCGGCGCGCACTTTCTCGCGCCGTACGTCCGCCGAGAGATAGCCGTAGAGAATGGCCACGCCGAAAAGAAACGTCATGCGGAGATAAAAATCCGGCGCCACCTCGGCGAACGGCCTGCCTTGCTGCAGCAGAAAACCCAGGTAGACCAGGCTGACGACGATGAAGCCTAAAACGATCCTGGAAAGCGTCTCGCCGACGGCGGCGAGGAAGACGATGAAGAAATAAAGCAGGAAAAGGTCCCACGGCGCAGTCCGGTTCTGGTAGATGGCGGCGGTGATGAGGGCGGTATCCGCGACGAACAGCAGCATGTCGAAAAACCGGTGATGAAACGCCCGCTCGGGCAGCCGCGTGAACACGAGGCTGCTCGCGAGAAACAGCGCGACCAGCGCGTAGGAGACGGGGTCGCCGGCGAGCGCGCCTTTGCTGAAAAGCATCAGGTAGGAAGAGGCGATCGCGACGAGCCACTGGAGGATGACGATCGTGTGCTTTTTATTCAGCATGCCGGGGCGGGCGAACGCTTTCCGCCCAGCATAATTATACCTTATCTGAGGTGCGCTCTGGAAAGGGTTTTTTAGCGCCGGCCGGCGAGTGCGGCGACGCGCGCGGGGTAGTCGCTGATGACGCCATCGACGCCGAGATCGAGCAGGCGCTTGATCTCGGCCGGGTCGTTGATGGTCCAGGCGTAGAGCTCAAGACCGAGCGCGTGCGCGGCGCGGATGCTCGCCGGAGTAACCAG
Source organism: Binatia bacterium (assembly GCA_036522615.1). Taxonomy (GTDB): domain Bacteria; phylum Desulfobacterota; class Binatia; order UBA9968; family UBA9968; genus JAJPJQ01. The sequence continues at coordinate 8,179 of DATDFN010000064.1, read as the reverse complement.
CTCGACGCCGGCGAAGGCCGGCGGGACCTGGAACGCGTTACCCGGCGGGCGGTAGCCCGCCAGCGCGCCGTGCGAGATCCAATCGATGAACGCGGCCACCTCGCTGTGGCAGAATCCCGTCGCGATAGGCGCATTCGCCCCGAGCGCCGCGCGAATATCGCGCATGACATCGTCGCGCTCGGTCGCAAGGAGAACGTCGTTCTCCTTGCCGGCACGTAGAACAGCGCCTAGGACGCTGTCGACGATCGGCGGATCGGATTGCTTGATCTCGACTATCGCTTTGATGTCGCGCAGGCGGTGAAGGAGCTCGGCAAGCGTCGGAATGGTTACGCCGCGGCCGCGAAAGCGATAATCGCCGTCGTCGTTGCGGAAGCGAAAGCCGGCGTCGAGGCGCTTGAGCTCGGCGAGCGACATGCCCTTCACTGCGCCGCCGCCGTCGGTCGTGCGATCCACCGTCTCGTCGTGGATGACGACGATCTCGCCCTCTCGCGTCGCGTGTACGTCCAGCTCGACGATGTCGGCGCCGTCGGCGACGGCCCACTCGAAGGAAGCCACGGTGTTTTCCGGCGCCACGCCGGCGGCGCCGCGGTGGCCGATCACGCGCGGCTTCGGCCCGGAAAAGAATTTGAGACTTTGCGACAAGGTCGAAGTGTTGGACAGCCGGGGCGATGATCTCCTGCCCGTCAGTCTATTCCGCTAGACTTCGAGAAATTGCGGCGCGCGGGTTAAGTTTCTATTACCTTTCGGCGTGACGACGACGACGTCTTCGAGGCGCACGCCGCCCATGCCGAGATAGTACAGGCCGGGCTCGACCGTGACCACGTGGCCGGTGCGGAGCGTCGCCTCGACCGGCGAAATGCGCGGCGGCTCGTGGATGTCGAGGCCGAGGCCGTGGCCCGTGCCGTGAAAAAATCCCTGCATGCGCCCGTCGATCTTTCCGGTCGGGAAGCCGCGCCGCGCGAAGAGATCCAAGATCTTCTGGTGGATTGCTTTGCCGTTCGCGCCGTTGCGGATGTCGCGATAGGCGATTTGTTGGCCCGCCTGCACCGTTACGTAAGCTTCCTTGAGCCGCTCGGAGGCGCGGCCGCGCACGATCGTGCGGCTCAGGTCGCCGAAGTAGCCGGTCTTCTGCGAGCGCGGAAAGATGTCGAAAATGATCGAGCTGTCCGCCTTGATCGGCCCGCTGCCCTCGTTGTGCGGATCGCAGCACTGGTCGCCGGAGGCGATGATGGTGTGGCTCGGCACCCAGCCGCGCGACATGATGGCGGTGTTGACGATGCTCTTCAATGTTTCAGACGTAAGCCGCGAGCCGTTCAAATACAGATAGCGGTCCCGCCCGATGCGGGATTTTTTCACCGCCGCGATGCCGGCCTCCAGGCCGGCCTCCGCCGCCGCGAGGGAATCGCGGATTTTTTTCACTTCGTCGTCGCTCTTCTTCTCACGCCCGTCAAAAAACGGGTCGCGCTTCACGTCGAGCGTAAAGCCGCGCGACCTTAGCTCGTCGGCGAGTAGGGTCGGAAACGTCGCCGGCACGGCGGCGCGGCGGATACCTTTTTCCCGGAATATCAGTTCAATGATATCGGCCGTGTTGGGCGCCGGCCGGCCGCGTTTTCTGGCTTCCGCAGCGTAACGGGAGAGCGAGAGCACCGTATCGACGTCAGCCTGGCGCTTGGCGCGGTCGATCTCGAGGTCGCTCATGACGACGTACTTCCTCCCCCGATGCTGGAAAAAGATGAACGGGTCCGGCGCGAAGAACGCCGTCCCGTAAAGCATGTTGGCGTCGCTTTCGCTCGCGGCGACGATCAGAAGGGAATTGTCACGGGCTTTCATTGGGAAGACAGCTAAGTTAGCAATTTTGCTATGGAACATCAAGGAGAGGGTCGCTTTTATATTGACAGACGGTGTCCGTCTGTTATATTGCGCCCACTTTGACCATGTCGCTCCCTCGCGAGAAAACCCCGGCCATGGCCGAGAACGATAAGCTCGAAAAGCTCCGGCAGCTCAATCGTCAAGCGGATTTGGCCGGCGGCGAAGACAAGATCCGCCGCCAGCACGAGCAGGGCAAGCTGCTCGCGCGCGAGCGCATCGATATCCTCCTCGACGCCGGCAGCTTCGTCGAGCTCGACCGCCTGCGCACCCACGACTGCACCGACTTCGACATGGACGGGAAAAAATTCCCCGGCGACGCGGTCGTCACCGGACACGGCATGATCGACGGCCGGCTCGTCTATGTGTACGCGCAAGACTTCACGGTCTTCGGCGGCAGCTTGAGCAGCGTCGTCGCCGAGAAGATCTGCAAGGTCATGGACCTCGCGATGAAAAACGGCGCGCCGGTGATCGGCATCAACGACTCCGGCGGCGCGCGCATCCAGGAAGGCGTCGCGAGCCTCGCCGGCTACGGCGAGATCTTTCAGCGCAACGTCATGGCGTCCGGCGTCGTGCCGCAGATCTCCGCGATCATGGGGCCGTGCGCCGGCGGCGCCGTCTACTCGCCCGCGATCACCGATTTTATCTTCATGCTGAAGACGAACAGCTACATGTTCATCACCGGCCCGGAGGTGATCAAGGCGGTGACGCATGAAGAGGTCACGAAGGAAGACCTCGGCGGCGCCGAGACGCACAACGCGAAAAGCGGCGTCGCGCATTTCTCCGTCGACGGCGAGAAGGAATGCCTGCTCATGATCCGCGAGCTCATGAGCTTCATTCCGAGCAACAATCAGGAAGAGCCGCCGTTCCATCCCACCGAAGACGATCCCTCCCGGCAGGACAAGCGGCTGCGCGATCTCGTCCCCGACAATCCCAATCGTCCGTACGACATGAAGGAGCTGATCGGGCTCGTCGTCGACGAAGGATACTTTTACGAGGTGCAGCGCGATTTCGCGCCGAATATCGTTGTCGGCTTCGCGCGCCTCGGCGGCCGATCGATCGGCATCGTGGCCAATCAGCCGGCTCATCTCGCCGGCTGTCTCGACATCGACGCGTCCGTCAAGGCCGCCCGGTTTATTCGCTTCTGCGACTGCTTCAACCTCCCGATCGTCACGTTCGTCGACGTGCCGGGATTTCTTCCGGGCACGACGCAGGAATACAGCGGGATCATCCGCCACGGGGCCAAGCTCCTCTACGCCTACGCCGAGGCGACCGTGCCGAAGATCACTCTGGTCACGCGGAAAGCGTACGGCGGCGGCTACATCGTCATGTCGAGCAAGCATCTCCGCGGCGATATCAATCTTGTCTATCCCACCGGCGAGATCGCGGTCATGGGGCCTGAGGGCGCAATCAATATCGTCTTCCGCGACGCGATCGAAAAAGCGGCCGACCCCGAGAAGGCGCGCGAAGAGCTCGCCGCGAGCTATCGCGAGAAGTTCGCGAATCCGTTCAAGATCGCCGAGCTCGGCTATGTCGATCAGGTCATCTACCCCGAAGAGACCCGGCCGGTTCTCATACGCGCGCTCGAGATGCTCAAGAACAAGCGCGATCATAACCCGCCGAAGAAGCATGGGAACATTCCACTTTAGACAGAGACAGGGACAGCAATGACGCGCGCTTCTCTGTCTCAAATCTCTGTCTCTGTCTGACGCTATGTTCAAGCGTATCCTGATCGCCAACCGCGGCGAGATCGCCGTACGCATCGTGCGCGCCTGCCGCGAGCTCGACATCGAGACGGTTGCCGTCTACTCCGAAGCCGACCGCGAGTCGCTGCACGTCAAATACGCCGATTATGCCTATCCCGTCGGGCCGCCGCCGTCGATTCAGAGCTACCTCGCCATCGACCGCATTCTCGACGCCGTAAAGAAGAGCGGCGCCGACGCCGTCCATCCCGGCTATGGCTTCCTCGCCGAAAACAGCGAATTCGCCGCCGCCTGCGAGGACGCCGGCATCACATTCATCGGCCCTTCGCCGAAAGTCATCGACCAGATGGGCGACAAGGTGAAGGCGCGCGCGGTCATGAAGGCCGCCGGAGTGCCGGTCGTGCCCGGGTCGGACATCCTGGAATCGGAGGAGGAGGTCAAGAAGGCGGCGGAGACGATCGGCTATCCGTTTATGCTCAAAGCGGTGGCCGGCGGCGGCGGCAAGGGACTCCGCATGGTGCGGTCGAGCCGCGAGATCGTTTCGGCGTATCGCGCCGTGCGCTCCGAGGCGGCGTCGTTTTTCGGCGACGCGCGGCTGTATATCGAAAAGTACCTCGACCGGCCGCGCCACGTCGAGGTGCAGATCCTCGCCGACAAGCACGGCAAGGTCATCCACCTCTACGACCGCGAATGCTCGATCCAGCGCCGGCATCAGAAAATCATCGAGGAATGCCCGGCGCCGTCGCTCGACTACCGCGCGCGGCGCAACATCGGCCGCGTCGCGATTCAGGGGGCGCGCGCCGTCGGCTACGTCGGCGTGGGCACGCTCGAATTCCTGCTCGACCGCAACATGAGCTTTTTCTTTCTCGAGATGAACACCCGGCTGCAGGTCGAGCACGCCGTGACCGAGCGCGTGGTCGGCATCGATCTCGTCAAGGCGCAGATCGAAGTCGCGGCGGGCAGCTATCTTCCGTGGCGGCAGCGGCATATCAAGCCGACGGGCCACGCGATCGAATGCCGCATCTACGCCGAAGATCCCGAAAGCGATTTCATGCCTTGTCCGGGAAAGATCGAGGGGCTTCGGCTGCCCGAGGGACTTGGCGTCCGCAACGACTGCGGCGTCTACGAAGGCGCGGAGGTGCCGATCCATTACGATCCGATGATCGCGAAGTTGATCGTCTGGGGCGAAGACCGCGTCGAGGCGATCATCCGCATGCGCCGCGCGCTGCGCGAGTACCAGATCCGCGGCATCAAGACGAATATCCCTTTCCATCAGTGGATCCTGCGCCACCCGCGCTTCATGGCCGGCGACTTCAATACCGGTTTCGTCGACGACGAGTACCGCTACATGCACAAGGAAGAGATCCTGCCGCACAAGGACATCGCGCTCGCCTCCGCCGCCATCGCGGCGCTCGGCCGCGAGCACGAGCGGGCCGTCGTCATGCTCGCCCGCGGCGCGGCGGAGAAGTCGCGCTGGCGCGACGCCGGCCGACGCGTATCGCTCAGGTCGCTTCCCGGCGCGCCGGGAAAAGGCTGGAAGAGCTGAAGCGGGCAAAGGCGTAAACCGGATGGCTTTTATCGCGCGGCTGGGCGAGAAGACGTATAGCGTCGACATCGAGGAGATCGGCAAGTCGCTTTATCGCGTCTCCGTCGACGGCAGCGAGTTCCTCGTCGACGGCAAAAAAACTGGCCTCACGAACTATTCGCTCATCGTCGACAACCGCTCGTTCGAGATCGAGGTCGACGTCAAGGAAGACGAGTACCGCGTGCTCGTCGACGGCAGAAATTATCACATCGATCTCGTCGACGAGCGCCGGGTGCGGCTCGGCGGCCTGCAGTCGGGCATCGAGCTGCAGGGGCGGCAGAACGTCTCGGTGCCGATGCCGGGAAAAATCATCGCGGTTCTCGTCGCGGAAGGCGATAAAGTGGAGAAAGGGCAGGGGCTCGTCATCGTCGAGGCGATGAAGATGGAAAACGAGGTGCGCTGCCCGATCAACGGCGAGGTGAAAGAGGTGCGAGTGAAAACCGGCGACGCCGTCGAGGCCGGCGCGGTGCTTGCGGTCGTGGAATAATTTTGCCGCTGCAGGCAATTGTTGTTGTCACGGTTTTTTTTTCATGCTATACCCCGAAAAAGATGGTCCCCCGGAGAGTTTTCTTTACCAAAGGCGTTGGAGTTCACAAAGAGAAACTCGCCTCGTTTGAGTTGGCGCTGCGCATGGCGGGACTCGCGCACTGCAACCTCGTGCTGGTCTCGAGCATCTTTCCTCCCGGTTGTAAGCGAATGCCGAAGGAAGAAGGGCAGAAGCTCCTGCGCCCCGGCGAGATCGTATTCTGCGTTTACGATCGCGAGAGCACGAACGAACCCAATCGCCTCGTGGCCGCCTCGGTGGGCGTCGCGATACCGGCCGACGAGAGCCAGCACGGCTACCTCTCGGAGCACCATTCCTTCGGCGAGACCGACGAGCGCGCCGGGGACTATGCCGAGGATCTCGCCGCGAGCATGCTCGCGACCACGCTGGGCATCGAGTTCAATCCCGACACCGCCTGGGACGAGCGCGAGCAGATCTTCAAAATGTCCGAGAAAATCGTCCGCACGACCAACATCACGCAGTCGGCGATCGGCAACAAAGACGGCCTCTGGACGACCGTCTTCGCCGCCTGCGTCTTCATCAACGACGACAACAGCGACGTGAAACCCGACGGCAAATCCGAGGCCAGGGCCGACGCTAAAACCGACGGCAAAAGCGACGGCAAATAAAGCCGCTCCCGGATTTCCAGCCTTATCTTATTCCCGCTTTTTGCCCGCGAAATACGCGACCGCGACGCTGACGCCGTAAAGCAGCATCAGCGGTATCGCGAGAAGCACCTGCGAGATGACGTCCGGCGGCGTGAGGATCGCCGCGAGGATGAAAATGACGACGACCGCGTAGCGGAACTGCCGGACAAGGAAGCGGTGGTCGATCAGCCCGACGCGGGCGAAGAAATAAGACAGCACCGGCAGCTCGAAGGCGACGCCGAGCGCGAGCACGAGCTTCGCCGCGAACGAGAGGTACTCGCCCACGCGGATCGCGGGCCGCACCCGGATCGCCTCGTAGCGCCGGAGCAGGAAGTTGAATCCCAAATCGAAGACGACGCTGTAGCAAAACCACGCCCCCAACAAGAAAAAAAGCGTGCCGAAAAAGACGAAGCTTCGGGCGTAGCGCTTCTCGTGATCGTAGAGGCCGGGCGCGATGAAGCGCCATGCCTGCCAGAGGACCACCGGCAGCGCCGCGATCAGGCCGGCGATGAGCGCGACCTTCATTTTCGTAAAGAACGCTTCGATCACCGCCGTGCCGATCAGCGTGAGACCGGGCGCTTCGACGCGGGTCAGCGGCCGAGTCAAAAAGAAAAAAATATTTTCGACGTACGCGTAGCAGACGGCGAAGCCGACGGCTACGGCCAGCAATGATTTGATAAGACACGAGCGCAGCTCCTCGAGGTGCCCGGTAAACGGCATCCGGGCGTCTTCGACGTGCGCGCTACTGGATTTTTCGTTCACTCTCTTCGCCGGGGGTGGCTTGTGGATGCGGCGGCGTGCTTTCGCCGCTCGCCGGCTGCGTGTCCGGCGGCGGGCTCTTCGGCGCTTCCGACTCCGGCTCGATACGGGTGAGCTCGTCCTTCAGCTCGTCGGTCGCGCGGCGAAACTCGGCCAGGCCTTTGCCGAGCGCGCGGGCGATCTCCGGGAGCTTCTTTGGCCCGAGCACGATGAGCGCGAGTCCCAGGATCAAAATCAATTCCGGCATGCCGATGCCGAACATGTTTAAACCTCCGAATGTAGGCTAATCCATTTGGCACAACGAGGCAACAGAAGCGCATTCACGTTGGCAGCGGGAGTTTCGGCGTGGTAAGAAAATAACAATGGCGCGCACGGCCGTCGTTATCGATCCCGAATACTTAAAGCACGATCCCGGCCGCGCTCATCCCGAGCGGCCGCAGCGCATCAAGGTTCTGCTCGACCTCGCCGCCGAGCTGGGCCCGGACTTCGCGCGCATCGAGCCGCGCGCCGCGGCCCGTCAAGAGATCGAACTGTGCCACGCGCCCGAGTACATCGACCTCGTGCGCTCGACCTCTGAGACGAACCGCTGCGCGCTCGACGGCGACACCGTGACTTCGAGGGATTCCTTCGGCGTCGGCCTGCTCGCGGTCGGCGGTTTTCTGCGGCTCCTTGACGCTATCGCGGCGGGCGAGGCCGACAACGGCTTCGCGCTGGTTCGTCCTCCCGGTCATCACGCGCTTCCCGACCGCGCGATGGGTTTTTGCCTTTTCAATACCGTCGCCATCGGCGCGCAGTACCTGCGCCGCCGCTACGGCGCCGAGCGCGTCCTGATCATGGATTGGGACGTGCATCACGGCAACGGGACGCAGTACGCTTTTTACGCGGATCCCTCAGTGCTGTTCATTTCAACGCATCAGTATCCTTATTATCCCGGGACCGGAGCAATGACCGAGGTCGGTACCGGCGCCGGCGAGGGGTATACGATCAACGTGCCGCTGCCGGCGGGTTGTGCGGACGAGGAGTATCTCCACGTCTTCGAGGATGTCGTCGTGCCCGCGGCAGACAGATTTCAGCC
>DATDFN010000063.1:0-24763 GCA_036522615.1 Binatia bacterium | reverse complement strand
GCGCCTCCGCGGCAAGCGCGTATTCCACATCGTCGGCGAGTTCGACAAAGGCCACTGGGGCGACGGCGCCGACAAAGGGCTCGGGTTCCGCCGCGAGGTCTTCGCCCTCAGGCGCTTCGCCGAGCATGCCGCGGCGGTGCGCCTGGCCGTAGTGCCGCGGCTGACGCATTACGGGCATGTCGAAGCGCACAACGAGCGGCTGGCGAATCTGATGGTCACCGCCATGCGCGACTATTTCCCGGAGAACGCATGAAGATAATTCGCAACGTCTTGCTTTCGGCGCTCCTTGCCGTCTTGTCGATGGCGCAACCGGCCGCCGCCGAGACGCTCCGCATCGCGTACACCTCGATCGGAATTATTTTCGCGCCGCTCTGGACGACGCAGGCGGCGGGGCTGTTCAAGAAATACGGCCTCGACGTCGAGCTGCTCTACATCGGCGGCGGACCGCCGTCGCTCCAGGCGCTGCTCGCCGGCGACGTGAAGATATCCTTTACCGCCGCGGGCGCCGCGGTCGCGGCGAACCTCGCCGGCTCGGACGTCGTGCTTCTCGGCACGACCTGCGACACGCTGCCGTTCGAGATTTGGGCGGCGCCGTCGATCAAGACGCCCGAGGCGCTCAAAGGCACGCGAATGGGCGTGACGCGCATCGGATCGACGTCGGACTTCGTCGGCCGGTACGTGCTGAAGAAATGGGGACTCAAGCCCGGCGTCGATGTGACGCTGGTTCAGGCAGGCGCGGGGCCGGAAGTTTTCGCCGCGCTCAAAAGCGGCGCGATTCAAAGCGGCGTCATGAGCGTCGGACCGTATACGACGGAAGTGGAGAAGGATGGCTTTGTGAGATTGGCGGACGTAGCGACGATCGGCCTTCCCTATCCCTTCGGGCCGTACGCGACGACGCGCTCGTTCATTCGCGCGCAGCCCGACACGGTGAGCCGCTTCATGCACGCCTACGTCGAAGGCATTCACCGCTTCAAGACCGACCGCCGGCTGGCACTGGCGACGCTCGAAAAGCAGACCCGCATCAAGACCACGCCCGCGACCGAGCGCACGTACGAGGTTTACGCGCAGCGCTACATCAAGCGCGTTCCCGAAGCGACGAACGAAGGCATCCAGACGATTTTGGAGGAAGTGAGCGCGAGCCGGCCGCTGCCGGCGGGTGTAACGCCGCAGCGCTTCGTCGAGCCGCGCTTTATCAACGAGGTCGTGTCGAGCGGCTTCGCCGAGGGATTGTACCAGAAGCGCTAGCTAGGGCTTCTGCACCTGGAGGTTGTTGATCACCCGTTTCACGCCGCCGACCTGACCGGCGAGCTGCCCGGCGCGCGCGCGCTCCTGATCGCTCGCCACGACGCCGTTGAGCGAGACGACGCCGCTCACCGTGTCGACGTCGACACGGGTGAACGGGGAGGCTTTGCTGCCGGTCGCGAGCTTGCTGTTGACCGCCGCCGTAATGTTGGTGTCGTCGATTTTTTGCCCGAGCGGTCCCCCGCTGAAAGACGTGCAGCCGGAAAGCGCCGCCACAACCAGCATGAGAACTACTAATGGAAGCCTCGCTCTCATAAACCGCCGCTCGGACGGACTCGAATTTCGACGCGATTAATGCCATATCGGAAAGACCGTTTGCAAACCCAGAAGGAGCACCGTCGTGAAAACAATCAAAGAACAGCACGTCCCTTACAACACCGGATGGTCCGGCGAGCTCAAGCAGGGGCAGGTGATTCGCATCACCGCGACGACCACCGTCGACTTCGTCTGCCTTAAAAAAGAAAATTTAAAAGAGCGCTTCGACCAGGCGCGCACCAAGGTCTACAACGGGAAGATTTTCATCTCGAAGGGCGACAAGCTCATGGGGCGCAACAACCAGCACATGATGACGGTCATCGACGATAAAGCGGGCGAGGTCACGCACGACCTGCAGAAAGGCATGTGCAGCGGCTATCGCTTTCAGCTCGCGAAAAAAGAAGGCCGTCTGCGCGAATACTACCACCGCGACTACAAGGACGAGGACATTCCCGACCACGGCTGCTACGAAAATCTCCAGCGCGCGCTTGCTCCCTACGGCATCGCGCCGGAGGACATCCCGAACCCGTGGAACCTGAACCAGCACATGATCATCGACGGCAAGACCGGCAAGATGGAGCACACGACGGTGCGCGCGAAGGCCGGCAGCTACGTCGATCTCCGCGCCGAGATGAATCTCGTCGTCGCGCTCAGCGCCTGCCCCGACATGCCGGTGGGCGGGAAACCGGTCGACGTTTTAATTTACGAACCGTAATCTCTCGTTTGAGGTGCGCTATGTCAGCCTCGGACAAATTCAATGTCGGTGGCGTCTTGCTGGATCGTCCGTTCAAAATCCGAAGGTTGGGCCATTTCGGCTTCAACCTGACGAATATGGACGAGGGCATCCGGTTTTATCGCGACCTTCTCGGTTTTCGCGTCTCCGACGTGATGGATTATTCCCGGCGCGCGAAGAGCCCGGATCAGCTCGCGGGGCTCGGCGACCCGCACGGCTACTTCACGCGCTACGGCGGCGACCATCACGCGATGGTGCTTTTCCCCAAGCGCGTGCGCGACGCGCTCGGCCGCGCGGAGAAACCGGGCGTCACGATCAATCAGATCACCTGGCAGGTCGGCAGCCTGGCGGAAGTCGGCGGCGCGATCCGCTGGTTCGAGGAAAAAAAGATCAAGATCCAGCGCTCCGGGCGCGACATGCCGGGATCGAACTGGCACACATACCTGTTCGATCCCGACGGCCACCAGAACGAGCTTTACTACGGCATCGAGCAGATCGGATGGAACGGCCACAGCAAGCCGAAGCCGATGTACGACCGCGGCTTCGACGAGGCGCCGGCGCTGCCGCAAATCTCGGAGTTCGACGAAGTCGAGCAGGCGCTGAAAAAAGAAATCGATATCACCTCGGGCTACCGCCACATCGATAATTTACCCGCGACGTACGACGTCGACGGCGTCCTGCTGCCGCGGCCGTTCAAGATCGTGCGCTTGGGGCCCGTAGAGCTGTTCGCCGCGAACATGGAAGCGGCGGAAAAATTTTATCGCGACACGCTCGGGTTTACGCTGACAGAAGAAGTCGAGTGGCGCGGCCAGCGCTGCATCTATCTCCGCGCCAACACCGAGCACCATTCGCTCGCGCTCTACCCGATGGCGCTGCGCGAAGTGCTCGGGCTCAGCCCGCACACGTCGTCGATGTCGCTCGGCCTTCAGCTCGCGAACTACCGGCAGCTGCGCGACGCGGTGCATTTCTTCAAAGAGCGCGGCGCGCGCTTCGCGGAGATTCCTCCGGAGCTCTATCCCGGCATCGACTACGCCGCGCACGTGCTCGATCCGGACGGGCATTGCATCAAGCTCTACTACTACATGGAGCAGGTCGGCTGGGACGGGAAGCCGCGGCCCAAAGAACTGCGCCGTAAGGTCGATCACCACAAATGGCCCGAGACGGTCGAGCCGCTGCCCGATACCTACGAAGGCGAGCCGTTTTTCGGCCCTTGGGGATGAGGTGACACGATGATTTCGAAAATCACGTTTCCGTCCGACCGCCTCGAACTGTCGGGCATCGTGCAGCCTCCCGAAGGTTTGCGCCCGGGCGAGCGGCGGCCTGCGTTTCTCGTGCTGCACGGCTTCGGCGGCAATAAGGACGGCCGCGGACAAACCGTTATCGCCGAGCAGCTCGCCGCCTGGGGCTATGTCACGATGCGCTTCGATTTCCGCGGCTGCGGCGAGAGCGGCGGCGAGCGGGCGCGCATCCTCTGCCTCGATCAGGTGAAGGATACGTCCAACGCGATCAGCTACATGGCGACGCGGCCGGATGTCGACCCGCGGCGCATCGCGCTCGTCGGCAGCAGCTTCGGCGCCGCGGTCTCGATCTACACCGCCGGCGCGGACGAGCGCGCGGCCGCCGTGATTTCCTCCGGCGGCTGGGGCGACGGCGAGCGGAAATTCCGCCGCCAGCATCCGGGCGCCGAGGCGTGGAAGCGCTTCACAAATATGCTGGAGGAAGGACGGCGCCACCGCGAGCGCACGGGAAAATCGCTCATGGTGCCGCGCTACGAGATCGTGCCGATTCCCGAAAAGCTGCGCGCCAATGTGAGCCCCGGCTCGATCCAGGAATTTCCCGCCGAGACGGCGCAGAGCATGTACGATTTTCGCGCCGACGACATGGTCGGCAAAATCGCGCCGCGGCCGCTGCTTCTGCTTCACAGCGCGAACGACTCCGTCACGCCGACGGAGGAATCGATCGAGCTGTTCCGCCGCGCGAAGCAGCCGGCGGAGCTTCACCTCTTTTCTGAAGTCGATCACTTCATGTTCGGCGAGGAAAACCCGCGCGTGGGCCGCATCGTCGCCGATTGGCTCGCGCGCTACTTTCCCGTCGAGCTAAAGTAGCCATGCCGCGCATCCCGTACGACGCGCTGCGCGATTTTTCCGAGCGGCTCTTCCGGGCGGGCGGCATGCCCGAGCGCGACAGCCGCGTGCTCGCGGAGCTGCTCGCCAAAGCCGATCTCCGCGGCTACACCGGCCACGGCACCTGCCGCGTCGGGCCCTACCTCGCCTGGATCAAAGACGGCACCACGCAGATCAGCGAGAAGCCGACCGTCTTGCGCGAGGGCAAGACGACGGCAGTCGTCGACGCGAAGCATTATATCGGCCAGATCGCCGCGTACGACGCCATGAAGCTCGCCGTCGAGAAGGCGAAGGAGCACGGCGTCGGCATCGTCGCGCTGCGCCGCGCCGGGCACGTCGGCCGGCTGGCCGACTATATGGAGCTGGCGGCGGACGAAGGCATGATCGGCTTCGGCGTAGTATGCGTCGGCTCCGGCAGCGTTACGCTCTACGGCGGCATGGAGCGCATCACCGGGACGAACCCGATGTCTTTCGGCATTCCCGCGCGGAGCGGCGCGCACATCGTGCTCGATTTCGCCACGTCGTCGATGAGCATGGGCGAGATTCAGAAGCGCGAGGGGCGCGGCGAGCCGATTCCCGAGGGCGCCATGCTCGACGGGTACGGCAAGCCGACGAAAAGCGTCAAGACTTTTCGCGGCCCGCCGCGCGGTGTTCTGCTTCCCTTCGGCGGTTACAAAGGCTCGGGGCTGAACGTCGTTACGGAAATTCTGGCCGGCATCCTCACCGGCAGCGGCTCCGGCCGCGCGTGGTGGGACAAAGGCGGCCACGCCGTCAACGGCGTGCTGCTCCAGGCCATCGCCGTCGAGGAGTTTCAGCCGTTGGATGATTTTTTTGCCGGCGTGGACGAGTTCGCCGCGCGCGCCAAAAAAATCAAGGTCGCGCCGGGCTTCGAAGAAGTTCTCCTGCCCGGCGAGCGCGCGCGGAAGATCGAAGAGAAGCAATTAAAAGAGGGCGTGGAGTTGGACGAGCCGACGTGGAACGGATTGCTGGAAGTAGCGAGGGAGCTCGGCCTTAAGAATATCCCGGGGTCTCTTTGATCCGTCATTCCCGCGAACTTAGGGAAGCCAGTCCCTTCTGATTATTGTTCGAACACCTCCACGCGAATCGCCTGTCCCCTGCCCGACTCCGGGCAGGCGCTGACCGCGACGAGGCAATCCGTCTCGGCGCGGAAATCGATGTGCGCCTCCTCTTTCGGCCTGATCGTGGTGTCGAGCAGCGCGCCGGTCTCGGGATCGATCTTCATCGTCTGCCAGATATTGAACGGGCTCGGGATGTCTTCGTCAGCGATACCGTAGCCTTTGAGCGCGTCGATGAGATTCTCCCAGCAGCCGTGGTCGGGAATGTCCTCCGGCCTCTGTGGATTTAAATCGACGCCTCCGGCGAATTTCCGCCGCGCGAGGCCTTGCGCGACCATCTCGAAGCGCTTCCTGCTGCACATGCCCTTCTGCAGATCGTGCCTGCCTTCTTTGAACGAGTCTTCGACGATCGTGAGCAGCGGATTGTTGAGCTTCGAGAAGAGCTGGTCGCCGGTGCTGATAAAAAGCTTGACCTGATTCGTCTTCGTGCGCGCCTGGTCGAAGCGCTCGCGCAGATTATGCAGGTTGAAGGCGACGAAATCGACGATCGTGCGACCGGCGACGCGCAGAATCTGCCCCTGCTTCACCACGACCGACTTGCCGGAATTTTTCGGCACGACGATACTCTGCAAAACTTTCATCCGCCCTCCGGTCTTAACACACGCCTGCCAAGCGGGGAGATTGTTTCATCGGGTCCTGCTATCTGTCAAACTCTCTTGCTCGCGATGTGGTCGTAAACGCTTTTCTATGATACAAACTGGGCATGAAAATGGTCCGCGAATACCCCATCGTCATAGTGAAAGAGAAAAGGGACTTTTGGGCGTATATTCCCGACATCCCAGGGGTCTATGGTCGTGGTAAAACAGCGCGCCAAGCCAAAGAGGACATCCGGAAAGCCCTTGCGCTCTATATCGAAGATTGTTTAGCCGATGGCGACGACGTTCCGAAGTCGTCGGCAAAAGTCGTGGATGTCGACACGCTCTCTATAGCCGTAGGTGAATAGTTGGCTACGCCGCGAGAAGTCGTACGATTTCTCAAGCGCAAAGGATTTATCGAAAAGCGACAAAAAGGCTCTCACCTGATACTGCAACATTCCCGAAACGGGTACCGAACCGTTGTGCCCATGCATCCAGGCGACCTACCTCTTGGTCTGTTTCTTAAGATTTTACAAGACGCCGGCTTTTCGCTGGACGACTTCAGGAAAGAATAAATTCATGGACCGCCTTTTCTTTTCTCTCGGTGCGCTGGCCGCCTTTTTCGGTGTCGCGCTCGGCGCGTTCGCCGCGCACGGGCTGAAGAACAAGCTCCCGCCGGATATGTTCAATGTCTTCGAGGTCGGCGTGCGCTATCACATGTACCACGCACTCGGGCTGCTCGCGGTCGCGGCGGCCGCGGCGCACTGGTCGGGGCCGTGGTTAACGGCGGCGGGATGGCTTTTCGTCTTCGGCATCGTGGTCTTTTCCGGCAGCCTTTATCTCCTCGCGATGGGCGGGCCGCGCTGGCTCGGCGCGGTCACGCCGATCGGCGGACTCGCGTTTCTCGTCGGATGGCTGCTGCTCGCCTGGATCGTGTGGCGTTAGCATTTTCCCTGCGCTAGACTAGCTCTCTGATGATCGTCGGCGTTCCGAAGGAAATCAAAGAAGAAGAGAACCGCGTCGCGATCACGCCGACAGGGGTCGCCGCGTTCGTCGCCCACGGCCACGAGGTCGTGATTGAAAAGAGCGCGGGCGCCGGCAGCGGCATCCTCGACCGCTCGTACGAAGGCGCGGGCGCGGCGCTGGCCGGCTCTGCCGCCGAGGTCTGGCACCGCGCCGACCTCATCATGAAAGTAAAAGAGCCGCTCGCGGCGGAATTCCCTTTCCTGCGCGAAGGCCTGATTCTCTACACGTATCTCCATCTCGCTGCGAACGAGACGGTGACGCGCGCGCTGCTGGAGAAGAAAATAACCGCCGTCGCCTACGAGACGATCCAGCTCGACGACGGCTCGCTCCCTCTGCTCACGCCGATGAGCGAAGTGGCCGGGCGGCTCGCGCTGCAGGTCGGCGCGTGGTGTCTCCAGGCGGAGAACGGCGGGCGCGGCATTCTCCTCGGCGGCGCCTCCGGCGTCCGCCCCGGAAAAGTCGTCATCCTCGGCGCGGGCATGTCCGGGACGACCGCGTGCCAGGTCGCCGCGGGCATGGGCGCCTACGTGAGCATTCTCGACATCAACCCGTCGAAGCTCCGCTATGTGCACGACATCCTGGGCGGCCACGTGACGACGCTGATGTCCAATCGCGCGAATGTCGAGGAAGAAGTGGTCGACGCGGATCTCGTGATCGGGTCGGTGCTGATTCCCGGCGCGAAGACGCCGAAGCTTATCACACGGCAGATGGTGAAGATGATGAAGCCCGGCGCGGCGCTGGTCGACATCTCGATCGATCAGGGCGGCTGCGCCGAGACGTCGCGGCCGACCACGCATCACCATCCGATCTACGTCGAAGAAGAAGTCGTCCACTACTGCGTGACGAATATGCCCGCGATCGTCCCGCACACGTCGACCTACGCGCTCACGAATGCGACGCTCTCCTACGGCCTCGCGCTCGCCGACAAAGGCGTCCCGCGCGCGTTCCTCGAAGACCGCGCGCTCGGGAAGGGACTGAACACCTACAAGGGAAAGATCACGCACCCGGCCGTCGCGGCCGCTTTCGGCCACCACGCGGTGCCGGTCGAGGAGCTTGCCAAGCCATGAGGCTCGTCACACGCGCGGATTTTGACGGGCTCGTCTGCGGCGCGCTCATCACGCTCATGGAAGAGATCGACGCGTATCTCTTCGTCGAGCCCAAGTTCATGCAGGACGGGCAGGTCGAGATCCGCCGCGGCGACGTGATCGCCAATCTCCCCTATCATCCCGACTGCACGCTGTGGTTCGACCATCACGTCACCAACGCGTTCGCGTGGCGTGATCATACGGGACAGTCCGAAAACGTGACGCTGGTGCCCGGCAAAGGCGGCTTCCGCATCGCGCCGAGCGCGGCGCGCGTCGTTTACGAATACTACACACTCGCGATGCGCGACCGCGTGCGCGGGGACCGCCGCCAAGAACGCGGGATCGAGATTCTCGACTCGCCGCGGATGAAATATCTCCTCGACGAAGCGGACAAGATCGACGCGGCGCTGCTCACGCCCGAAGACGTGCTGCACCCAGCGGGCTACGTGCTGATTTCCATGACCATCGACGGCAAGTTCGCCGAAGACGAGCCCTACTGGCTGAAGCTGATCGATTACCTGCGCGACAAAAGCGTCGAAGAGACGCTGCGAGAGCCGGAGGTCGCGCGCCGCTGCGCGAAGATACTCGCGGATCAGGAGCGGCTGAAAAAGATCCTTGTCGAACGCGCGAAGCTGGACGGCAACGTGATCCTGCTGGACCTCCGCGGGATCAAAGACATCCCGGATGGAAACCGTTTTCTGCTCTATACGCTCTTTCCCGCCGCGAATATTTCCGTCAAAGTCGCCGAGGACAGCCAGCGCGCGAACACGACGGCGATCTCGGTCGGCTACAACATCTTCAACCCGACGTCGAACGTCAACGTGGGTGAGCTGCTGAGAAACTACGGCGGCGGCGGCCATAAAGTCGTGGGCTCGTCCCGCGTGCCGGACGACAAGGCGGAGCAGGCGCTGCGCGAAATCGTCGCGGCGGTCAAAGAGGCGTGATGCGGCGGCGCGGCTGCCGCCTCAGTCGGGCATGAAGATCACGACCGTCCGCAAAAGCCTCAGGCAGGTCAAAAAAATCAACGACGAGATCGCTTACGCTTCTCTCGCGGAGGGGCGCGGCTTCAGCTCCGGCATCATCGTCTTTCGCCCGCGCTCAGCCGACGACGCGAAGCAGATACGCCACAAGGACAAGGATGTCGTGTGCGAAGTGCTTCGCGGCTGCGGCCGGCTCCGCGTCGACGGGCGCAAAATCGCGCTCCGAGCCGGCACCCTCTGCCATATTCCCAAAGGCACTCCGCACGATTTCGCCGCGAGCAAAAGAAATCGACTCGTGCTATTCTACTCGCTTATCGAGACGGGCTAAGCCCAAGCGAATCTTGAAAGTCGCAATCAGCAATTCACGACCGACATTTTTTTCGCTCCTGGCATTCTCTCTTTTTCTCGCCTCCTGCTCCTCCAGACTAGCGACCGAACGGCAATACGTTCCGGCGCAGAATCTTATGGACGTCGTGAAGGACTTCCAGCGCTTCGCGCGCGAGGACGTCTATCGTTTTCCGATCGCCAAGGACGTGACCGGCGTGAACGTCATGAAGGCGGCGCTCGTGCGCCTCGACGACTACGAGCGCAAGAACCCGCGGCAGTTCGTCGACATCATCCAGTTCAGCCGCGCGACCGCCTACGAGCGGCTGCGCGACTACGACAAGGCGCTGGATTACTACCGACGGGTCGCCGACATCGACGGGCCGCTCCGGCCGCAGGCGCTCAAAAACATCGAAACACTGGAAGCCTTTAAGGCGATCCTCGACAAGCCGCTGCCGACCGAAGATCCCTTCGCCTATCTCAAGGCGCTCGACGAACGGGTCGAATCGTGGAACGGCCTGGTGAAGAAGTATCAGGGCGCGCCGCAGGAATACCTCGCCCGGGTCGAAGAGGAGAAGGTCGACCGCGCCAAAGTGGCCTTCGTGGAAGCCAACCGTTTTCGCTTGACGGACGGCAACCATATTACTATCCTGGCGTACAGCCAGCTCGTTACCAAGCACAGGCAAAGCAAGAACTATTACCGCTATCTCCTCGATTTTGGCGACTTTTATGCTCGACTGTCCAAAGACTATATTGCCGAGAACGACCCCGAGGGGCTGGCTTTCGATATGAAGGTCTACGGGCAGCTTGAAAAGCAGGCTATGAGCCTCTATACGGAGGTCGCCGGCGTGGACGGAATCGTGGAGAAGATCGAGGCCCAGGGTAAAATCGAAGCGCTTCGGGGCTTCGACGAGAAGATCCGAAGACTCAGCCGATGAGACGCTTCCATCGATCGCTGCTCGCCGTTTGTTGCCTCTGCGCCGCGTTCGCTTGGCCGCCGGCGCGATCGGCGGCGCAAGCTCCGCAGGAGCTGCCGGACCGGATCCTCAATCCCGTGCCGGAGTTCGATCCCTTCGAGAAGCCCCCCGGCACTCCGCTTTACTTTCCCGACGACGTGGACAAGCGCGCGCGCAGCGCGATGATCGCGGCGCTCACCGGAGACAGCTCGACGCTCGCCGACGACCTGAAGTTCTTCACCGACCGCGACGCGCAGCTTAAAAAAGAGCGCGGCACCACCACCGGCCTGGGCGACGCGGCGCGCGACCTCTACAACAATACGATCGAAGACCGCGCGCGCTATCTCGCGGCCCAGCGGCAGGCGCTTTCGTTCACGGCGATGCCGCAGCAGAAGCAGCTGATCGAATCGCGGCTCAAGAACGACGACCTCAATCAGGCCGACGAGCAGCTGAGGAAAGCGGCGCAGAACAAGTGGGGCGGCATTTTCAACCGCATGCTAGGCTCGGTAAACGTCGCCAACGTGATGACGGGGAATTACACGTCGGCGGCGGTCGAGTCGGCGGTGCAGCAGCTGATGGCCTTCACCACGAACGACATGCCGATCGAGGAGCGCCGCGCGCTCGCGCTTTTGAACGACCATCTCAGACGCTATCCCGACGATCCGCGCAATCCCGAAGTGCGCAAGCGCATCGAAGAGCTCGAGGCAAAGAAGCGGCGCGTCCTGGCGCAAAAGCAGCTCGACCGGGCCGAAGAGGCGCTCGGCAAGAAAGATTTCGACAAGGCGGATTTCTACTATCAGGTCGCCGCGGTGCTCGACCCGCTCTCCAAAGACGCCGAGGCCGGCGTCGACCGCATGAAGCGGCGCGCGCAAGCCGAGGATCAGGAGACGAAAAAAGCCCTCCAGATCGTCCGGCCGCCGCTGCGCGTGCAGGCGGCGGAGAACCGCGACATCAGCGGCCTGCTTTACGCGCTGACGCTGCGCGACGACGAGCAAATCCGCAAAGAAGCGGACCAGCTCGAGAGAAAATACCGCGGCATGCCGCAGGCCGAGATCGCGCGCGACGCGCGCTCGGTCGCCCTGGAGATCAAGGGCAGCCACGAGGACGCGAAAAAAATCCTCCAGCAGGTCGCGCGCTCTTCGAACAGCCACGAGCGCGACCGCGCGCGGGTGCTGATCGAGAATCCCGAATACAACATGCTCGCGTCGTTTCAGGGGGCGCGGACGAAATATCAGCTGGACACCGTCAAATACGTGCTTCTCGGCGACGATTTCCTGAAAAAGAATCTCATGCTGGCCGCGCCGCTGATCCTCAGCGGGCCGAGCGGACTGCCGACGGTCGCGGCGGCGAACGGCATCATGATCGCGACCAACCTGATCCAGGTGATCACGGCAAACCCGATCTCGAATCAGGATGTCATCGACAAGGGCGTGCAATACGTACGCGCGCATCCTGAGTCGATAGACGCCGCCGACGTTTACACGGTGATCGCCAACGCGTACGAGCACAACGGGATGTATGAAAAGGCGATCGCCTATAACGAGATGTCCGGACGCGCGCCGGAGAAAAAGCTCGCCGACTTGAAAGACAAGGCGGCGAAGAACCTGCTGCAAGCGGCCGGCCGCACCTCGGACCGCGGCATGCAGGAGGCTTTTTTCAAGGAAATTCTCGACAGCTACGCCGATACCGACGCGGCGAAGGACGCGACCCAGCGCCTCTCGCGGATGACGCGGGCGGAAAATCAGGGGCTCCGCATGAGCAAGAAATTTCTCATGGAGAATCCCGAGCTCTACGGACCCCAAGGTCTCGGATTGAAAGCTTCGCTCTTCGACGGGAATCTCAACAACATGGAGCTGGCCGACAAGGGCGTCAGCGTGCTGGGCGACAACGAGATCCTGCTCAACCTGCAAACGCCGTGGGGCGTCCGCACGCAGACCTACCGGCTCGACGAGGCGGCGAACAGCCGCTTCCAGATGGCGGTGCGGCAGCGGAACTTCGACGTCGCCATGGCCGACGTCGACACCCGTCCGAAGAACAGCGAAGGCGGCCTGAAAAATGTCCCGCCGACTGTCCTCGCGGGCAACCTCGCCAAGAAGCCCGAGGACCCGTATCCCGAGACCACGTTCACTCTGGTGCGCGAGGCGGGCGCGCCGACGACGGCGCGCGGCAAAGGCCCGGACGCGCAACTCCAGACCGAGGTCGAAAGAGACCCGACCAAGCGCTATTCGCTGCCGCCGCTTCAGGGCAGCATCTCGGCGAGCCACTTCGACATTAGCGGCAACCTGCCGGCCGGTTGGCTGGGCGAGAAGCTGATGATCGGCCACGATTCGGGCAACCCCTTCGCCGGCGTTCTCATGCCGATCCCGCTGCTTCAGGGCTTCGTCCCCGTCGACTTCATGGTTCAGAACCGCGGCGGCCGTTTCGCAATGTTCCCCAGAATCCGCCTCTCGCAAGACAAAGGCCCCGATCCGGAACTTTACCGCTGACCGGTGGCTCGCTCCATGCGCAAGGACGTCACCCGCGGCATCGTCTCGATTGTCGTGGTGCTCGTCGCGTGGGAGATTCTCGCCCGCCTGTTTCTCGAAAACGACCTTCTCATGCCCGCGCCGAGCGGCGTCGCGCGCTCTTTTTGGAAGCTCGCGGCGAGCGGCGAGCTCGCGCGCCATTTCGCGGCGACCCTTATGGAATTCGCCTACGGCTTTTCCGCCGCCTGTCTCATCGGCATCCCGCTCGGCTACTTCATGGGCATGCACAAGTGGCTCGAGGAGTGGATGGAGCCGTGGATCGCTACGCTCTATTCGATTCCGATCATCACGATCGTGCCGCTCATCATCATCTGGTTCGGCATCGGCATGATGTCGAAAGTGATCGTCGTCTTCAAGATCACGATCGTCGAGTTGATCCTCAACACGGCGGCGGGCGTCAAAACAATCGATCCGCTCTGGCTCGAGATATCGAGATCGTTTCGCCTGAGCCGCTGGCAAACGACGTACAAAGTTCGCCTTCCCGCCGCGCTGCCGTTCATCGTGACCGGCATGCGCCTCGGCGTCGGCCGGGCGCTGCTCGGAGTCATCGCCGCCGAGCTGCTCGCCTCCAACGCCGGGCTCGGCTACATGCTCCGCGACGCGTCGGAGACCTGGGACAGCCCGAAGCTCTTCGTCACCGTGGTGCTTTTGGCGGCGATGGGGATCGCGAGCTTCACGCTGATCAAGAAAGGCGAGCAGAAGCTCGCGCCGTGGCGCCAGACGGCGGAATGGTAACCATCGTGGGATTTTATCGCGACAATTCGCGGGCGATACACAAGACGCTCTCGATCCTATGCGGCCTCGTCTTGTGGCATTACCTCGCCACGGTCGTCGTCGCCGATACCGCGTTCCTGGTTTCGCCGCTCACCGTCGTCTCGAAGGCCTACGAGATGCTCTTCGTCACCGGCGAGCTCTACCCGCATCTGTTCGCCAGCTCGTGGATCTTTCTTTACGGCTATTTGCTGTCGATCGTTGTCGGCGTGCCGATCGGATTTGTGATGGCGCTCTCGCCCGCGGTGCGCGATTACATCCATCCGTGGATGACGACGCTGTACACGACGCCGCGCATCGCCTTTGCGCCCGTGCTGCTCCTCTGGCTCGGCATCGGCGCCGGCTCGAAAGTCGCGATCGTCTTCCTCGGCTGCGTTTTTCCCATCCTGATCAATTCCTACTACGGCATGCGCGTCGTCGACCGCGAATTCGTCGAGCTGGCGCGCTCGCTGCGGATGAAGCGCGTCGCGCTGTTTCGCAAGATTCTTCTGCCCGCGTCGCTGCCGTTCATTCTGTCCGGACTCCGCCTCGCGCTCGGCCGCGGGCTCACCGGCGTGGCGATCGCCGAATGGTTCGGCGCGACCGCCGGCCTCGGCTATCTCGTCTACTTCGCCGGCCAGACACTGAACGTTCCGGTGCTGTTCGTGGGCGTCACCGCGTTCGGGCTGATGGGCATCGTCGGCTTCGAGATTCTGCGCAAGATCGAAGATCTCGCGACGCCGTGGAAAGCCTCCCACCCCCGCTGACATGGCGTCCGCGATCCTGGAACTAAAAAACCTGAGCCGCGAGGTCACGGGCCGCAACGGCGAGCCCTTCGTCATTTTTCGCGACATCGACCTCAGCGTCCGCGACGGCGAGTTCGTCAGCATCGTCGGACCGTCCGGCTGCGGTAAGACGACGATGCTCCGCGTCATCAACGGCCTCGTCCCGCCCTCCGGGGGACAGATCTTCGTCGACGGCCGCGAGCAGAAAGGCGCCGGCGGCGACCTGCTCATGGGTTTCGTTTTCCAAGGGGCCGCGCTGCTGCCCTGGCGGACGAGCCTCAACAACGTGCTGCTCGGGCTCGAAGGACGCGGCAAAAACCCGGCGGAGGCGCGCGAGCTCGCGCGGAAGTATCTCGATCTCGTCGGTCTCTCCGGCTTCGAGCAGCACTACCCGCATGAGCTCTCCGGCGGCATGCAGCAGCGCGTCAACCTCGCGCGCGCGCTCGCCATCGAGCCCAAGATTCTCCTGATGGACGAGCCGTTCGCCGCGCTCGACGCGCAGACGCGGAGCTTTATGCAGCTCGAACTGCTGCGCATCTGGTCGCAGACGAAAAAGACCGTGATCTTCGTCACGCACATGATCGCCGAGGCGATCCTGCTATCCGACCGCATTGTCGTCTTCAGCCACCGTCCGGGGACGATCCGCGAGGAATTCCGCGTGCCGCTGCCGCGGCCGCGCGACATGGAGGTGAAGTCCGACCGGCGCTTCGTGGAACTAGAAAACACCCTGTGGAAATTGATAGAAGAAGAGGTGAAAGCCGCAGGCGGCTTCGCCAAGCTGTAGACGCGACGGAGGTACTATGCGCCACTGCCAATTCATCCTGTCCGCTGTTTTCGCGCTTGTCCTGAGCCTCCCGTGCTACGCCGGCGAGGCGAATCTGCCCACGGTCCGCTTCGTGCAAAGCGGCCGCACCGCCTCGAGCTGGCCGCTCTTCGTCGCGGAAGAGAAAAAGTTCTTTCAGAAGAACGGGATCTATATCGAGGAGATCATCATCAACGGCGGCCCGAACACGACGCGCGCGGTGCTCAGCAATACGATCCCGATCGGCCGCATCAACCCCGATTACATCATCGAAGCGATGGAGAAAGGCGCCAAGGTCAAAATCATCTCCGGCGCGCTGGAGAAGATCCCGTACGACGTCGTCGCGCGGCCGGAGATCAAGACCGGCGCCGACATCAAAGGTAAGACGATCGGCGTCGACTCGTTGACCGGCGGAACCACGCTCATGCTCGCGGAAGTCTTCGAGAAGGCTTATAAGATCGGCCCGAAGGACTACAAGCTGCTGGTCGTCGGCACCTCGCCGCAGCGCTACGCGGCGCTGAAAGGCGGCTCCGTTCAGGTGACTTTCATGGGACCCCCGTTCAATTTGCGCGCGCGCCAGGAAGGTTTCACGAAGCTGACGACTTTCCACGAGCATTTGGGACCGATCCAGTTCGTCGTGCAGTTCGCCAACGACGACTATCTCAAGTCGAACCGCGCCGAGGTCGTCAAATTCATCAAAGGGATGGCCGAGGCGACGAAGTGGCTGTACGATCCGAAAAACAAAGAAGAGGCGCTGGCGATCTACAACAAGGTTCTCAAAAGCACCCGCGAGGCGGCGGAAGCCGATTACCACTATCTGATCGAAGAATTCAAGCCGTTCCCGGTAGACGGCGCGATCAGCAAACAGTCGATCGAGAAAACCTTCGACCTGAGGGAAAAGGCCGGGAAATACGAGGGCAAGAAAGCGCCGCCGTACACGAACTACGTCGATGTCAGCCTCGTCGAAGAGGCAAAAAAACAACTGGGATGGAAATAAAGGAGACGCGATGCCGCGAAATAAAAAAGTTTTTATCATCTTTGCCTTTTTGATTCTTTGGAACGCCGGAGCCTCGCACGCGCAGGAGCTTAAGCGCATCCGCATCGGCTATCCATCGCTCAGCTTCCGCCAGAGCAACGTGTGGGTGGCGAAGGAAGCGGGTCTTTTCAAGAAGTACGGCCTGGACGTCGAGCCGATTTTTCTCCGCGGCGGCCAGATCGCGACCCAGGCGCTCGCCGGCGGCGATCCGCCGATCGTCAACATCGGCACCGTCGTGCAGGCGAATCTCACCGGCTTTAACCTGGTGCTGGTCGCCGCGGTCGAAACGTCCTACGACCAGATTCTCTTTACGCGCCCGGGAACCACGAAGGTCGAGCAGCTGAAGGGCAAGCGCTTCGGCATCAGCGGCTTCGGCTCGGCGACCTACTACGCCGCCGGCATTCTCTTCCGCCACTACGGCATGGACGCGGCCAAGGACGTCAACCTCGTTCCCTCCGGCCCGGATGCCGAGCGGCTCGCCGCGCTGGTAACGGGAAAAATCGACGCCTCGCTCTTCACTTCGTCGTCCGCGGCGCCGGCGCGCAAGGCGGGCATGGTCGAAGGCGTCCAGGTCGGCGACCTGGGCGTCGAGGTCCAGGGCAACGGCTTCGCGACCTCGCGCGATTACATCAAAACGAACCGCGACACTGTAAAGAACGCCCTCAAGGGATTCGTCGAGGCGATCTACTTCATCTACGCCAACAAAAAAGAGGCGCAGCGGGTTTTCGCGAAATACATGCGCACGAACGACCCCGAGGTCCTGGAAGATTCCTACACCGGCTACATCAAATCGATCCCGAAGAAGCCCTATCCCACGCTCAAAGGGATCCAGTTCATGCTCGATGTGCTCGCGCCGCAGATGCCGCAGGCAAAAAACGCGAAGCCCGAGCAGTTCGTGGATTTGACGTTCCTACAAGAGCTGGAGAAAGAGGGCTTCTTCAACGAGATGGCGAAACGCTACCCAACGAAGAATTAAGGAGGGACTCATGACAACGAAGGTCATTCAACCGAAGCGTTTGAACGATCCGCGGCCGCGCTACAGCCACGGCATCGTGGCCGACGGCGGCCGTCTGCTGTTTGTCGCGGGACAAACCGCCGTGGATAAAGACGGCAACGTCGTCGGCAAAGGCGACATCGAGGCGCAAACGCGCCAGGTATATGAAAATCTCACAGCCGTCCTCGAAGAGGCCGGCGGCTCGCTCAAGAACCTCGTCATGACGACGACCTACATCGTCGACCGGAAATATCGCGAGGGCTACAACAAAGTCCGCATGCAGTACTACAAAGAGACGACGCCGCCGACGAGCACGCTCGTGATCATCACCGGCCTTGCGCACCCGGATTATCTGATCGAGATCAACGCCATCGCGGTGTTGTAAAATTTGCGGTCCGAGGAGTGCGAGTATCGGGCCGCGGCCGATAGAGCCGTGCCATGAACTGTGGTTTTGTAATCGGACGTCCGCGGCCCTCTTCCTCGCGCCCCTCGGACTGGAGCGAAGGGGGCGCCGGTTAGAGAGTCCGCGCATCCCTCTACCGGCGGCGGGAATAAGCCGAATCCCATTGCGCGGCTCGGAGACCGGCGTCGCCGAGCGACACCCGGGAAAAAAGGAAAAATAAAAATGAACGTCGCCGTACTCGACGATTATCAGCACGCGATCGAGCGCTCGCCGGCGCTCGCGCGGCTGAAGGGCAAGCATCGTGTCGCCGTCTTCACGGAAAAATTCGCCTCGGAGCAGGACACGGCGCGCGCGCTGAAAGGCGTGCAGGCGGTGATTCCGATTCGCGAGCGCACGCGCTTCACCGCGTCGCTGATCCGGTCGCTGCCGGAGCTCGAGCTGATCGCGCAGACCGGCAACCACGCGTACCACATCGACATGGAGGCGGCGACCGCCGCCGGTATCGTCGTGTCGCTCGCGCCCGGCGGCAACAGCGTTACCGAGCTCACCTTCGGCCTCATGATCGACGTCATGCGGCGCGTATCGTCGAGCGATGCCGCGATGCGCCGCGGCGAGTGGCCGCTCGTCTTGGGCTACGTGCTGCGAGGCAAGACGCTCGGCATCCTGGGGATGGGCAAGATCGGCGTCGAGGTCGCGGCGATCGGGCGCGCCTTCGGCATGAAGGTGGTCGCGTGGGGGCCGACGCTCACGGCCGAGCGGGCGCAAAAATCCGGCGCCGAATATTTACCGCTGGACGACGTCATGCGAACAGCCGACGTCGTCTCGGTCCATTTGAAGTTATCCGACCAGAGCAAAAATCTTTTAGATGAAAAAAGGCTCCGGCTCATGAAGCCGACGGCCTATCTCGTCAACACCGCGCGCGGGGCGATCGTCGATGAAGGCGCGCTCGCGAAGCTCCTCGCCGAGCCGGCGATCGCCGGCGCGGCGCTCGACGTTTTCGTCGAAGAGCCGCTGCCCGCGTCGAGCCCGCTTCTCAAGCTCGACAACGTCGTGCTCGCGCCGCACCTCGGCTGGCCGACGGACGCGAGCTTCAACGCCTTCGCGGAAAACGCCGTGGAGAATATTTTAAGTTATATCGACGGCAAGCTCGTGCGCGCGATCAATCCCGAAGCCGCCGAGCGGCGGCGAAAAAGACCCGCCTAGTAAGAAGCGGCGATCTCCGTCTTGTACAGCAGCCCGTTGGCGTCGTCGCGAATTTCGACCAGCATGCGCGGCGGCGACGACTTGGCATCGACGGTGATCATCCCGTAGTTGAACGCCTTGTTGGCGAAAAAGTCCATGCTCGTGGAATAGCCGATGGCGAGGGCGTTCAGCGGCGCGGCCATCGGACCGACGACGATTTCTTTCGTCGGCGGATGCTTCGACACTTGGGCCGCGGAGGCGAAATGGAGGTCCGCAGCGATAAAATTCACTCCGGTAATGTTGTGGGTGCGGATCCAGTGAAAGATTTCCCTCCGCTCGGCGGGGAAGCCGTCCCAGCGGTCGTTGCCGCCGCCGTATAGCGGAACCGAGCTCGCGATCACTTTAAATGTCGCGGTCGACGCGGCGATGGCGTCGAGCAGCCAAGCTTTCTGCTTCGCGCCGAGCATGCTGCCATGCTTCCGGTCGCGGTACTGGCGGTTATCGAGAAGAAAGAGCTCGAGCGCCTTTCCCCAGCGGAAAGAGCGATAAATACGCGTAGGATCGTCCGTGTCGTGTCGAATCGGCCAGTAATCGAGAAACGCCCGCTGACCGATCCGCGCGAGAGGATTCTCATTATCGTAGTTGTCCCGCACCTCGTGATCGTCCCACATGACGTACCAACTCGCCTGAGAACAAAATCTGCGGCTTGGCGCGTCGTCGCGGTTGGCGCGGTACTTGGCCCAGAACTCTTCGAGGCGCGACGCGGTGCCGCCGCGGTCGGCGTAAATCGTGTCGCCCAGATGCACGAAAAAGTCCGGCTGCATCGAGCCGATGGCGTCCATGATCGTGAACGGCTTGTAGCTTTCGCGCGTATCGCCGCTGAAGCAGAATTTCACAACGGCGGAATCGTCGGGAGCGGGCGCGGTCTTAAACCGCGCGACCGGTCCCGGCTTCTTCCCGGCAACCGCGCCGCGGTAATAATAGACGCTCCCCGCATCGAGACCGCGAAGGGGAACCTGTGCTGTGTAATCTGCTTCGGAAACAACGGATACGGGCGAGGTCGAGGCGGCTCCGACGAGCGTCGTATCCTTCGCATATTCGACACGAACGGCGCTGCCCGGCGCGGCGCGGAGCCACACGACCGCGCCATCGGCGGTCACGTCACCGGTCACATATCCGAGCGATAGGCCGGTTTCGTCGTCGAAGCGGTCGTGTCCTAGAACCGCACAGCCGGAACCGTTGAGAATGAGCGGCGCCGCGATGCCCGCTTGGGCAGCGAGCCTGAGAAAGTCCCGCCGGGAGAGCTGCATGAAAGCTGCCCCATGATAGCCCGCCTAGCGGAAAAAAGCGACTGGAACGCCGCCGAAGCAGAGCGGGATTCTGTACGGCGCAGGAACTCGCGTCGGCTTATCCCTTCGCGCGCGTCCGCCCTCACAGCCCGCGGCGGGCCGGGAGTTCCTTCATCCGCTCGAGGACCTCGTCGAGGTGCATGACGTCGGCGTATTTGTGATGGAGATCGAACAAAGAGACCTTATGCGAGAGCGGGCTCCGGTCGAACACGCACTCCTCGACCACGACGGTGTGAAAGCCGTGCGAGTAGGCGTCGACCACGCTCGCGCGCACGCAGCCGCTCGTCGACTCGCCGCAGACGATCAGGCTGTTTACGCCGAGCATCGTGAGGTGCGCCGCCAGCGGCGTGCCGTAAAAACCGCTCGCGCGCTGCTTGTGGATCACGAGGTCGCCCGGCTCCGGGCGGAACGCTTCGTGGATCTCCATTCCGTCCGGCGCCTCCTTCTTAACCTGGCGGTTGGTCGCGCGCACGCGCCCGGGCCTCGCGTCGGGGCGCGTCTCGCCGCGCGTGTAAATCACCGGCAGGCCGAGAGCGCGCGCGGCGGCGAAGAGCCTTTTGGTCGGCTCGATCGCGTTCCACGCGTGCTCGCCGCAAGCGCTCGGGAATTGTTTGACGACCTCGCGCACGGGAAGCGCGCCGCCTTGAAAGACGAGGTTGTATAGGTCGATCGCGAGCAGCGCCGGCCGGTCGCCGATATAGGTGTCTCTTTGATAGTGGCGGTAGATCTCCAGCAGCTCTTCGTCGACGACGTCTTTCCAGCAGTGGTCTTCGAATCGGTCCATGTTGCCTCCGCGAAATACTTTCCGGCCGGTTGTATATCTAGTCGCGCGCCGCAGCGCTGTCAACCTTCGTCGGTTGACTCCATCGCGGGTGAAAAGTATGTTGCGCGAGAGAGGAATAATCAGCATGGCCCTCAACAAGGAACTGGCGCAAAAAGTGCTCGCGCAGATCGACCGCGACGAACTGGCGCGGCTCGGCTGCGATCTCGTCAATCTCCCCAGCCCGACGGGGCAGGAAAAAGCGGTCGCGGAATTTATTCTCGATTGGTTCAAAGCGAACGGGCTGAAGGCAGTTCGCCAGGACGTCGAAGTCGATCGGCCGAACGCCGTCGGCGTGCTCAAGGGCGACGGCACCGGACTCAGCCTCGGCTTCAACGGCCATATGGATACGAGCTTCACCGGCACGGCGGAAGATCTTCGCATGGTGGCCGACATCGAGCCCGACGAAATGCTCAAGGGCTCGATCGCCGGCAATAAAGTCCGCGGCCTCGGCATCTCGAACATGAAAGGCGGCGTCGCGGCGTTCATGATGGCGGCGAAGGCGCTCAAAAAGAGCGGCGTCAAGCTCAAGGGCGACGCCGTCTTCGCCGCGGTCGTCGGAGAGATCTCGCGCACACCCATCGGCCCGTGGCAGACGAAAGAGTACCGCGGCGAAGGCGCCGGCACGCGGCATCTGCTTACGCACGGCATGCACACCGACTATGCCGTCGTCGCCGACGGCTCGGATATGAACATCGTCTGGACGCAGACCGGCGTCGTGCAGCTCAAGATCACGACCTTCGGCAAGGCCGAAGCCGCCTGGGGCAGCAAGCGCTCGACGCATCCGATGGAGAAGCTGAACGCAATCGTCAAGATGACGAAAATTATCGCCGGCATCGAGAAATGGGCGGAGGGCTTCGAGGAGCGCTACATTTACAATTCTCCCACGGGACCGCTGTTCCCCAAGGTCAATATCGGCGCGATCGAAGGCGGCGCCCCCTACCGGCCCAACTATTTTCCCGGCGTCTGCAGCATCTACGTCGACATCCGCATGCCGCCGCAGGTGCGGCCGGTGACGATCCAGCACGAGGTGGAAAAAACGCTCGCGTCTCTCGGGATCGAGTACGAGCTGGACCTTTACAAGTCACTGTTGGGTCACGAGGGCAAAGGCGTCGACCCGGTCGTCCAATCGCTCGAAGAGATCCACCAGCATCTCTTCGGCTCGAAGCTCCGCTTCGAGGCGCCCGACCGCGCGAGCATCTGGACCGACACGAACGTTTACAACGAGCTCGGCATCCCGGCCGTTAAGATCGGCCCGCGCGGCCGGCGCATCGGTCCGCGCGCGGAAGAAATCGACATTGACGAGATGGTGAAGGCGGCGCAGATCTACGCGCTCGTCGCGCTCGACATCTGCAGCCGCGAGCGGCCGCGTTCGGCGTAAATCCACGGTGAAGTCCCGCGCAGCGCGTGTTTTAAAAATCTTGACTATGCGGTCGCAGAGACGCCTTTGTGCGCTCGCTTTATGTCTCGCACTCGCCGCGGGGTGCAGCACGGCGGAGCCGCCGCGCGTCGTGCCGATCACGAATCCGCCGGAGTTCCGGCCGCGCGGCCCGCTGCAGGTAAAGACTCTCCCCGAGGCGCTCGCCGCGATTGTAACGGTCTGCACGACGGATCTGGAGCTTCCGCCGGTCGAGCCGTTTTACGTCCAGCTGTACAGGGACACGAATAGCTACGCTACCTACACCGGCCGTCTCGCCGGCGCGCGGGAGAACGCGCCGGAGCACAAGGGCGCGCTGTCGCTCGCCCTGCCCTATGAAAACCGCCTGCACATCAATATGGCGAGCGTGCGCGGCCAGTCCTGGGGCGCACTGCTGCGATTGTTGGCGCACGAGTACGGTCACAACATCGAATATGTCGTCGCGGCTTCCAGGACCGCGCCGCGATGGGTGAGCGAAGGGTTCGCCGAATGGGTCGGGGCAAAAGTCATGAATGGGCTCGGCTGGGAGAGCTATGCTTCATCGCTCGGACGCGCCGAGCGAGAGCTATCGCGCTACGACTTGGAGACGCCCACCCTCTCGCAGCTGGAAACCGCCGATGCCTGGACGAAGATCTCCCAGCAAGCTAAAGGCCGCGTCGCCACGTACGATCTCGCCTTTTTCGCCGTCGATAAGCTGATCGCGAAAAACGGCGTCTCCGCGATGATGGATTTTTTCGTATACAAGGATTTCAAAGCGGCATTCGGCGTTTCGCCCGACGATTTCCAGCGCGCCGTGGCGAAGGATTTGGAGACGGCCTACAACGCAACCGCCATCGTCGGGAAACGCTTTCAAGCGAAAGCACCGCAATGGAAGGTCGGCTACCAATGGCGCTACGCGCTTGTCGCACCTGGATTGAAAGGCGCGGCACTCGTGCCGAACGAAGTCGTGCGCGAGGAAACCTTCGACGGCATCCCGGCCTATGTCTTAGCCATGGGCAACAAGGAATATCCGCATGAAAAGGATACGCTCGCCGTCCTCGCCACACTCTCCGGCGGGAAAGTCGTCATCAAAAACGATCCTCCCTCGCTGACGCTCGACTGGCCGCTCGAAGTCGGCAAACGTTGGGAAAACCATTACGTCATCCAAGACGTTGAGGAAAAGCAAAGTGCGAAGATCGACACCGAGGTTGTCGTGGGCGACTTCGAAGTCATCCGCGTGCCGGCGGGATCGTTTCCGGCCTTCCGCATCGAGACCTACGCGTCGCCCGGCGGCGAGCTAATCTCCGATCAATGGTACGCGCCCGCCGTCAAGTGGTTCGTCAAGTCGAAATTCTACCGTGAAGACGGCGTCATCGAGCAAAGCCTCGCGGCATTCAAACTCGATTGATAAAAAAAAGGGCCGGTCCCGCAGCAGCGGGCCGGCCCTTTTTGTTTGCTTGATGCGCCTTACGGGATATCCGCCTGTGCGGCGGCGCTCATGATCTCGCCTTTCTGCTGGCCGGTGATGATCTTCGCCTTCTTGAGCGTGTTGGTCGCATGCGCGACGCAGCTCACGAACTGGCCGTGATTTTTCACCGTGCCGGGCGTTCCGGGACCGCCGGGTTTGCCGCCGGGCCCACCCTTCGGTTTTTTTATCGCTGTGCCAGGCGTGCCGGTGGCGCAAGCCTGGATCGTCGTAGCGAGCGATTCGGCCAGGCTGCAACCCGTCGGCAGAATCGTGTCGCCGAAGCCTGTCAGCGTTATATCCCCGATAGCGAGATCCCCGCCCACAATGGTAGCCGGGCACTGATCGACGCCGTTGGCGACGCCGTCCCCGTCGCAGTCGGCGAGCGCATCCAGGTTGTTGCAGGTATCGGTGCCGTTGGGGATGCCGTCGTTGTCGCAATCGGCGAGCGGGTCGAGATTATTGCAGGTATCCTGTCCGTTCGGTATGCCGTCGTTGTCGCAATCGGCCAAGGGGTCCAAGGGGTCGCAGGTCACCTGAGCCGGCAGCGGCCTGTAGCCAACAAACAGCGCCAGCAAAAGCGTGTTCAGAACCACCATTACTTTCTTACTCGACATATATGCACCTCCTCTGACGTGGTAATTACGGCAAGCTAAAGCAGGATTTGTGCCGAGACAGCCGGTGGTGAAAATCGGCCGGGAAGTACGGTCTTACACCATGTTTTTCGGGCGGAATTCCGCAATCGAGTGGCAAAAGACGTT
>DATDFN010000062.1:0-2374 GCA_036522615.1 Binatia bacterium | reverse complement strand
GGCTCGCTATTGGCGATTTTGATGTCCCGCCGCAATTTTCCCTGCTGCTGATAATATTCCAGCATGAAATTGGCGAACAGCCCGTTGACGCGGGCGTTCTGCGGCAATTTCTCGTTGAGATAGTTGAGAAACGAAGGCGTGATCGCCTCCATGAAATAGGTCGGCTCCAGGCCGCGCGCGTATGCGCCGGCGAGCCCGCCGACGAATCGGTTGTAATAGCTTAGCTCGAACGGGTGATAGGCGATCACTGTTATCAGCGGCGGAGCGAGGAGCAGCACGGCGAGCGCCAACGTCGCTTTCGCCTGCACGTTCCGGATCGATTCCAGCGCTTTGACCCGCGCGACGCGGCGGCCGAGCGTCTGCGCCAGCCGATGAAAGCCAGCGCCGGCGAGGGCGGCCATGAAAGCGTAAACCGAGAGCATCTGCCGCATGCCGTCGTGCAGCACCGCGCCCGGCAGCGACCCCAGAAACAGGATGAAGAGCGCGTTGACGCCGAAAAGCGCCAGCGCGGCGCGCCGGGCGTGGTCGCAAAACAACACGACGACGCCGATGAGCGTGAGCGCCAGAATCGTCTCCGGCGTCGTGATCGCGGTAAGGAAGGATGTGTAATACTTCGGGAGACTGTCCGAATAGACGGCCCGTCCGAAGAAAAGCACGGGATAGTTCGTTTCCGGCCGGTAGCCGCGGCTCACGCCTTCGTAGAGAAATTCGAGGATGCGCATAAACGGTTTATGCCAGAGGTACGGCTGCGTCGCGATCATAATGATCGGACTTAACAAGAGCATCGCCATGATGTTGTTCGCGTAGCGGTCGCGCCGGAAGATATGGGCCCACAGCAGGAGCGGCGCCGGGATGAGCAGCGCAGGAAATTTCGTCGCCAGCGCCAGTCCCCAGACGATCCCGAAGGCGACGCTCCACTTCCAATTGTCGATCCCTTTCCAGAAACAGTAGGTGGTGACGAACCACATCGCTGCCAGCGCCATATCGGTTACGGCGATATGCGCGAAGCCGAACATATTCGGGATGAGGCCGACGCTCAGCGCGGCGAACAGGCCGGCCGGCCAGGAAAAGATTTCCGCCACCCAGAGATAAACGACGGCCGCGAGCAAAGCGAAAAACAGCGCGGGGCCGAGCCTATAGGAGACGAATTTGTCGACGCCGGGCGGAGCGAGGGCATGCGTCACGCCGGAAACGATGCGCGAAAAAGGCGGATGCGGCACGTGGTACGCGTCCCAGTGCCAGGCGGCCTGGATGCGCTGGTCGTCGAGGCTCTTGCTGGCGCTTCCGTGGACGAGATTGTCGGCGAACTCTGAAATCCATGCGATGTGCAGATCGGATGCGTGAAAGTAGGGCGGCTCGTCCCACGTGACGCCGTAATCGCCGGCGGTCCAGGCGGCCAGCAGGAACGCGCCGAGAAAAATCGCCAGCGCCGGCCATTTGGGCCACGCGCCTTCCTTTATCGCCTCGGTCATCGATATTTTCCCAGCGCGTGATTGATACGGATATTCCAGAGATCGACGAATGATCGAACCACGTCCCGTCCGAGACGGACTTTGGTCGCCTCGTCGTTGCGCCAGACCACGGGCACCTCGGCGATGCGATAGCCTTTGCTCTTGGCGAGATAGAGAATTTCGGAGTCGAAGCTCCATCCGCCGAGCCGCTGGCGGGAAAAAAGCTCGCGCGCCGCGTCGCGGCGAAACGCCTTGAAACCGCAGGTGAAGTCCTTGAGCTTCAGACCCAGAATGAGGTTCGACAGCCCCGTGAAAACTTTTCCCATCAGCTCGCGATGGATCGGCTGGTGCACTTCGATCACCGCTCCCGCGATTCGGCGCGAGCCGACCGCGACGTCGTCGCCCGCTTCGAGGCGGGACAAAAAGTCCGGCACCGCCTCGATGGGCACCGAAAGATCGGCGTCGGAAAAAAACAGATATTTGCCGCCGGCGAGAAGCATCCCCTTCCTGATCGCCTCGCCTTTGCCGCGGTTTTGCGGCTGCGGCTCGACGCGCAGCTGCGGGTCGGAAGCGGCGAAGCCGCGCACCACCTCGACCGTGCGGTCGGTGGATCCGTCGTCGACGACGATGATCTCGAAGGGATAGGACTGCGCGCGGAAAAAGCTCAAGATGCGCTCGAGGCTTTGCCCGATGCGGCGGTCTTCGTTGAAAGCGGGAATGATGAGCGACAAGTACGCCGGTGCCTGGGGCTCCATTAGGAAGCGGGACAACCCCGGCGTAATGCAACGCCGCTCGACGGCCCGTTGTCCGGGAAAAGCAGGCTGGGAAAAAAAGAGTCGCTCCGTCTCACGATGATCGTTCTAGCGGAGATATTATTCGTGCTTGGCGCCGGCTTTTTCTTCCTTGATGAATTCGTGAATGAG
>DATDFN010000061.1:0-4810 GCA_036522615.1 Binatia bacterium | reverse complement strand
CTTCGGTGATGCGCTGGAGCACGACCTCGCGCCCCTGCGCGACCTGCGCGAGCGGCGAGCTTTTTTTCGCGCCGTTGGGAATATCTCTTCCCGGGATCGGGTTGCCGTGCGGGCAGGTCGAGGGATTGTTGAGGAGCTTGGCGAGGCGTTCTTCGACCTCGGCGGAGATCGCGTGCTCGAGGCGGTGCGCCTCCTGATGCGCCTTGACCCAATCCATGCCGAGGATGTCGGTGAGCAGGCGCTCGGTGAGAAAATGGCGCCGCAGGATGCCTTCGGCGACGCGCCGGCCCTTGGCGGTGAGATGGATCTCCTTCCGCCGCTCTACCCTTAAATAACCCTGGCTCTGGAGGCGTCTCAGCGTCACCACCATGGTCGACGGCGAGACGCCCATCTCGTCGGCGACGCGCGCGGCGATGACCGGGTTCATGTCCTCGCCGAGGACGTAGATCGTCCTCACGTAATCCTCGGTCGTCGGGGTGATTTTGCCGTGCTCCATGGGCCTGTTGACAACTCGGATTTATTCGTGTATGCGAACTCTTACTGTTCGTAGCAGCGAACTTATAATCTGATTCGGGCGAAGGCCTTAACTGGGAGAGAGCTTACTTGAGCCGTTCGATGGAATCAAGCACCGCGCATCACGCGTACCGCCGGCGGTCTCCGAGCGGTCAACTGACGGCATTGTGGTTTTGCCTGCTGGTCGCATGCGTCGTGTTCTGCGCCGCGCCCGCCCGCGCCGACGACGCCGCCAACCGCCTCGTCGCGCTGCTCGATTACGTCGGCGGCGATTATAAAAACGCCGTCCAGGACGGCAAAGTCGTCAGCGATTCCGAATACCGCGAGATGAAGGAATTCTCCGCGCGCATGCTCGAGCTCGGCGCGCAGTTAAAAGCCTCCGACAGAGAGCGGTTCGCTCCGGCCATCAAAGCCGTCGCCGACGCGGTCGAGCGCAAGGCGGGCGCGGACGAAGTCGCGCGCGCGACGCGCGACGTCAAGGAAAAGCTGATCGCAAAGTACGGCATCGCGACCGCACCGCGGCGGCTGCCGGCGCTAGAGCCGGCGCGCGCGGTATTTAAGGAGAACTGCGCCCAGTGCCACGGCGAGACCGGCCGCGGCGACGGGCCGGGCCGCGCGTCGATGAATCCCAAGGAGCCGCCGCCGGCCGACTTCACCGGCGCCGAGCTCATGGACGGTCTCTCGCCCTTCAAGGCCTTCAACGTCGCCTCGTTCGGCGTCGAAGGAACGGCGATGCCCAACTTCGCCGCTCTCCCCGACGAGCAGCGCTGGCAGGCCGCCTTCTATATATTCTCGCTCCGCTTCAGCGCCGCCGAGGCTTCCGACGGCGCCGCGCTCGCGCACCGCGCAAACCTGCCCGTCGAGCTCACGCGTTTGGAAACACTGTCCACCGCGACCGACGGCGAGCTCGGCGAAAAGCTGAAGCCGCTGTTCCAGAGCGATGAGGACGCGCGCAAGGTCCTCGCGTATCTCCGCCGCGGCCTGCTGGAAAATCCGCAAGGGCCTTCGCCGCTGCTGGCCGCCGCGACGCTGCTGAAACAATCGTTGACGCTCTATGAGAACGGGCAAAAAGAGCAGGCTTATCAAAAAGCCGCTGAAGCCTATCTCGACGCCTTCGAGCAGGCGGAGGCGCAGCTGTTCGCGAAAGATCTCTCGTTTGGCCGCGCGCTGGAAGACCAGTTCACGAAGTTTAGAAACTCGATTCGCCGCGGCGACGACGTAAGCGAGATTCGCCGGCAATACAGCGAGATCGCTGCCGGACTCGAACGCGCCGACCGACTGCTGGCGAGCAAGGACTCCCTCAGCGAGAGCTATATTTTCGTCAACGCGCTGTTCATTATTCTGCGCGAAGGGCTCGAGGTCGCGCTGATCCTCGCCGCAATGCTCGCGATGCTCAAAAGAATGGGCGCGACCGCCGCGATGCGCTACATCCATCTCGGATGGATTCTCGCCGTCATCGCGGGCCTCGCCACCTGGGTGGCGGCCCAGACGTTTCTCAATGTGAGCGGCAGCCATCGCGAGACCATGGAAGGCCTCACTACGCTCGTCGCCGCCATCGTGCTTTTCTACGTCGGCTACTGGCTCCACACGAAATCGGAGGCGAGAAAGTGGCAGGCGTTCATCCACGACAAAGTTCACGGAGCGCTCTCCCACAACCGGCTCATCGCGCTCGCCGGCGTTTCGTTTTTCGCGGCCTACCGCGAGGCGTTCGAGGTCGTGCTCTTCTACCAGGCGCTGTGGCTGCAGAGCGGGTCAAACCCCAAGCCGGTCCTCGGCGGTTTTCTCACCGGCGCCGCCGCCTTGTGCGTCGTGGTCTTCGTTCTTTTCCGCGTCGGCTTGAGAATTCCCATTAAATATTTCTTCAGCGCGGCCGGTCTGCTGCTCTACCTGCTCGCGCTCGTGTTCGCCGGGCAAGGCGTCCGCACCCTGCAGGCGACCGGGTTGTTCAGCGTGACGCCGCTGCCGTTCCCGCCGCAGGTGAGCGCGCTGGGAATTTATCCGACGGTGGAAACGCTCGTCGCGCAGGCGATCGTGCTGACGGCACTGATAGCGACATTCTTATGGCCTTACCGGGCCGGGTTGAGCGAGACGAAAGGACGTCCGAGTGAAACGGTCGGCTGATCCGGGCCAGGATGCCGGGGAGACGCGCGAGCGTCCGTTTCGCTGCGCGTGCGGAAGTCTCCTCGCGCGTCTCCTGCCGCACGGCCTGGAGCTCAAGTGCCGGAAGTGCAAGCGGCAGATCGTTGTACCACTCGTTAATGAGAGCGGCTGGATGAAAGTCGATTTCTAAAACTTAGAAGAAGCGCGAGCGGCCAGAGGTCCTGAACCCCGAGCCCGGACACCACGCGACGTGGTCCGGGCTTTTTGTTTTTTCAAGGAGGCGAAAATGAAGTTGAAAGCCAGCGATGGCCGGTGGTCCGTAGCTTTATGCGGCTCCGGCAATACCGTTCATCTAACGTACGGCAACGCAACGCTGCACGTGCTCATGGAAGACATCGGCGACTTGACGGGCGCCCTTGCGCGGGTCGACGAAGCGCTGCGATCGGCAGAGCCGGTCCTCGCGTCCAAAGACAAGTCGCTGCACTGATCAAAAACTCTACAACAATAAAAGGGGGAGACCGTATGAAAACCATCCTATTGGCCGTCAGTATAATTCTGCTCTTTGCCGGGGGGCGCGCCGTCGCCGCGGCGCCGCAGGACGACGTTATGGAACTACGCTACGAAAACCGGAAGTTCATTCCGCAGACTCTCAACGTCCCCGCCAATAAGCCCTTCAAGATCAAGATCATCAACGCTAGTAAGGAAGCGATCGAGTTTGAGAGCTACAAAGTGAACCGCGAAAAAGTCGTCGGTCCAGGAGAGACGGCCACCGTCAACATTCCGGCGCTGAAGCCCGGCAGCTACGATTTCTATGACGATTTTCACCGCGACGTTCCAGAGGGAACCATCGTCGCCAAATGATCACGACAAATATAGGGGAGAATAGGAAATGAACATCCGTCGCTCGTTGATTTTACTCGCGTTGTTTTTGCTCGCCTACGCGCCTCCGGCTCTGGCGCAGCTGGACCCGTGGGAGTTCGAAGTTTACGGTTATAAGACCGTCCCGCGCGGCATGCTCGAAATCGAATCGCTCAACAGCGTGGTGCTCAACGGCAGCCGCCACGGCGAGAAAGGCACAGCGAAAGGCACGGTGCCGAGCCAGTCGATGTGGCGCACCTCTATCGAAATGACCTACGGTTTGACCGACCGGATCGAGGCGGCGATGTATGTTAACCTGGCGAAGCCGCGCGGCGACGATGTACAGTACGCCGGCTCGAAGTGGCGTCTGCGCGGCAGACTGTTCGATGAAGGCCAGCTGCCGATCGATGTCGGCTGGTACTTCGAGCTCGCCTACAAACGCACGCCGAAGTACGACGATCAAAAGCTCGAATTGGAGCTGCGCCCGATCTTTCAGCGCGACCTCGGCGATTTTTCCTTCATCGTAAGCCCGAAATTCGAGAAAATTCTGGTGGGCTCGGAGGAGAAAGAAGGCTGGGAGTTCGGCTACGTCTCGGGCATCTACTACCGCTGGATGCGCGCTTTTTCACCGGGCGTCGAGTTCTACGGCGCGATCGGCATGATGAAGCATCCCGATCCGACCCGCGAGCAGCAGCATTATATCTTTCCCGTCGTGCACGGCGAGTACCGCGGCATCGAGTATAGCGTCGGCCCGGGCTTCGGCCTGACGCACGGCTCGGACCGTACGCTCGTCAAGTTTAATCTTGGGCTCGAAAAATATATCGGCGCGCTCTTCGGTCCCTCGACCAACCCGCTGTTCTAGATTCCGAAAAGCGCTTCGGCGTTGCGGCTGGTCGCGTCGGCGATTGCGCCGGGCGCGCCCTGCCGCACCGCCGCCAGCGTCGCCGCGACCTCGCGGACGAACGCCGGCTCGTTGCGCTTGCCGCGCTTGGGCACCGGCGCGAGATAAGGCGAGTCGGTCTCAACGAGAATGCGGTCCAGCGGAGCCCGTCGAGCCGCGTCACGCAGCGCGTCGGCGTTTTTGAAAGTCAGGATCCCACTGAAGGATAGATAAAATCCCAAATCGAGGAACGTCTTCGCCGCGTCATAATCGCCGGTGAAGCAATGGATGACGCCGCGCAGCGCGCCGCCTCCTTCGTTCCTTAAAAGCTCCGCGATCTCGGCGTGGGCGTCGCGATCGTGGACGATCAGCGGCAGACGCGTTTCCCGCGCCATATGAATGAACCGCACGAAGAGCCGCTTCTGAACCTCGCGCGGCGAGTGATCGTAATAAAAATCC
>DATDFN010000060.1:0-3209 GCA_036522615.1 Binatia bacterium | reverse complement strand
CGCCTGCTCCCAGAGCTCCCGCTCGAAGGCGTCGCGCTCCTTCGCCCGCTCCTCGATCTGCCGCCGCGCGCTCAAGAAGGCGTCGCGCAGCTCGGCGACTTCGGCGATGTCCGCCGGAACCGCGTGCGGCTCGACGGCGCGACCGGCCGCAAGATCGCCGGCCAGAGCGGAGAGCGCTTCGATCGACTGCGCCGTCCGGCGGCTGAAGAGAAGCGCGAACACAAGGCCGAGAATTAAAAAACCCAGGCTGAAGAGCGCCGTGTAGGCGAGCTGGCTGCGGAGCGGGCCGTCGACGACGCCGGCGGGAATCCCCATCGCCACCGTCCAGCCGCTGAACTCCGAGCGCTCATAGGCGGTGTAGACGCTGCGTCCTTCGAGCGTCGTGCCGCGAAACCATCCCACGGGAGAGGCCGCCAGGGCGGCTTGCAGACTATCCGAGGCGCTTTTGCCGATCATCTGCTCCGGATCGACGCTGCGCGCGACGATCAACTGCCGAGCATCGAGCACCGCGGCAACCCAGTCCGACGGCAGCTGCTGCTTTGCGAGCAGAACCTGGATTGTCTCCGGCGGGATGGCGGCGGTGAGAATGTATTTCATGCCGCCGTTGCGCTTGACCGGGACGCGGATGGGAAGGTTGGGATTCGTCAGAATCGGCCCGCGCGCGAGAAAACCGACCGCCGGCTTCCCGGTGCGCAGCACCTGGTCGAAGCTTTGCTGTTCGGCGACGCGTGGAAGCTCCGCCCCGAAGGGACGCTGTAGGTTCACAATTTGCCCGCCGTTCAGGTCGACGAGAATGACCGTGAGCCAATGGGGCTGGCTCTTGAGCACCCGCGCGGCCTCGTCGTAGAAGCCGCGCAGATCGCCGCGGTCCAATTCGTCCGCCGTCGCGAGCGCTTCGAGCGCGGTGATCGAGCTGTTGAGCTCGGCGTCCAGGGCCGTGTTGATCGCGCGCACGCGCTCGATCGCGCCGCGCTGGAAAGTGAGCTGCTCCTGCTCGGCCGAGTGGTAAATCATATAGACCGCGAAGACAAACAGCGGCGCCATCGCGATCAGGAATAGCGTGATCAGGTGGGCGCGGAGGCGCGGCGGGCGGGAGCGGCGGGCGAAGACCTGACGAAGCATGCGGCCTATTTGCATGAGACACGGCGCGGCGGTGAAAAGCTTTTTTCCTCCGCGTGACAAGTCTTTATTTCACACCACGCCGGGCCGGGCATGTCAATGGCCCGCGTGTGCCTCAAACGATACTGCGCGGGATAAAGATCTGCTCTAGGTATGCATGCCGTGAAGGCGGTAATAGACGCTTCGAGCCACCCGGTACGGCGGGGACTCGGGGGGCATGACCGCCCGGAGCATGTCGCCCGAGCGGCTTTGTAGCTCGTGAAAGAAGTGATCGAGCGGCGCGCGTCTCCGGTACGCCTCGAAATACGCTTCCAGCTCGTCGGTCGTCTTCGCGCGCCCGTTGTCCGCATATTTCGCCACATACGGCGTGAAGTCGGGATAGAGCGGACGGGCCGGACGGTGGCCGTGCAGCGTCGCCCGCATGAAGTTGCCGATAAGCATATCGTCGAAAATCTCGTTTTCGATCGCCGTCATCAGCGAATGGCGCGGCGCCTCGAAAGTGATGCCGCAGTCGTTCTTGACTCCGCCCAGGTCGACGGTGTGATCTTTGCCCCCGACACGGACGCGGATAAATTGGAAGTGCCGCCGCAGATGCTCAATCGCGCAAAAATAGTTTTTGATCTTCTCCACGTCCGTTCGCATCAGCGGGTCGGACCAGTTGTCGCCGAAGGCTTCCGGCGGCCATACGGCCTCGTCGGTCCGCCGCGGCGCGATCTCCTCCACCCGCTCGCGCAGGCAATCGTAGCGGATAAACGCCGGCAGCAGTTCGGTGACGGCGG
Organism: Binatia bacterium; assembly: GCA_036522615.1. Taxonomy (GTDB): domain Bacteria; phylum Desulfobacterota; class Binatia; order UBA9968; family UBA9968; genus JAJPJQ01. The sequence goes on along the minus strand of DATDFN010000060.1, from coordinate 1,311 downwards.
ACTCGAAGCCGCCGGCGTAATCCGCGAGAGGCGTCGTGTAGCGGTTCGCCCAGACGCTATCCGCGCGCTGATAGCGATGCATCGAGCTGAAAGGAACGAAGTACTTAACGCCGAACTGTTGCGTAAGAAGAGCGATTTGCCTGCCGACGGGGCGCCGCTTCGCCGCATAGGGGACGATCCAGGCGCCTTGTTCGTCGAAGCAGTTGTTCATGTCGGCGTCGCCGTAGCCGGAAAGCTTTAACAGGAAAGAAATCTTGTACTTTTGAATGACTTTTTTGACGAAGCGGCCCCAGCCGTTGTCGCTCGCGTCGTTCATGTCGACGATGAGCTTGCCGCCGATATCGATGAGCAGGATGCCGTCCTGATTGTAGTCGGCGATGCACAGGACGTGGACGCGGTCGGAAAGCCGCGTCCACTCGCGGTCTTTCACAACGTAAACCGTATAGCCTTCCTCCTTCAGGCCGCGATAGATGCGGCCGCCTTCGTGGTCGGGCAGGAGAATGACCTTGTCCTTGAGCTTCTCGATCGACGCGGCGCTGACGTGGTCCGGATGGCCGTGCGACAGCCAGACGTAGCGGCACCCCGCTATGTTTTCCCTTTGCTCGCGCGGGATCCTGTGCGAGATCGTCCAGCTGCCGAAGTAGGCGGGCCCTTCGATCCACGGATCGGTCACGAGCACGGGGCCGCGGTCGTAACAGATGAGCGTCGCGTTTCCGATCGTGTCGAAGCCGAGTTCCATCCAAAAAATACCTACCAATTTTATCTTTAACGTAGCGGGATCGATCGCTCCTGAAAAGATTGTTCTGTGAATTTTTACCTGCACCGGGTGATCCCACGAGGTCGGCAGCGGGAAATCCAATCAAGATCAAGCTCGACGCATCTCCGTGTTCCTGATATGGAATCGAGCGAACCCAGCCGCGAAAGGGGAAGAAAAATGCCGAACGTCAAGCTGCCGACGGGCGTCGACCTTTATTATGAGTCGCACGGCCGCGGCGAGCCGCTGATCCTGGTGCCGTCGACGGCGTTCTCGTGCGAGGTTTGGAAGCCGTCGCAGATGGCGCTCGCCGAGTCGCTCAATCTCATCATCCACGATCCGCGCGGCTGCGGCCGCTCGGTTGCGAAGCAGGACGTCTGGACGATCGAGCAGATGGGCGCCGACATCGTCGCGCTGATGGACCACTTGAGCATTCCGGCGGCGCATCTGCTCGGCCACTCGATGGGCGGGCGCATCGCGCTCGCCGTCGCGGAGAATTATCCCGGGCGGGTGAAGAGCCTCATCATGGCGGCGAGCGGCTCGGGCCCGGCCTCGCG
>DATDFN010000059.1:0-24814 GCA_036522615.1 Binatia bacterium | reverse complement strand
CTAACTTCATTGAAACTATGGCGAATCTAGGCTTCGTCGGTCTCGGCGTCATGGGCAGCCGCATGGCAAAACGCCTGCTCGAAGCCGGCCACAGCGTCGTCGGCTATAACCGCACGAAATCCAAAGCGCAGTGGCTCCTCGATGCGGGCATGAAATGGGGCGCGACGCCACGCGCCGTCGCCGAAGCCGCCGAGATCACCTTCTCGATGGTCACCAACACCGAGGCGCTCGACGCAGTCGCGCGCGGCCCGAACGGCATTCTCGCCGGCTTGGGTGCAGAAAAAATTTACATCGACATGAGCACGGTAAGCCCGGAGAGAAGCCGCTCGCTGGCGGCGGAAGTCAAGGAAAAGGGCGCGACGATGCTCGACGCGCCGGTCTCCGGCAGCGTCTCGACGCTCGAAGAAGGCAAGCTTTCCATCATGGTCGGCGGCGAGCGCGACGCGGTCGAGCGCGCGCGGCCGATTCTCGAAGCGATCGGTCCTAAGGTCACGCACGTCGGCCCCAACGGCCTTGCGGTCTCGATGAAGATCGCGACGAATTTGAGCCTCGCCGTGCAGATGCTCGCCTTCAGCGAAGGCGTGCTGCTCGCGGAAAAGAGCGGCATCGCGCGCGAGACGGCGGTCGAGGTCCTGCTCAACAGCGTGATCGCCTCGCCGATGATCAAGTACCGCGGCCCGTTCGTCCTCAAGCAGCCCGACGAGGCGTGGTTCGACGTCAACATGATGCAAAAAGATTTACTGCTCGCGCTGGAGCTGGGGCGGCAACAGGACGTGCCGCTGCCGACGACGGCGGTGACGAACGAGATGCTCACCGCCGCGCGCGCCATGGGGCTCGCGAAAAAAGACTTCGCCGCGCTCTTCGACGCGCTGGCGAAGATGGCGGGAATTAAAAAATAATTTTGAGTTTTGAATGATGAATTTTGAATTGAACACCTTAATTCAACATTCAAAATTCAACATTCAACATTAAAACAACATGGCTCAACCAGCAAAGAAGAAACCGTCAACGACAGCAACCGCCGGCACGACGGTCGACCGCGAGCAGTTGCTGCGCTTTTACCGCCAGATGCTGAAGATCCGGCTGTTCGAGGAGCAGGTGAACCAGCTTTATCTCGGCGCGAAGATGCCCGGCCTCGCGCATCTCTACATCGGCCAGGAGGCCGTCGCCGTCGGCGTCTGCGAGGCGCTCCGCCCCGACGACTACATCACGAGCACACACCGCGGCCACGGCCACTGCCTCGCCAAGGGCGCGTCGGTCGACAAGATGTTCGCCGAGCTGCTCGGCAAAGTCGACGGCTACTGCCGCGGCAAGGGCGGCTCGATGCACATCGCCGACCAGGAGCGCGGCAATCTGGGCGCGAACGCGATCGTCGGCGGCAGCGCCGGGATCGCGACCGGCGCGGCGCTGTCGGCGAAAATGCGCGGCACCGATCAGGTCGCGGTCTGCTTCTTCGGCGAGGGAGCGCTCGGCCAGGGGCTCCTCTACGAATGCATGAACATGGCGGCGCTCTGGAAGCTCCCGGTGATTTATCTCTGCGAGAACAATCTCTACAACGAGTACACGCACTACAGCGAGACGACCGCGGGGGAGATCGAGGCGCGCGCCAGGGCCTTCGGCATTCCGGCCGAAGCCATCGAAGGGCAGGACGTCGAGCTCGTCTATCGCACGGTCTCGAAATTGGTCGAGAGAGCGCGCCGCGGCGAAGGACCGTCGTTTCTTCTCTGCAATACCTATCGCTTTCACGGCCACCACGTCGGCGACATCGACCGCGCGTACTACCGCCCGAAAAAAGAGGAAGAAGAATGGAAGGAGCGGCGCGATCCGGTGAAGCTGCTCGGCGATAAGCTCGTGCACGACGAGATCGTCGACCGGAAATTTCTCGCGCAGACGGAAAGCGAGATCGAAGGCGAGATAAAATCCGGCGCCGACTTCGCGCTGAGTGCGGCGTATCCCGACCCTGAAGAAGTGAACCAGCACGTGTACGCATGAAAGCCGAAAAGCCGTCCGCATCGGAGCGCGTCATCACCTTCGCGCAGGCGATCAACGAGGCCCTGGCCGAGGAGATGCGCCGCGATCCGAAGGTCTTCATCCTCGGCGAGGACGTCGCCGAGGCGGGCACGCCGTTTAAAGTCCTCTCTGGGCTGGTGAAAGAATTCGGCAAGGAGCGCGTGATCGACTCGCCGATCTCCGAAGCCGGCATCGCGGGGCTCTCGGTCGGCGCGGCGATAACCGGCATGCGCCCGGTGGTCGACATCATGTTCGGCGATTTCGCCACGCTGGTGATGGACCAGATGGTGAACCAGGCGGCGAAGACGCACTACATGTCGGGCGGCAAGCTCAAGGTGCCGATGGTCATGCGCACCACGCTCGGCGCGACGCGCCGCTCCGCCGCGCAGCACAGCCAGAGCCTGCACGCCTGGTTCAGCCATATCCCGGGGCTGAAAGTCGTCCTGCCCTCGACGCCGTACGACGCCAAGGGGTTGCTCAAAACCGCGATCCGCGACGACAACCCGGTCGTCTTCTTCGAAGACAAGATGATGTATCAGCAGAAGGGCGCGGTGCCGGCGGAAGAATACACGATCCCGTTCGGCGTCGCCGACGTGAAGCGCGCGGGCAGGGACATCACGCTCGTCGCGACGAGCAGCATGGTCGAGGTGTCGCTCAAAGCCGCGGATATTTTGCAGGCGTCGAACATTTCTGCGGAGGTCGTCGACGTGCGCACGACAGTGCCGCTCGACAGGGAGACGCTGATCGCCTCGGCGAAGAAGACGACGCGCGCGATCGTCGTCGACGAGGGCTACGAGCGCTACGGCGTCACCGCCGAGATCGCGTCGACGATCGCCGAAGGCGCGTTTTATTATCTCGACGCGCCGGTCAAGCGCCTGGGCGCGATGGACGTGCCGGTGCCGTTCTCGCCGGTGCTGGAAGACCAGACCGTGCCGACGCCGGAGAGCGTTGCGGAGACGGCGAAACAGCTTTGCCGAAAAAGTTTCTAGTTTCGCGTTTCGAGTAAAATGAATCAGGGAGCCCTTCGACAAGCTCAGGGCGAACGGAATAAAATTAACACCGTTAAAGATGAAACCTCCGTTCGTGCTGAGCCTGTCGAAGCACTCCGAGATTTCATCGCATCTAGCTAAAACTGTGAGGTTCATATGGGTCTAAAAACATTCGGCCTCATGGGTGTGGATTGGGAAGAGCGCGTCAATATCGAGCGCCTGCGCGAGCAGCGCCTCGCGCGCGTGAAATCCGCGCTGAAGCAGTCGGAGATGGGGTCGCTGCTGTGCTTCGACATGAACAACATCCGCTACATTACCGCCACGCACATCGGCACCTGGGCGATGGACAAGCTCGTGCGCTTTTCGCTGCTGCCGCAGGACGACGAGCCGATCCTCTGGGACTTCGGCTCGGCCGCGCGCCATCATCAGATCTACTGCCCGTGGCTCGGCGAGCGCTCGCGCGCCGGTATCTCGACGCTGCGCGGCGCGACCCATCCGGGCTCGGGCCTGGCCGACGACGTGGCGAAAAAAATCAAAGTCGAGTTGGAGAAGCGCAAGCTTCAAAACGAGCCGGTCGGCGTCGATGTTATCGAATTGCCAGTACTGTTCGCGCTGCAGGCGCAAGGCATCAAAGTCGTCGACGGCCAGCAGCTCATGCATCAGGTGCGAAAAATCAAGACGCAGGACGAGATCACGCTGCTGAATACCGCGTGCATGATGGTCGACGCGGCGTATGAAGAGTTGTATCGCTTCATGCGCCCGGGCGTGAAGGAGAACGAGTGCGTCGGCGTCGTGAGCAAAGTCCTCTACGATCTCGGCTCGGAGCACGTCGAGGGCGTCAACGCGATCTCCGGCGAGCGCTGCAGCCCGCACCCGCACGTCTACACCGACCGCGTCTTACGCCCCGGCGACCCGGCGTTCTTCGACATTCTCCACAGCTACAACGGCTACCGCACCTGCTACTATCGCACCTTCGCCGTCGGCAGCGCGTCGCCGGCGATGGCCGACGCCTATAAGCGCTGCCGCGACTACATGGACGCGGCGATCTCGATCGTCAAGCCCGGCGTCACCACCGCCGACGTCGTAAAGCTCTGGCCCAAGGCGGAGGAGTTCGGCTTCGCCAACGAGGAGGCGGCCTTCGCGCTGCAATACGGCCACGGCGTCGGCTTATCCATCTGGGAGAAGCCGATCTTCAGCCGGCTCGTGTCGCTCGACAACCCCGAGACGATCGAGGAAGGCATGGTCTTCGCGCTCGAGACTTACTGGCCGGCGAAGGACGGCTGGTCGGCGGCGCGCCTGGAAGAAGAGGTCGTCGTGACCAAGGACGGCTGCGAGGTGATCACGCGCTTTCCGTCGGAGAAGCTGCTCGTCGCCGGCACGCACTACTTCACGGCCGGCGGCGCGCTACCGGAGACGCGCGAGACGCAGTCGAATTTGAACAACCCGGGAGCGATTGACAGAATCCAACGCTGACGGGCTCCCGTTGGACACGGCGGCCGTCCTCCTGTAAATAACACCGGCGAAATATGGCAACCGACGTCATCATGCCCGCGCTCGGCATGGCGCAGGAAAAAGGCACACTCCTCAATTGGCTCAAGAAGCCCGGCGACTTGGTCAAGAAGGGCGAGCCTTTGATGGAGGTCGAGACCGACAAGGCGACCGTCGAGGTCGAGGCGCCGGCGTCGGGCGTGCTGCAGAACGTGACGGCCATGGAAGGCGACGAGATCCTCGTCGGCCGAACCATCGCCGTGATCGCCGCAGCGGGCGAGACAGCAAAAGACACCGCGCAATCCGCTAAAGCCCCTCACCCCAGCCCTCTCCCAAAGGGAGAGGGAATCAAGAAAGAAAAGATGCTCTCAAAGGAGGAGCGCACAATAGCCGCGACTGAGGCTTCCGGAATCCCTCACCCTCTCCCCGCGGGAGAGGGAAGGGGTGAGGGCGGCCGCATCGCCGCCTCGCCCGCGGCGCGGCGCATCGCCAAGGAAAATAACGTCGACCTCGCCGCGCTGAAGGGCAGCGGCCCCGGCGGCAGCGTCGTCGCCGAGGACGTGCTGCGCGCCGGCGGCGCGGTGAAGGACGCCGCGCCCGGCGGACCGCCGCGCGTGAAAGAAATCGTGCCGCTCACGGCGATGCGGCGCATCGTCGCCCAGCGCATGACGGCGAGCAAGCAGAGCGCGCCGCATTTCTACGTCGGCATCGACGCGGATATGAGCGCAGTCGAGAAGCGACGCAGCGAGCTGAAAAAGAAAGGCGGCGCGGGCGTGCCGTCGATCAACGATTTTATTTTATCGGCGGTGGCGAAAACGCTGCGCGATTTCCCGTCCCTCAACGCCTCGTTCGCGGAAGAAGGCGTCAAAATTTATTCCGACATCAACCTGGGCGTTGCGGTTGCGCTCGAAGAGGGGCTCGTCGTGCCCGTCATTCGAAATGCGGATCAATTATCGCTCGAAGAGCTGGCGCGGCAGAGCCGCGCTCTCGCGGAAAAGGCACAGAAGAAGAAATTGTTTCCGCTCGATTACGAGGGCGGCACTTTCACCGTCTCCAATCTCGGCATGCTCGGTGTCGACAGCTTCACCGCGATCATCAACCCGCCGCAGTCGGCGATCCTCGCCGTCGGGCGCGTCGCGCCGCGCGTGGTCGCCGCAGACGGCGGCATCGCCGCGCGGCCGACGATGACGATGAACCTCTCCGCCGACCACCGTGTGGTCGACGGCGCCCTCGCCGCGCGGTTTATCGCCGAAGTGAAGCGCCGCCTCGAACTCCTCGATCTCTAAGCGATGGCGAAAATCTGCATCCGCAACTTGACGAAAACTTACGGCGGCGGCCAGGTGGTGGCGCTGAGCGACATCTGCCTCGACGTCGAGCCGTTCGAGAGCATCTGCATCCTCGGCCCCTCGGGCTGCGGTAAGACGACGCTGCTCCGCATCGTCGACTGCCTCATCTCGCGCGATGCGGGGGAGATTACCTTCGACGGTCAAGTTGTGTACGAGCCTCGGCCAGACATCGCCGTCGTCTTCCAGCACTTCGGCCTATTTCCCTGGAAACGGCTGGAGGAGAATATCGCCTACGGTCTCGAGCTGAGAGGCCGGCCGCGGCAGGAGACCGCCGCCACCGTCGCGCGCTACATCGAGCTCATGGGCCTTAAAGGCTTCGAGAAAGCCTACCCGCACCAGCTCTCGGGCGGCATGCAGCAGCGCGCCGGCCTAGCGCGCGCGCTCGCGATCAATCCATCGCTGCTGCTCATGGACGAGCCGTTCGGCGCGCTCGACGCGCAGACGCGCGAGCTGATGCAGGAGGAGCTCCTGCGCGTGCTCGAGACCGAGAAAAAGACGATGCTCTTCGTGACACACAGCATCGACGAGGCGATCCTTCTGGGCGACCGCATCGTCGTCATGTCGCGCCGCCCCGGCCGCATCCGCGAAGTGATTTCCGTCGGCATCCCGCGGCCGCGAAAAATCATTTCGGTGCGCGCGCATCCCCGCTACATCGAGCTGCGCGCGCGCCTGTGGGAGATGCTCAAGCTGGAGCAGGATGACCGGATTTCGGCCGAGGCGAACGCATGAGCAAGAAAACGCTTGTCCGAGTGCTTTCCCTCGCCGTCGTCCTGCTCGTCTGGGAGTTCTACGGCCGGCGGGTGAACCCGATCCTTTTCACCTACCCCACCGCGGTCGCGCGCGCGTTCTTCGCGCTGGTCATGTCGGGCGAGTTGCAGAGCTACATGCGCGAGAGCCTGCTCGTGCTCCTCTACGCGACGGTGCTGTCGATCGTCGCCGGCGTCGTGCTCGGCGTCCTGATGGGGCGCTTCTCGATGGTCGAGTGGGCGACCGACATGTATGTGAGCGCGCTTTACTCGACGCCGATGGTCGCGGTCGTGCCGCTGATCGTCCTCTGGTTCGGCTTCAAGGTGCCGGCGAAGGTGATCATCGTTTTTCTCTTCATGGTCTTCCCGGTCCTGCTGAACACGTACGAAGGGGTCAAGAACGTCGACCGCAACCTCCAGGAGGTCGCGCGCTCGTTCTGCTCGAACGAGCGGCAGCTTTGGCGCCATTTGATCGTCCCTTCGGCGGTGCCGTTCATCGTCGCCGGCATCCGGCTCGCGATCGGCCGCGGCCTGGTCGGCATGATCATCGCGGAGTTCTACACCTCGATCACCGGTTTGGGCTACATGATCGTGCGCTACGCCAACGCTTTCGAGACCGACAAGCTCTTTGTGCCGATTGTGGTCGTTATGGTATTGGGGGTAGGCTTGATGTGGCTCGCCAAATGGATCGAGACGCGCATCGCCCCGTGGCGGCGGTTCGACGACCGGGAATAGAAGGAGGCTGTATGAAAAGATTCGTCTTTTTGCTCGCGGCGTGGCTCGGTTTTGCGCTGCTCGCGCATCCGGCCGAAGCGCAGACCAAGCGCAAGGTCGTCTTCGGCGTCCCGGTGACGCCGCCGAACGTCGTCCATATCCCGCCGTACATCGCCAAGGAAATGGGCTTTTTCGCCGAGAGCAATATCGAGGTTGAGTTCGTGAACTTCGAGGGCGGCACGCAGACGCTCCGCGGCAGCGTCTCCGGCGGCCTCGACATCACCGGCACGAGTTCCGACCCGGCGATCATCGCCGCCGCGCGCGGCGCCGGCACGAAGGTGCTCGGCACCTATTCGCACAAGCTCTCGCAGTCGATGGCGGTGCAGGGCGACATCAAGAGCTGCAAGGACTTGAAGGGGAGGAAGATCGGCATCCAGGAGGTCGGCGCGTTCAACGAAGTCATGAGCCGCGCCGTGCTCGCCTCTTGCGGACTCACGCCGAAGGACGTGCAATACGTTTTCATCAGCACGAAGGGGCGCGTCGCCGGCCTGCTCGCGAACCAGATCGACACCGCGATCCTCCACGTCGATCAGGCGCTGGTCGCGATAAAGAAAAAACCGGATTTGAATATCCTCGTGAATCTTTGGGAGCCGCTGCCCAAATGGCTCTACGCCGCATACATCGCGCCCGAGAAGGAGATCGCGTCCAACCGCCAGCTCTACGTCGACATCATGACCGCGCTCGTGAAGGCGAACCGCTTTATCTATAAGGACAAGGCGAAGACCGTCGAGATCGCGACCAAATACACGCAGCAGGACGCCGGTGTCGTTGCGCAGACCTACGATATCCTCGCCAACGTCGGCGCCTGGCCGGTGAACGACGGGCTGCCGAAAGACATGGTCGAGTGGACGATCAACCGCCAGGTCGAATTAGGCTCGATCAAGGCGGAGGAGAAGCCCAGCTACGACAAACTGATCGACATCTCCGTCATTCAGGCGGCGATCGCCAAGGTCGGCGGGCGGATGACCGGCGACAAGCGCTGGGATTGATCCGTTGGGAGATGCGTTTTTCAAGGGCGGGGAAGAAATTCCCCGCCCTTTTTTATTGCTAATCGCGCCTGAAGCCCGTTTGACATTGCGCTCCGCGCGGCATTATTTATGCTCGGCAATGAAAATGGAGGTGCGCCATGGGTAAGCTCTTGGTCAGAATGACGGTATGCGCGTTGGTGATCGCCGCCTCCGCCGCGGCTTATGCCCAGCAGTATCCGGCCAAAGTCATCACCCTGGTGGTTCCCTATGCCGCCGGCGGGCCGACCGACACCGTCGCCCGGCTGCTCAGCCATTCGATGAGCGCGACGCTGAAGCAGCAGGTCATCGTCGAGAACACGCTCGGCGCCGGCGGCACGATCGCCGCCAACCGGGTCGCGCACGCGGCGCCCGACGGCTACACGCTTTTCATCCATCACATCGGCCACTCGACCGCGCCTGCGCTTTATCGCAAGCTCCCGTACGATCCGATCAACGACTTCGAGCCGATCGGCCTCGTCAACGAGGTTCCAATGACCTTGCTGGGTAAGAGGGACTTGCCGCCCAAGGATCTAAAGGAGCTGATCGCCTATCTCAAGGCCAATAAGGACAAGGTCACGCTCGCCAACGCCGGTCTGGGGTCGGCGTCCCATCTCTGCGGCATGCTGTTCCAGACGGCGGTCCAGATCGACCTCACGACCGTGCCGTACGAAGGGACCGGCCCGGCGATGAACGATCTTCTCGGCGGCCAGGTCGACGTCCTCTGCGATCAGACCACGAATACGACGAGCCAGATCAAGGCGAACCGCGTCAAAGTCTACGGCGTCACCTCGAAGAAGCGCGTCGCCACGCTGCCCGACATTCCGACGATGGACGAAGCCGGGCTCAAGGGCTTCGAGGTGAACGTCTGGCACGGCCTCTACGCGCCCAAGGCCACGCCGAAGGCGGTGATCGACAAGCTCGTGCCCGCGCTGCAGGCGGCGATCAAAGACCCGACCGTCAAGCAGCGCTTCGCCGAGCTCGGCAGCGAATCGGTCGCGGATAATCGCGCTACGCCGGCGGCGCTGCGCGCGCATCTGAAGGCCGAGATCGACCGGTGGGCCCCGATCATCAAGCAGGCCGGCGTCTACGCGGACTGATCGGATTTGGCCTCTCCCGCGCACAACCCGAAAGATTTCTGGACCGGCCTGATCTACGTCGCGTTCGGCGCGGCGTTCATTTGGATCGCCCGCGACTACGGCATGGGGACGGCGTTCCGAATGGGCCCCGCCTATTTCCCGACGGTCCTCGGCGCGATTCTCATCCTCATCGGGCTCATCTCGCTCGCGCGCTCTTTTCTCCGCCCGGGCACGGCGATCGCGGGCTTTACCATTAAAGGCATGCTCATCGTCGTGCTCTCGACGGCGCTCTTCGGCGCGATCGTCCGCGGCGCCGGCCTCGCCGTCGCGCTGCCGGCGCTGGTCATCGTCAGCGGCTACGCGAGCGCCGATTTCCGCTGGGGGCGCATGCTCGCGCTCGCCGCCGGCGTCACGGTTTTTTGCGTGCTGGTATTTTTAAAAGGTCTCGGCGTGCCGCTGCCTGTCGTCGGTCCCTGGCTCGGCGGCGGATAGATTATGGAACTCCTTGGCAATCTCGCGCTCGGCCTCAGCACGGCGGTCACGCCGTGGAATCTTTTTTACTGCCTGATCGGCGTTTTTCTCGGCACGCTGATCGGCGTGCTGCCCGGCCTCGGCCCGACGGCGACGATCGCGATGCTGCTGCCGGTCACGTTCGCCCTGCCGCCGGTCTCGGCGCTCATCATGCTTGCCGGCATCTACTACGGCTCGCAGTACGGCGGCTCGACGACGTCGATCCTGGTGAATCTGCCGGGCGAGGCCGCCTCGGTCGTTACGACGCTCGACGGCTACCAAATGGCGTGCAAAGGGCGCGCGGGCGCCGCGCTCGCGGCCGCCGCGATCGGCTCGTTTTTCGCCGGCACGGTCGCAACGTTCATCCTCGCGCTGTTCGCGCCGCCGCTGGCGGAGGTCGCGCTCAAGTTCGGCCCGGCCGATTATTTCTCGCTCATGGTGCTGGGGCTCGTCGCCTCGATCGTGCTCGCGCAGGGTTCGCTGCTCCACGCCTTCGGCATGGTGGTGCTGGGATTGCTTTTAGGTCTCGTCGGCACCGACGTGACCTCGGGCACGCAGCGGTACACCTTCGACATACCGCAGCTCGCCGACGGCGTCGGCTTCGTCGTCGTCGCGATGGGGATGTTCGGGCTCACGGAGATCATCCGCAACCTCGAGCAGGAAGAGCACCGCTCGGCGCTGGCGAAGATCACGAGCCTCTGGCCGACGAAAGAGGATTGGAGGCGCATGATCCCGTCGATCCTGCGCGGCACCGCCATCGGCTCGGCGGTCGGCATCCTGCCCGGCAGCGGCTCGATTCTGGGATCGTTCGCCGCTTATTCCATCGAGAAAAAAGTTTCCAAGCACCGGGCGGAGTTCGGCAAAGGCGCGATCGAGGGCGTCGCCGCGCCGGAGTCGGCGAACAACGCCGGCGCGCAGACCTCGTTCATCCCGATGCTGACGCTCGGCATCCCGTCGAACCCGGTCTCGGCGCTGATGGTCGGCGCGATGATCATTCACGGCATCCAGCCGGGCCCCTCGGTGATCCGCGAGCAGCCGGCGCTTTTCTGGGGCATGATCGCCTCGATGTGGGTCGGCAACCTGTTTCTGATCATCCTCAATCTGCCGCTAATCGGCATGTGGGTGCGTCTCGTGATGGTGCCGTACCAGTATCTCTTTCCGGCGATCCTCGTCTTTTGCGGCATCGGCGTCTTCAGCCTCAGCAACAGCGAGTTCGATATCTACTTGATGGCGCTGTTCGGCGCGCTCGGCTATCTTTTCTCCAAGCTCGGCTGCGAGCCCGCGCCGATGCTGCTCGCGTTCATCCTGGGACCGATGATGGAGAAGTATCTCCGGCGCGCGATGCTGATCTCGCGCGGCGACTGGAGCGTATTTTTCACCCGCCCGATCAGCCTGACGCTGCTCGTGCTCGCCGTGCTCGCGATGGCGACGGTGCTGATCCCCGCTTTCTCCAAGACGCGCGAGGAGGCGTTCCGCGAGGAAGCGGCGTAGCCCGCGGGCGACACCAAAAAGATTGCGGAGCCCTTCGACAGGCTCAGGGCGAACGGAAATAGCTTTAACTCCGTTCGTGCTGAGTTGTCGAAGCACGTGTTATACTTTTGACTTGTCTATGGCGCCGCGCCGCAAAGAGCCGGACGAATCGAGTGACGCCGAGTCGCCGTTTCAGGACCCCGTCGTCCTGCCGATCGAGGACTCGATCGACCTGCACCCTTTCGCGCCCAAAGATATTCCCAGCGTGGTCGAGGAATATATCGCGCAGTGCGTCGATGCGGGGATTTACGAGGTGCGCATCGTCCACGGCCGCGGCAGCGGCGTGCAGCGGAAGATCGTGCAGTCGCTGCTGGCGAAGCATCCGCAGGTCGTGTCGTTCAAAGACGCGCCGGCCGAAGCCGGGGGATGGGGAGCGACGGTCGCGGTGCTGAAGACTTAAGCTACGCCGCCGCTTTCTTGGGCGGATATTTCTCGCAGAGTTTTTTCCAGCCCGCGGCAAGTTTCTTAGCGTCTTCCACCACCTCGGGCGGGATGTTGCGGAACGGCGGCCTGAGCGGCCCGGGCGCGCAATAGCCGGCGTAGTTCATCGCAATCTTCGCGTGATTTTCGCGCCAATTGAGGCCGCCTCCGGTCTTGGTCCTGCCGTGGGCTTCGAGATCGAGACAAATCTGCTTGACGGTTTCCCAATCGCCCGCGCGCCACGCGTCGCGCAGATGCAAAACGGGCCACGGGCCGAGCCAGGCGTTGATCGACCAGCAGCCGGCGGCGCCCATCTGGACAAAGGGATAGGCTTGGCTCTGGTTGCAGAGCACGCTGATCTTGCCTTTGATGACGTTCATGAGCTGCATGAACTCGAGCGGGGTGCGGTGGCTGTCCTTCATCGCGACGATATTCGGACGCGTCACGAGCTTCTCGAAGATCGACACCGGCAGCTTCACGTGATGGAGCGCCGGGTTGTGGTAGATCACGATGCCGAGCTGCGGGAAAGCGTCGGCGATGTCGAGATAGAATTGCGCCGCGTTGTCGGCGGTCGCCGGGAAGTAGAACGGCACGCCGCAGAGCACGCCGTCGGCGCCGAGATCGGCGGCGACCTTCATCTTCATCAAAGTCTCGCGCGTGTTGAGGCTCGTGCAGCCGATGATCACCGGCACGCGCTTGCGCGCGGCGGCGATCGTCGCCTCGGCGAGCTTTTTGTGCTCGTCGGGCAGCAGCGTGTGGCATTCGCCGAAGCTCCCCATCGTCGCGATCACGTCGATGCCGTCGCCGATGATGCGGTCGACCGCGCGCGCGAGCTCGACGGTATTGATCGTATCGGTCGCCGTCAACGAATCGCCGTCCGGCGTCGTGAACGCCGGCATCATGCCCATCACGCCTTGCATGTCCTGAGCTCTCAGCATAAGTCCTCCCTTTTCGCCGCTTACAACCGTTTCCTAGCCGATTCCCTCGCGCCGCGCAAATGGGTCTTCGCCTTTGGCCAGGAGCAACCGGACGAGAATAATCACCACGCCGACGGTGATGAAGCTGTCGGCGACGTTAAACGCCGGCCAGTGATAACCCGACCAGTAAAAATCGAGAAAGTCGATCACCTCGCCATAGACGAGCCGGTCGATGAGGTTGCCGAACGCGCCGCCGAGGATGAAAGCGAGCGCAACGGTGAGCACCTTCTCGTCCGACGGCAGGCGTCTCAGCATCGCGACGATGAAGCCGATCGCGATGACCGAGAAGCCGATCAAGAACGTGCGGCGAAACGCCGCGCCGCTCCGGGCGAGGATGCCGAACGCCGCGCCGGTGTTCCGGATATAGGTCAGGCTGAAAAAATTTTCGATGATCGGGGTTGAATGATAAAGGGGCATCGCGCGGTCGACGATCGCCTTGGTCGCCTGATCGAGAACGACGATCGCGACGACGATAACGAGCACGAGCCTGAGCTTAGGATGCAACGCCCAGCTCCGTCAGGACGCGCGCGCAGCGCGCGCACACGGTCGGATGCGCGGGGTCGCGCCCGACGTCTTCCGAATACTTCCAGCAGCGCTCGCACTTTCTGCCGCTCGCCTTGGCGACCTCGATCATGCAGTTGAGCGGCTGGCTCTGATAAAGGAAGCGGCCGTCGACGTCCTGCGCTTCGCTCGCGCGCTGCATCGCGGTCGTGACCGCCGCGTCGGAGCTGTCGCGCACGACCGCGCCCTGAGACACGATAAGAATATCCTCGGCTCTCTGCTCGTCCTGCTGCAGCAGCTCGCCGATGCGCGGCATCGTTCCGTTCATCGTATGCAGCAGCACTTTCGCGTCGAGGGAATGGCCGATGATGTTCCGGCTCCGCGCCTCTTCGAGCGCCTTTAGGACTTCGCTCCGCTCCTTGAAGATCTGCTCCCAGCGCGCGCTTAAGCTTTCGTCGAGCGGAGCCGCGCCCGGCGCCGGCATGCGCGACATGAAGATCGCTTCGGCGGCGCCGCGCTTGTTCGGCATATGCTGCCAGATCTCCGCCGCCGTGAACGACAGGATCGGGGCCATGAGGTGCACGAGGACTTCGAGAATGCGGTTGAGTGCCGTCTGGGCCGAGCGCCGCGCGCTCGACCGCGGCGCCTCGCAATAGAGGCGGTCCTTCACGATGTCGAGATAGAGCGCGCTCAAGTCCACGCTGCAGAAGTTGTTGAGCGCATGGTAAACGACATGGAACTCGAATTGATCGTACGCGTCGAGGCAGCGCGCGAGCAGCGCGTCGGTGCGGCCGAGAACCCAGCGGTCGAGCTCGTCGAGCTGTTCGAGCGCGACAGCGTCCCGGTCCGGATCGAAGTCGTAGAGGTTGCTGATCAAAAAGCGCGCGGTGTTGCGGAGCTTGCGATAGGCTTCGACGAGTCGATTCAAGATCTCGTCGGAGATGCGCACGTCCTCGCGGTAATCCTCCGCCGCGGCCCACAGACGGATGATCTCCGCGCCGTGCTTCTTCATGATCTCCTGCGGCGCGATCACGTTGCCGAGCGACTTCGACATCTTTCGCCCTTTGCCGTCGAGCGTGAAGCCGTGGGTCAACACGCTCGCGTACGGCGCGCGCCCGCGCGTCTCGACGGAGGTGAGAAGCGAAGTGTGAAACCACCCGCGGTGCTGGTCGCTGCCCTCGAGATACATGTCGGCGCGGCCGCCGAGCCGCGGGTCGGCTTCGACCACGGCGGCGTGGCTCACGCCGGAATCGAACCAGACGTCGAGAATGTCTTCTTCCTTGGAGAAGTCCGTCCCGCCGCAGCCGGCGCATTTGAGCCCTGGCGGAGCAAGCTCAGCGGCCGGACGGATGAACCACGCGTCCGAGCCTTCTTTTTCGAAGATGGAAGCGACGTGCTCGCAGATCGCCTGACTCAGCATCGCCCGCTTGCAGTTGTTGCAATAGAAGACCGGGATGGGCACGCCCCAGGCGCGCTGGCGCGAGATGCACCAGTCCGGCCGGCTCTCGAGCATGCCGCGGATGCGCTCGCGCCCCCACGGCGGAATCCATTGGACCTGGTCGATCGCCTCGAGCGAGCGGCGGCGCAGGTCGTTTTTCTCCATCGAGACGAACCACTGCTCGGTGGCGCGGAAGATGACCGGCCGTTTGCAGCGCCAGCAATGCGGATAGCTGTGCGCGAGCTTGTCCTCTTTGAGCAGCGCGTGATTGTCGTTGAGCCTCTTGAAGATCGACGCGTCGGCCTTGAAGACGCTCTCGCCCGCGAGATCGCCCGCTTCGGCAGTAAATCTCCCCTCGTCGTCGACCGGCGCGAGCACTTCTAGGTTGTAGCGCTGGCCGGCGACGTAGTCTTCCATGCCGTGGCCGGGCGCGATGTGGACGGCGCCCGTGCCCTGGTCCTGCGTGACGAAATCGCCGAGGATCACTTTAACGTCGCGGGCGATCCACGGATGGCGGCAAACGATCCCTTCGAGCTCCGTGCCGGCCCAGGCGCCGTCGAGGATTTTGTAATCCTTCGCGCCGAAACCCGCGGCGGCCATGACCTTCTCGATCAGCTCCTGGTTGAGGATTAAATCGCCCGCAGGCGTCCTTACGATCCGATACTTGAAGCTCGGATTGAGCGCGATCGCCTGGTTCGCCGGGAGCGTCCAGGGCGTCGTCGTCCAGATAACGAAGTACAAATTGTCGGCGGCGAGCTTCCCCTTGCCGTCTTTGACGGCGAACTTGACGTAGATCGACGCGGAGGTGTGGTCCTCGTATTCGACCTCCGCTTCCGCCAGCGCAGTGACGCAGGACGCGCACCAGTAGACCGGTTTTTTCTGCCGGTAGAGCGATCCCGCGGCGATGCATTTCCCCAGCTCGCGGACTTCCACTGCTTCGTATTTGGGATTGATCGTGAGATACGGGTTCTGCCAATCGCCCAGGACGCCGAGGCGCCTGAACTCCTCGCGCTGGATCGAGATGTATTTCTCCGCGTACTCCTTGCACAGGCGGCGGATCTCCGCCTTCCCGAGCGCGAGCTTCTTTTGCCGCCCGATATTTTTCTCGACCTGGAGCTCGATCGGAAGGCCGTGGCAGTCCCAGCCGGGGACGTACGGCGAGTAGAGCCCCCGCATGCTCTTTGACTTCACGATGACGTCTTTGAGGATCTTGTTCAGCGCGTGGCCGATGTGGATGTTGCCGTTGGCGTACGGCGGGCCGTCGTGCAGGAGGTATTTCGTTTTCCCGCGGTTCGCTTCGAGGACCTTGAAATAGGTTCCTTCGCGGTCCCATTTCTCCACCTGCGCCGGCTCGTTCTGCGGCAGGTTGGCGCGCATCGGAAAGCTGGTCTTCGGCAAATTAAGCGTGTCTTTATAGTCCATCGTCGGAGACGGGGAGCGAAAAAAAAAGATTTAGCACACGGCGCGGGGAGAATCGACCCTTACCGGTGGCCGTTCCGATGGTAGCCGTTTCGGTGATCGCCGTTCAGGCCGCGGACCATGCGAAAGGCGAAGTTGTCCGCCTTGTTCTCGGCGTCGGCCCAGAAAATGTAGTGGCCGAGCTCGTGATAAACCGTGTTGATCCACTTGCGCTCGGACTTGTACTTGCGCCCGCGCTTCCAGTTTTCCGGGTGGACGAGATAGATCTGTCCGTCTTCGTAGGTCTTGCCGGCCGTCTTGCCCCAGTCGATATATTCGTACCACTCGATCCGGGGCAGCTTAAGATGGTAATAGCGGCAGAGCGAGGAGATCGCCTTTTTAAAGTCCGAAGGCCGATAGTCCTCGAAGAAATGCCGCAAATGCCTGTCGACCAGGCGGCGTTGTCGGAGGGGTGGCAGGATCATTCGCATATGGCTTCTCCGGGAACATCGACGGCAACAAATTTACCATAAACACAAAGGAAACGGAATCAACGAGCCGCTCTGTCCGGCGGCCGATAACGTATAACTAATTGATTTAACTATCGAATATCTTAATCGGCTGCGGGATTTGTCAAAGCCTCTCCGAGTGTGCTAGAGCCAAGATGCCGGAGCTTTCCGCGCCGGTACTTGAAAGCCAGACTGGCTTACGGAAATGTCCCGGGTCCGCGCGACGCTCGCCTATATCGCCCTGTTGATCGGTATCTGGAGCGGCAGGCTGCTGGTGCGGCTGACGCCGCGGAGGCTTCTGCTCGGGCTGTTCCAGGGGCTCGGCGATCTCGCGTACCGGCTCTTCCGCGGATACCGCGAGCGGTCGGCGCGAAATGTAGAAGCGGCGCTGGGTAAGCAACTCGCCGGCGGCAGCGCGGCCGTTGTTCGGGGCTCGCTGAGGAGTTTTTTTCGCAGTTTCGCCGAGGTCGGTTTCGCCGTCGAGAGCGATCTGCCGGCGATCCGCGCGGAAATTCCGGCCGCGGGCCTCGAGCATCTACATGCCGCGCTGGCTAAAAGGCAGGGCGTTATCGTCCTCAGCGCGCACATCGGCAATTTTTTAATGCTCGGCACGCGCCTCGCCGCGGAAGGGTTGCCGGTCCATGTATTGATCAACCATCCGCGCGGCGGCAGCGTCGGGGACCTGTGGGACCGATACCGCGAAAAAGTGGGGCAGAAAACGATTCATTCGCGCCCGAGGAAAGAGGCGTTTCGCGAGCTCACGGAAGTCTTGCGGCAGAACGGCATCGCGATCGTCATCGCGGACGAGTTCCGCTCGGGCAGCGGCGTTCAGGTCCCGTTTTTCGGACGCACGGTCACCGCCCGCCGCGGCCCGGCGACGCTCGCGCTCAGGACCGGCGCCCCGGTCGTGCCGGCGGCGATGCTCCGCGATGAAGATGGCACGCTTCGATTGGAAGTCGATCCGAAAATTGACCTCTGCCGCACCGGCGACGTGAAAGCCGACGTGGCGGAGAACACGCGGAGGATGACGCGCTGGCTGGAAAAGACCGTCGCCGCGCATCCCGATCAGTGGAACTGGTTCACAGTGCGCTGGCAGGATGCCGATCCCGCCGCGCCGCAGAAAGATCTTTATCCTGCGCCGGCTGCAAAGGCCGGCCACAACAAACCCGAGGAGGAGACGAGGTGAAAGCGAAAGACATCAACGATCTGAAGAAAAAAGTCGCGCTCGGCAACCGCATCCTGTTTCACCAGGGGCTGGCCGATTATCACGGCCACCAGAGCGCGCGCATTCCCGGCACGCGAAAGTTTTTAATCAAACCGGTGCTCGCGCCGCTCGGACGCATCGCAGCGCGGGACATCATCACCGTCGACATCGACGAGTATAAAGCGGTCTGCGAGCAGAACGCGGCGAAGGTCGCGGGCAAGCGCCAGGTAACCAAGGTCAAGGCGCCGCCGCGCGAGACGATGCTCCACGCGTCGATCTACGAGGCGCGCCCCGACGTAAATTCCGTCGTGCACACGCACCAGCCGCTGGCGACGGCGTTCTCCGTCGCCGGCGTGCCGCTGCTGCCGATCTACAACCAGGCGGCGCCGTTCGCGCCCGAGACGCCGATCTTCCCGAGCCCGCGGCTCATCACCACCGTGCAAGACGGCGCCGAGGTCGCGCGGACGCTCGGCGACCGGATGGCGATGCTGCTTCAAGGCCACGGCATCATCATGGTCGGCGACAGCCTGGAGTACGCCACCGTGCACGCGATTTATCTCGAGCGCACGGCGCATATGCAGTGGGTCGCGAGCTCGGTCGGCAAGCCGGTAACGATGCCGCAGAAAGAGATCGACATCATGCGCGAGAACATGGTCTACCGGGCGTACGACGCGTTCAGTTACTTCACTTCCCTCTTGCCGGGGCGGTGACAAGCGCTTGAATCCCGGTGCGTTTTCAAGCAAGGTGAAGAGTCTGTTTAGCGCACAATAATACGTAGTTATCTCCGGAGGAAACCGCATGGCCAAAGCCGAGAAACGATCCTCGCACGCGGCGTCGATCAAAGAGCCGCCGCACGAACCGATTCAGGACCTGCGCGATTGGCTCGAACGGGTCGACGAGATCGGCGAGCTGATCCGCATC
Organism: Binatia bacterium; assembly: GCA_036522615.1. Lineage (GTDB taxonomy): Bacteria > Desulfobacterota > Binatia > UBA9968 > UBA9968 > JAJPJQ01. Next base: position 5,970 of record DATDFN010000059.1, on the reverse strand, counting down.
AAGGAGCCGGTCGACGCGACCGAGCAAATGAGCGCGATCGGCTACCTCGTCGCGAAGCAGAATCCCTCGCCGGCGATCCTGATGGAGAAGACCAAGGGCTTCGAGCAGAGCCCGATCGGCGCGCGCCATCTATGGAACATCCTCGGTCCCAGCTTCAAGCGTATTGCGCTCACGCTCGAAGAGGCGCCCGATACGCCGACGCTGGAGCTTATCCGCCGCGTCAAGGACAAGCTGAAGCGCCGCATCCCGCCGCGCGAGGTGCAAAAGAGCGAGGCGGCGTTCTACGAGAACAGCAAGACCGGCAACCAAGTCGATCTCGAAGCGCTGCCGATCGCCAAGCATTGGCCGCTCGACGGCGGGCGCTACGCCGGCACCGCCGACGCGGTCATCACGCGCGACCCCGACACCGGCTATCTCAACATCGGCACCTACCGCATGATGCTTCAGGGAAAAAAGGAGGCGGGACTCTATCTCTCGCCCGGCAAGGACGCGCGCCTTCACATCACGCGCGCGTGGCAGAAAGGCGAGGCGATTCCGGTCGCCGCGTGCTGGGGCATCGACCCGCTTTTCATGGTGATCGGCTCGCAGACGTTCGCGAAGAACGTCTCCGAGTACGAGTTCGCCGGCGGCGTCAAAGGCCAGCCGATCCCCGTCGTGCGCGGCACGACGACCGATTTATTGATCCCGGCAAACGCGGAGCTTGTGATCGAAGGCATCATCAAACCGAATTCGGTCAAGACCGAAGGGCCGTTCGGCGAGTTTCCCGGCTATTACGGCCGGCCGGAAGCCGGCTGCCCGCTCGTCGAAGTAACGGCGATGCATTACCGCAACAAGCCGATCCTCACCAACGCGCTGATGGCGGACTATCCGTCGAACGAGCAGAGCGGCTTCTTCTCGATCATACGCTCCGCGCGCATCTGGGACGATTTCGACAAGCTCGGCATCCCCGGCATCCAGGGTGTCTATTGCCATCCGGCCGGCGCGGGCGGCTTCGGCATGACGGTCTTGAGCCTGGAGCAGCGCTACGCCGGTCACGCGGCGCAGGCGCTCGCGCTCGCGGCGCAGGTACCCGGCGGCGCCTATTACACGAAATGGATTATCGCCGTCGACGAGGATGTCGACCCGACCGACATGGACCAGGTCATCTGGGCAATGAGCAGCCGCTGCAACCCGATCGAGGATATCGACATCCTGCGCAACACCTGGAGCACGTGGCTCGATCCGACGCAGAATCCGCCGGAGGAGCGGCCGTACGGCTCGAAGGCGTTGATCAACGCGTGCAAAGAGCACCGCTATCTGCCGGTCTTCTCCAAGCGCACCGCGCTGAGGAAGGAAGTCTACGACCAGGTCGCCGGTATGTGGAAGAAGCTCGGCCTTCCCGGCGATACGCCGAAAGTGCGCGCGTTCGAGCAGGAGAGCAAAGTCGTCTACCACGAGGTCGGCGGCTTCGAGCCGGGCAAGCAGCCCGGCGAAGATAAGGGAAAGAAGTAAGCGCGTCTCTAAGGAGACAGCACGATGCGCTCACAAACCTTCGGCCTCCGCGTTGCGAGCGTCGTCTTCGGATTGCTGGCGCTCGCGCAGCTGACGCGCGTCATCCTCCAAGCCGGAGTCATGGCGGGCGGCCACTGGGTGCCGCTCTGGGCGAGCGCCGTCGCTTTTTTCATCTTCGGCGCCTTGAGCCTGTGGATGTGGCAGCTGAGCCGGCTGAAATGATCTGATTGCGGCGCCACCGGCGCCGACGAATTCTTCCCCGATTCTGGATTTTGAGTCTTACGTCGCTACTGTGTTTCGGAGAGATCCTTCACTTCGTTCAGGATGACGGGAATGTCGCGTCAGTTATCTTATTCTGAGCGCAGCGAAGAATCTCTCCGATAAATCGTCTTCCTGTTAGTATCGCCCGCATGCCTGGAGAAGGGGACCCGTTCACCCGCGCGTCGAAGCGCGCCGCGCTCGCCGTCGCGACCTTCGGCGCCTTCATGACGCCGTTCGACGGCAGCGTCGTCAATTTGGCGCTGCCCACGATCGGCCGCGATTTTCGCAGCGACGTCGTCGCGCTCGGGTGGATCATCACGGCTTACGTCCTCGGCCTCACGATCTGCGTCATCCCGTTCGGACGCCTCGCGGACATCCGCGGGCGGCGCCGCATCTATGTCGCCGGCGTGGCGCTCTTCACGGCGGCGTCGGCGTTCTGCGGCTTGGCGTTTTCTCTTTCGAGCCTCATCGCCGCGCGCTTCGTCCAAGGCGTCGCCGCGGCGATGATGGCGGGCAACTCGATCGCGCTGCTGACGTCGATTTTCCCACAGGAGGAGCGCGGCAAAGCGCTCGGCATCCAGACCGCCGCCGTCTACGTCGGGCTCTCGCTCGGGCCGTCGGTCGGCGGATTTCTCGTCGAGAGCCTCGGCTGGCGCTCGATCTTCTACGTCAACGTGCCGATCGGCATCGGCGTGATCGCGCTCGCGCTCACGAAAGTGCCGCGCGACGCGGCGCAAAGCCGCGGTGAGAAGCTCGATTTCTTCGGCATGGTCGTCTGGGCGCTCGTGCTGACGCTCGTGCTCTTGGGGCTCACGCTGTCGGAAATGAGCGGCGCGCCGTTCTCGCGCACGCTCGTCGCGTCCGGCCTCGCGCTGCTCGCGCTGTTCATTTTTTACGAGACGCGCGTCGCGTCGCCGCTGCTCGACGTCCGGCTTTTCCGCAACGCCGCGTTCGCCTGCTCGACGCTGACCGCGCTGTTGAACTACAGCGCGGTTTTCGGCGTGTCGTTCATCATGTCGCTCTATCTGCAGGTCGTCTCCGGCTTCCGCCCGGAGCAGGCGGGCTTCATCATGCTGGCGCAGCCGGTAACGATGGCGGCGCTGTCGCCGCTGAGCGGCCGGCTGTCGGATCGCATCCAGCCGAGAATTCTCTCGTCGATAGGCATGGCGCTGGTCGCGGCGTCGATTTTCTCGCTCTCGCGCCTCGCCGCCGATTCCGGCGCGCTGTCGATCGCCGCGCGCCTCGTGCTGCTCGGCGTCGGCCACGCTTTTTTCAGCTCGCCCAACGTAAACGCGACCGTGAGCTCGGTCGAGAAGCGCCAGTACGGCGTCGCCGCGGCGCTGCTCTCGACCTTCCGCTTCACCGGCCAAGCGATCAGCATCGCCGTCTCCACATCGGTCCTGTCGGCTTACGTCGGCGGCGTCGCCGTCTCGACCGCGGCCGCTTCGCGCATTCCCGTCCCGGCGTTCATGGCCGGCATGAAGATCGCGCTCGAAATCCTCGGCGCGATCTGCGCGATGGGAATCGTTACGTCGCTGGTAAGGGGGAGCATAAGAAGGATTCCGGAGGGCCATGAGCCGCCGCAATCGCGTCTTGCCTAAAGCGGTTTTCTGCGCGATGATAGCGCCCGGCTAACATCTGGATCTCGCCTCCGCCTCCCATCTTACGTGCGCGAAAGGAGCTCGATCATGAAGATCCTCCGCTCCGTCTGGCTCGTCGCCGCCCTCTTTCTCTCCGCTTGCAGCTTGAACTCCAATGAGCCGCGTCTGATCGCGCGGGAAATACTTTTCGGCAATCCCGAGCGCAGCAATCCGCAGATTTCACCCGACGGAAAATACCTCGCCTACCTCCGACCCGATCGCGACAATGTCATGCAGCTCTGGGTGAGGACGCTTTACGGCAAGGACGATAGGCGTCTTACCGACGAAAAGAAGCGCGGCATCCTTCATTACACCTGGCTTTACGACGGCGCGCATTTAATCTTCGCGCAGGACAACGGCGGCGACGAGAACTGGCAGCTCTACACGGTTGACATCGCCACCGGCGCGCAGAAAAACCTGACACCTTATCCCGGAGTCCTTTCCATGCTGTTCGCGGTGAGTCCCGACTTTCCGGGCGACATTCTGATCGCGATGAATCTCAGAAACCGCCACTTTCACGACGTTTACCGGGTCGATATCACGACTGGCGAAACCCGCATGATCCATCGCAATAGCGGTCGCCAGGTATGGTGGGCAGCGGACCGCGATTGGAGAATCCGCATCGCGGCGACGGCGCCGGGCGTCATCATCCGCGACAACGAGAAATCGCCATGGCGGATGCTGCGGCGCGCGCAGCCGGGCGAAAGCGGCGGCTTCTACGGCTACTCGCGCGACGAGAAAACCTTCTACAAGCGCGGCACGCCCGACCAAAATACCTCAGGACTTCTCGCCATCGACCTCGCCACGGGCAAGGAGACGGTACTCGCGCACGACCCCGACTACGACATTCAACACGTTGTCATCCATCCCGTCACTAAAGAAGTGCAGGCGGTCGCGTATTACCGCGATAAGCTCGAATGGCAAGGGCTCGATCCCGCCGTCGCCGACGACCTGGCGCGGCTGCGGCAGCTTCACGACGGGGAATTTACGCTCGAGAATCCGCCGTACGATTCGCCGATCATTACCTCTGCGGGTCTTGGACGCCGCGATCTGGCGGATCAGATCTGGATCGTTTCTTACGAGAGCGACACTGGCGCTAGGCGAAATTACGCGTACGATCGCGCTACGAAGACGGCCACGCTGCTTTTCAGCGAGCGCTCCAAGTTCGAATCGTTGAAGCTTGCGAAGATGCGTCCGATCGCGTATTCCGCGCGCGACGGGCTCACGCTCCACGGCTACCTGACACTGCCCGTCGGCGCAGAAAAAAATCTCCCGACGGTGCTGCTAGTCCACGGCGGACCGTGGGCGCGCGACCGCTGGGGCTATTATGACGCGGTGCAGTGGCTCGCCAACCGCGGCTACGCTGTGCTGCAAGTGAACTACCGCTCCTCGACAGGCTACGGCAGAAAATTCGTCGAGGCTGGATTCAAGGAATGGGGCGGCAAGATGAACGACGATCTGATCGACGGCGCGCGCTGGCTCATCGACCGAGGCATCGCCGATCCGAAAAAAATGGCGATCATGGGAGCCTCCTACGGCGGCTATGCGACGCTCGCCGCCCTCACATTCAGCCCCGACGTTTTCGTCGCCGGCGTAAGCCGCGTCGGCATCAGCAGCCTGATCTCGCATCGGGAGACGATGCCGGCCTATTGGAGGATCTCGGAGGCGCTATTCAACCGCCGGGTCGGCGATCCAAAAAAAGATGAAGAGCTGATGCGGTCCCGCTCGCCGCTTTTTTTCGTCGACAACATCAAGGCGCCGCTCCTGATCGCCCACAGCCGGAACGACGTCCGCGTTGTCAAGAGCGAGAGCGAGCAGATGGTCGAGGCGATGCGCAAGGCGAACAAGCCCGTCGAATACCTCATTTACGACGACGAAGGCCACCGTATGCTGCGAGTAGAGAACAAGCTGGATTTTTACGCTAAGGCGGAGGAGTTTCTCGCCCGGCATCTGGGTGGCAGATTCATGCCCGGCGGCGGTGCGGCAAGATAGCGCGCGCGTAACGCCCGGATAGGAAGAAAGGACGCGCCGCTACCTGATCGCGTCTTCCCCTCTCTCGTTTGTGCGGATGCGGATGACTTCTTCGACGTCGGTGACGAAGATCTTGCCGTCGCCGATCTTGCCGGTCTGCGCCGAATCGCGGATCGTCTCGACGATCTTGGCGGCCAGCTCCGACGGCGCGAGAATCTCGATCTTCACTTTCGGCAGGAAGTCCACGCTGTATTCCGCGCCGCGGTAGAGCTCGGTGTGGCCCTTTTGCCGGCCGAAACCTTTCACCTCGGTTATCGTCATGCCCGAGATTCCGATGGAGGTGAGCTTCTGCTTCACTTCGTCGAGCTTGAACGGCTTGATGATCGCTTCGATCTTTTTCATTGAGCCTCCTGGCCGCTCGCCTCGCCCTCTCCCCGCACGGGGAGAGGGCGGCCGGCGAAGGGTTTAGATATCAAAATAGAGCGCGAACTCATACGGATGGGGACGGAGCCGGATCGCGTCGACCTCTTTCTTGCGCTTGTATTCGAGCCACACCTCGATCACGTCTTTGGTGAACACGTCTCCCTTGAGCAGGAAGTCGTGGTCT
>DATDFN010000058.1:0-19875 GCA_036522615.1 Binatia bacterium | reverse complement strand
ACGATGTCGCCCGAATCGACCGTTAGCTTCGGCGGCTCGTTCGGGTCGAGCCACCCCCACTGCGTGGTCTCGAGCGTCGCCGCGAGCCGATGCCGCTTGGGCTCGCCTTTCTTCGCTTCCGCTGCATGCAGCGCGCCAGCCCAGAAAAACAGCGCCAGCGCGAGCAACGATCCGTTTCTCATCGTCCTCGTCATGGGAATCTCCTTTCTGGTTTGGAACTGTGTCGCTTACTTTACGGTCGGGAGCAAAGAAAAGTCGAGAAATTTCTGCGGATCGACATCGGCGGCGATCGGCCGCTCCTGGCGCAGGATTTCGAGATAGCCGCGCGCGACCTTTATGTCCATGCGGCCGTCTTTCGTTAGCAGGCTCGTGAGCGTATCGTATGTGCGCCCCGCCTCGGCCGGCGTCACCTTGAACTTATCCGCGAGCATGCGCACCGATTCGTCCCGGTTCGCGCGCACCCAGGCCGCGCCTTCGAGCAGGACGGCGATCGTCTTTTGCACCAGCTCGCGGCGCGTTTTCATTTCCGCCTGCGACGTAACCAGGCCGACATACGGCACGTCGGCGAGGTCGCCGAGGAATTGGAATTTTTTAAACCCCAGAGTCACCGCCTTGTCGTCGAACGGCGGCGTCAGCACCGCGCCGGCCACCTGGTGGCTCGTGAGCGCGGCGAAGCTCGACGCGGTGCCGCCAGTCGAGATGAGGGAGACATCCTTTTCGGGAATCTCCCATTTTTTCAGCGCCGCGAGAAGATAGTAATGCGGCGAATTGCGGATGCCGGAGATCGCCACGCTCTTGCCGACGAGGTCGTGCGGCTTGGCAATTTCTTTGCCGGTGACGAGAATCCACGGGCTGCCGTTATAGAGATTGAGGGCGATCACGAGCGGCAGGCCGCTGACGGCGGCGGAGATGCCGGTCGACGGAGAGGTAAAGAAGTCGATATTTCCGTTGATCACCGCCTGCGGCATGATGCCGGTGCGCATCTGGATGTACTCGGCTTCGAGGCCGGCCTTCTTGAGCAGTCCTTTTTCCTGCGCGACGTAAAACGGCATGTAGGAGAACGCGAGCGAGGGAAACGCGATGCGGATTTTCGCCGCCGAGTCGGCGGACCACGCGGCGCCCGCCGCGAGCATAATGAAGGCAAAAATCGCGGGAACGCTCTTCGCGTTCATCCTGCTGCCCGCTTACCGCTCTCCCAGCTCGCGCGCGCGATACTGAGCGCGCGCGGCCGCGGCAGGTCTTTCATACTGAAGAAGTCGACGGCGTTCTGATAGAGAACGCGTTTGCGCTGCTCGTCGTTCAGATCGTGCGCATCGGCGATGTCCTTCACCGAGTAGGGGAAATGGCAGTCCCAGTGGCAGTAGTCCGACGCGTAAAGCACCGACCCGGGTCCCGCGGCGTCGAGCACGCGGTCGAGGCCGGTCTCCTCGGATTCGCACGAGACGACGAGCTGATCGCTCTTGATGATCTCGCTCGGGCGGCGCTTGAGCGCGGGCATCTGCGGCGCGAGCTTCTCGACGTGCTCGTCGAGCCGCTCCATCCAGTAAGGCAGCCAGCCCGCGCCGCCTTCCATATAGGCGACCTTAAGGCGCGGGAAGCGGTCGAATACGCCTTCGCCGATCATGTGCATCATCGCGATCATGAGCTCGAAGGGGAACGCCGTCATGTGGACGTAGGTGTACTTCGTAAAGCGCCGGCTGCCGGCGCCCATGACGCCGGAGACGCCGGGCACGCCGTCGTGGCCCGTCTGCGGATGGACGCTGAGTGTCATGCCGATCTTCTCGGCCGCGTCGTAGATCGGAAAAAACATCTCGTCGCCCATATTGCGGCCGTAGACGTTGGTCGGCAGCATCGCCGAGATGGCGCCTTTGTCGGCGAGGAATTCGAGCTCTTTGATCGCCGCCTCCGGCAGCTGGCAGGGAATCAAGCCCACCGCTTTGAGGCGCGCGGGGTCGGCGGCGCAGTATTCCAGCAGCCATTCATTCACCGCGCGGCAGAGCGCGGCGGCGAATTCGCCGTTCATGAGTCCGTTGACCGTGAGCGCGACCTGCGTGCCGAACAAGATCGCGACGTCGATGCCCTCCAGGTCCATGTCGTCGAGCCGCGCTTGGGCATTCGTCATCCCGGGCCGCGTCTTCCGCGCCTTGTCCGTCATGGGCCCGGTGACGCCCGGCCCGGGGCCATCGGCCGTCGGCCAGATGCGCCCTTCGAGCAGCATGCGCATGTGGCCTTTGTTGTCGCGCAGACGCACCGGCGCCTGAGCACGCCATTTTTCCGGCAAGTAAGGCTTCAGATCGACGTCGCCTTCGTTTACGTGGCCGTCGGCGTCGATCACCAAAGTCGCATCAAGATTTGTCGCCATATCGCTCCCCCGCTAGGTGGAACATAGTCGCTCTTTGGGGGCGTGTCAAAGCAGCGCAAGTAGTTGATCTAAACGGACTTATCCGCTATGCAGCAGTGGTGGCGCCGAGTGTGTTGAAAGAAATTCGCGACGGCAAAAGGCCATCGCGCGCGGACGCATTGCGCCTTGTGGAAGCGCGCGGCGATGAGCTGGAAGATTTGCTGGAAACGGCGGCGGCGCTGCGCGACCGGCACAAAGGCAAGACGGTCACCTTCTCGCCCAAGGTTTTCATTCCGCTCACGAACCTCTGCCGCGATTTCTGCGGCTACTGCACGTTCCGCAAAGCGCCGGACGAAATCGGCGCGAAGACGATGTCGATCGACGAAGTCCTCGCCGTCGCGCGGCGCGGAAAACTCCTCGGCTGCACCGAAGCGCTTTTCAGCCTCGGCGACAAGCCGGAGGCGATCTATCCCGAGATGAAAGCGTTCCTCGCGCGCGTGGGGTTAAAGCGCACGCTCGACTACCTTTACGACGCGTGCAAAGCGGTGCTGGAGCAGACCGGAATTCTCCCGCACGCGAATCCCGGCATCATGGGAAGCGGCGATTTGAGGCGGCTGAAAGAGGCCAACCCGAGCATGGGTCTCATGCTCGAAAGCACGAGCGAGCGACTCATGCGGCCGGGCGGCGCGCACGACAACGCGCCGGACAAAAAGCCTGCGCTGAGATTACGGACAATCGCGGCGGCGGGAAAGCTCCGCATCCCGTTCACCACGGGCATTTTGATCGGCATCGGCGAGACCTGGGAGGAGCGAATCGATTCGCTCTTCGCCGTCCGCGAGCTCGACGACCGGTACGGCCATATTCAGGAAGTCATCGTGCAGAATTTCCGCCCCAAGCCGGAGATTCCGATGCGCGATTGGCCGGCGCCCGCGCGCGACGACATGCTGAAGACGATCGCGCTCGCGCGGCTCATTCTCGGCGGCAAGATGAATCTCCAGGCGCCGCCGAACCTCACGCCCGAAGGCTATCCGATTTACCTGCGCGCCGGCATCAATGATTGGGGCGGCGTCTCGCCCCTGACGCCCGATTTCATCAATCCCGAGGCGCCGTGGCCGGCGCTGGTCGAATTGGAGCGGCGCACGCGCGATGCGGGATATATATTGCGCGCGCGCCTTCCTATATATCCCGAATTCATCACTGACGAATTCGTGCCCGCGGCGCTGCGCCCGCACATCGAAGAACTCGCCGGCACGGACGGTCTGGTAAATGAAGCGATCGAGCGCAAAATGCTGCCGCGCGCCGAGCGCGTTTCAGGGGGCGCGCCGCGATGAAGCTCGCGATTCTCACGGGAGGCACCGGCGGCGCGAAGCTGGTCGAGGGCTTGGCGCACGAAACCGCGCCGGAAGAGCTCGCGATCGTCTGCAACACCGGCGACGATATCGTTTTGCACGGGCTGCACATCTCGCCCGACCTGGACACGATCGCGTACACGCTCGCGGGGAGCATTGACAGAGAAAAGGGCTGGGGCGTGAGCGGCGACACGTTTTCGGCGCTCGAATGGCTCGGCAAGTACGGCGAAGAAACCTGGTTCAAGCTCGGCGACCGCGACCTCGCGCGCCATATCGCGCGCACGCGCATACTGCGCGAAGGCGCGACGCTCTCGGAGGCGACGGCGCGGCTTTCCGCCGCGCTCGGTTTCTCGTCGAAGCTGCTGCCGATGTCGGACGACCGCGTCGAGACGCGCGTGAAGACGCCCGAGGGAGAGATTTCGTTCCAGGAATATTTCGTGAAACGCCGCTGGGCCGTCGAGGCGAGCGGCGTCGTCTACAAAGACGCGGAGAAAAGCCGCCCGGCGCCGGGCGTAATCGAATCGATCCGGGCGGCCGAGGCGGTGATCCTCTGTCCGAGCAATCCGGTCACGAGCATCGGACCGATCCTCGCCGTGCCGGGAATTCGCGCGGCGCTTAGAGAGACGCGCAAGCAGGTGATGGCTGTGAGCCCGATCATCGCGGGCGCGCCGGTCGCCGGGCCGACCGACAAGCTCATGGCGGCCGTGGGCATCGAGCCGTCGGTTTACGGCGTGGCGAAAAACTACGCCGACTTCCTGGATGTCCTCGTGCTGGCGCCCGAGGACCGCAACTGGCGCACGCGCATCGAGGCGCTGGGCGTCCAGACGGTCGAGCAGCCGATCCGCATGAACGATATCGAAGACAAGCGAAGGCTCGCGCGCGAGCTGCTGGCCGTGCTGTGAAGATCGCGGCGCTGATACCGGCAAAAGGGTTCGCCAACGCGAAGCAGCGTCTCTCGGCGTGGCTTTCGGCCGAGGAGCGCGCGCTGCTCGCCGAGACGATGCTGCGCGACGTGCTCGCCGAGACGGTGGCCGCGCAAGGCTTCGAAGCGGTTTACGTCGTGACCGGAAATGCGCGCGTGCGCGCGATCGCCGATGCGCTCGGCGCGCGCGTGATCGTCGAAGAAGAAGAAGCCGGCGAGACCGGCGCGGTCACCTTCGCGCTCGCGGAGCTCAAGCGGCGCGGCTTCGATGCCGCGCTCGTCATTCCGGCGGACATGCCGCTCGTCCGCGCAGCGGATCTCGAGAGCGTCGCCGCCCAGGCGCCGGTCGGGCAGGACCGATTCGCTTTGCTGGTTCCATCGCACGACCGTCTGGGGACCAACGCGCTTCTGCTCGCGCCGCCCGACGCGATCGCGCTGCGCTTCGGCTACGACAGCTTTACCTATCATGTCGGCCAGGCGGTCGATCGCGGCTTGCCGCTGAAGCTCGTGGAGAACGAGCGCATCGCGCTCGACATCGACGAGCCGCAAGATCTGCAGCGGTTTCTTGCCGGCGGCGGCGGTCCCGGCGCGACCTACGACCGGGTCATGGAAATGAGAGCGGCGGCGCGCGGGACCGGCGGGCCGTGAGCCGGCTCGAAATCATCGGCGTCGAGGGAATCGGCGAGGCGCGGCGCGGCGACTCGATCGGCGCGCTGATCGCCGACGCCTGCGCGCGCCAGGGCGTTGCGCTCGCGCGCGGCGATATCTTCGTCGTCGCGCACAAGATCGTTTCCAAGGCCGAGGGGCGGATCGTCCGCTTGGACGCCGTCGAGCCGTCGCCGCGCGCGAAGGAGCTCGGCCGGGAGCTCGGCAAAGACGCGCGGCTCGTGGAGATCATTTTACGCGAGAGCCGCCGCGTCGTGCGCACCGGCGGCAACGCGCTGATCGTCGAGACGCATCACGGCTTCGTCTGTGCCAACGCGGGCGTCGATCTCTCGAACGTCGGCTTGGAGCAGGCCGCGCTCCTGCCGCGCGATCCCGACGCGTCGGCGCGGGGAATCCGCGCGGAGATCGAGCGGCATACGGGCGTCGCGCCGGGCGTGATCATCAGCGACAGCTTCGGGAGGGCGTGGCGCCTGGGGACCGTGGACGTAGCGGTCGGCGTCGCCGGGCTCGCGCCGATCAAGGACGAGCGCGGCACGAGCGACAGCTACGGCTACGAGCTCAGGGCGGCGGTCTGCGCGGTCGCCGACGAGCTCGCGGCGGCGGCCGAGCTGGCGATGGGAAAGAAGGACCGGATACCGGTCGTGTTAATTAAGGGCTATCAAGGAAAGGGGGAGGATGGATCCGCGAAAGAGCTGCTCCGGCCGGAGGCCGAAGACCTTTTTCGCTGAGGATTTCTGAAATATCATGGACAAAGAATTTGTCATCGCGATCGTCGGGGGCACCGGCAGCATGGGCACGGCGCTGGCGCTGCGTCTCGCGGCGCCCGGCGTGCGCGTCATCATCGGCTCGCGCGAGCGCGAGAAGGCGAAGAGCGTCGTCGATGCGCTCAAGGATAAGATCTCGGGCGGCCGCCTCGAAGGCGACACGAATCAGGACGCCGTGAAAGACGCCGAGTTCGTCGTGATCGCCGTTCCCTACGAGGGGCACGCGAAGATCATCTCCGATCTCAAGGGGCAGCTCGCCGGCAAGACGCTGATCGACGCCGTCGTGCCGCTGCAGAAAGGCAAGCCGTTCGTGCCGCAGGCGGGCTCCGCGCTGCTCGAGGCGCAGACGATCCTCGCCGGGGAGGCGCCGGTGATCGGCGCGCTGCATAACATCTCCGCGCTCGATCTGCAGGATACCAAGGCGCCGCTCGGCGACGTGCTCGTCTGCGGCGACGGCGCGGAGGCGAAAGACAAGGTGATGGAAATCATCCGCCGCATCGGCGCGACGCCGTACGACGCGGGGTCGGCGGGAAACGCCTACGTCGTCGAAGGCATCACCGGCGTGCTCATCGCGCTCAACCGCAAATACAAATCGAAGCACGCGAGCGTGAAAATTACGGGTATCGATCCTCACTAAAATGAATCTGCCGCCGATCGCCACGACCACGGTCGGGAGTTTCCCGCGGCCCAACTGGCTCGCCCAGCGCGAGCGCAGCGAGGTCACATTCCGCCTCGAAGGCGAGCTTTTGCGCGAGGCGCAGGAAGACGCCACGATCGCCATCCTGCACGAGCAGGAGCGCGCCGGCCTGGATCTTCTGACCGACGGCGAGCAGCGCCGGCCGCATTTCATCAATCATGTGCTGGGAACCTTGGAGGGAGTCGATCTCGTCCGCCGCCGCGATAGAGCGATCCGCCGGCGCACGGACGTCGAACGCCCGGTGCCGCGCGTCGTCGGCCCGATCCGCCGCCGCGAAGTCGCCGTCGTCGGCGACCTGCTGTTCGCGAAGGCGCACACGTCGATGCCGATAAAGATGGCCGTGCCCGGGCCGATGACGGTCGTCGACAGCACCTTCGACGAGTATTACCACGATGAGGAGAAGCTCGCGCTCGACGTCGCGTCGGCGATCAATGAAGAGCTGCTCGCGCTGGAAGCTGCCGGCTGCGAGCTGGCGCAGATCGACGAGCCGGCGATGACGCGCTACCACGAGAAGGTCGCGGCCTATGGCTTGAAGGCGCTCGACCGCTGTCTCGAAGGCGTGGCGATGCCGACGATCGTGCATCTCTGCTACGGCTATCCCGGCGGCGGCAAGCGCCAGCACGAATACGAATATCCCGAGCTGCTCGAATTGCTCATGAAGAGCCGGATCGGCGGCTTCTCGCTCGAATTCGCGCGCAGCGGCTACGATCCGGCGGTGCTCGCGATCTGCCGGGATCGCACCGTCGTCTTCGGCTGCGTCGATCCGGGCGATACGCCGCCCGAGCCGCTGGAGAAAGTCGTCTCGCTGGCGCGCCGCGCGCTCGACTACGTCGAGCCCGAGCGGCTTCTGCTCGCGCCGGACTGCGGCCTCATGACGATCGAGCGCGATCTCGCGCTCGCCAAGTGCAGGCTTCTCGCCGCCGCCGCGCGCGAGCTGCGAAACGGATGACGAATCGTCCATTTCGTCGATGACGCGCACGATTTACACCATCGGACACTCGACGCGAAAGATCGAAGAGTTCGAGGAGTTATTGGAAGCCTTCGGCGTCGCGCTGCTCGTCGACATCCGCACCGTGCCGCGCTCGCGCCACGTGCCGCATTTCAACTCCGGAAAGCTGGCCCGCGCGCTCGCGCGCAAGCAAATCGCCTATCGCCATCTGAAGCTGCTGGGCGGGCTGCGCAAGCCGTCGAAGGAATCAATCAATACGGGGTGGCGCAATTTGAGCTTTCGCGGCTACGCGGACTACATGCAGTCGGAAGACTTTCAAGCCGGTCTCAAGGAGCTCGAGACGCTCGCGGCGAAGAAGAAGACCGCGATGATGTGCGCCGAGGCGGTGCCGTGGCGCTGCCACCGCTCGCTGGTCGCCGACGCGCTCAGCGTCCGCGGCTGGCAGGTGCGGCACATTCTTTCGCACGCCAATCAGCAGATTCACCAGCTGACCCCGTTCGCCTCCGTCGAAGGCGAGAGCGTCACCTACCCGCAACGTTGAAATTTCACGGCAAATGGCTTAGACGAGAGAGAATCAGGGAGGCGCACAATGGACCACGGACCGACGACGGATAAATTTCAGGCGCCGACGGACGAGAAGACCAAGGCCGGCTACGGCAAGTTTCTCCGCCCGAAGACGCCGTACGATCTCTTCATGGAATCCGAGGGCATTCCGGTCTACCGCGAGATCGGCGTGCGCCGCGTGCAGGATCTGCCGCGGCTCCCATGGAAGCGTACCGGCGGCAAGGGCACGTACATCCAGCTCCTCGGCACCGAGGGACTGTGGGGCTGCTACGTTGTTGAGGTCCCCGGCAGGGGCGCGCTCAATCCGGAGAAGCACCTATACGAGGAGATCTATCTCGTCGTCGATGGGCGCGGCACGACGGAAGTATGGAGCGAGGGCAACGGCAAGAAGCTCACCTTCGAATGGCAGCGCGGCTCGCTGTTCTCGATTCCGCTCAACGCCTCGCACCGCATCGTGAACGCGACGTCGAGCCCGGCGCTGCTGCTCGCCGGAACCACGGCGCCGAACATGATGAACATGGTGTCGAACAACGATTTCATCTTCAACTGCCCGTACACTTTCACGGACCGCTTCGACGCGTCCGAAGACTATTACAAATACAAAGAAGAAGTGACCCCGGACCCGCTGCGCGGGCTCGCGATGCGGCAGACCAATATCATCCCCGACATCATCGGCTGCGAGCTGCCGCTCGACAACCGCCGCTCGCCGGGCTACCGCCGCATCGAGCCGCACATGACGGGCAACAACTTTTATCTCTGGATCGGCGAGCACCAGAACGGGCGCTACTCCAAGGCGCACGCGCACGGCTCGGCCGCCGTGCTCGTGTGCCTGACCGGTAAGGGCTACACCTACACCTGGCCGGCGCATCTCGGCCAGCAGCCGTGGGCAAACGGCAAGGGCGATCAGGTAAGGCGCCAGGACTACGAGCCGGTCGGGCTCGTCAGCGCCGCGCCGATGGGCGGCAACTGGTTCCACGCGCATTTCGGCACCAGCAAGGAGCCGCTCCGGCTTTCGGCGTGGTTCGGCCCGAACGCGCCGGGGCGCGAGCGCGGCCGCCCGGGCGAGAAACACATCGACTACGGCGCGATCGACATCCAGGACGGCGGCACCGCGATCCCGTACTACGACGAAGACCCGTACCTGCGCAAAGAATACGTCGAGACGCTCGACAAAGAGGGCGTTAAATCGCGCATGGAAGATTCCCTGTACCAAAAGCCCTAACCGCCTCGTTGTCAAGTTTATTGGAGTTAACGTAGGGGCAGGCGATCACCTGCCCCTACGTTTCTTTAGGTGATCATGCAGAGTTTCACGAACGCCAGCCGCCACATCGTCGATGAGGACGACATCAAGCTCACGAGCGTGGGCGTCGACATCGGCTCGTCCACCTCGCATCTCGTTTTCTCGCGCCTCGAGATGCGTCAGCAGGGGACGCGCTACGTCGTCACGAAGCGCGAGATTTTAAGCGAATCGGAGATCCTCCTCACGCCCTATCGCGACGACCTCACGATCGACGTTGACGCACTCGGCAAATTCATCGAGCGGCAGTACGAGCGCGCCGGTCTCAAGCGCGAGGAGATCGACACCGGCGCGCTGATTTTGACCGGCGTCGCCGTGCGGCGGCGCAACGCGCGCGCCATCGCCGAGCTGTTCGCCGCCGAAGCCGGCCGTTTCGTCGCGGTGAGCGCCGGCGACAGCCTGGAGAGCACGATGGCGGCGCACGGCTCGGGCGCCGCGGCAGCGTCGGCGCGCGGCGGCGGCGTCTGCATGAACGTCGACATCGGCGGCGGCACGAGCAAGATCGCGATCTGCGGCGGCGGACGCGTGCGCGAAGTCACCGCGCTCGACGTCGGCGCGCGCCTCGTCGTGCTCGACGAAAGCGGCGTCGTCACGCGCCTCGAAGAGGCGGGAAAATTCTACGCGCAGGCAGTGGGGCTCGACCTCGCGGTCGGGAAGAAAGCCGACCGCGCGAAGCTGCCGGCGCTTGTTTCCTTCATGGCCGACCGGCTCTTCGAGGTCCTCGAGTTGAAGCCGACGGCGGAAGAGCATCGCAAACTCTTTCGCCTGCCGGCGCTTTCGTACCGCGGCAAAGTGGACGCGCTGACCTTTTCCGGCGGTGTCTCGGAGTTCATTTATGACGGCGCCGCGGGCGAATTCGGCGACATGGGCGCGCTGCTCGCGCGCGAAGTAAAAGAACGCGCGGCGCGCCTCGGCATTCCCGTGCGCGAACCGGCGGCGAAGATCCGCGCGACGGTCATCGGCGCGTCGCAATATACGATTCAAGTGAGCGGCAGCACGATTTTTATCGACCCGTTGGACGCCGTCCCGATGCGCAATATTCCGGTCGTCGCGCCGGAATTCCCCTTGAGTGACGACGAAATCGATCCGTCTGCAATCGAAAACGCCATCGCGCGCGCGCTCCAGCGCCTCGATCTGGCCGACGGCAAGCGCGCCGTCGCGGTCGGCTATCACTGGGACGGCTCGGCGACCTTCGCGCGCCTGCAGGCTTTCTGTTCCGGCGTCGAACGCGGCTTGAAGGCTACGCTCGACCGCGGTTTCGCGCTCATTCTCGTCAACGACGGCGACGTCGGCGGCACTTTCGGCCTGCATTTCAAAGAAGAGATGAAGGTCGCCTATCCCGTCGTGTCGATCGACGGCATCGCGCTCAGCGAGTTCGACTACGTCGACATCGGCGCGCTGATTCCGTCGTCGGGCGCGGTGCCGGTCGTGATCAAGTCGCTGGTGTTTCCCGCGTCGCCGGCGGCTTAAGCGTATTTACCTGCCGAAGTGGGTTCCTAGCCGCGCCAGCGCGAGCGCGCCGAGCAACAGCCCCAAATCCCGCAGCGCGATGTCGTAGAAGTTGCGCAGCAGCAGCAGGTTCACGATAATTCCGAGCAGCCACAACGAGACGATGTAGCCGCCGACGCTCGGTTTCAGGAACACGATGATTCCGGCGATGATCTCGATCGCTCCGACGATCATCATGAACGTCGCCGGATCGATGCCCAGCGTGTTGGGAAACACCGGGGCGAGGTATTGCGTCCAGTTGGTCAGGATGCCGAAGAATTTATCCGCGCCGGCGATAATCGGCGCGATCGTGAACGCGAAAAGCAGAATCCCATAAGCCTGAAAAGCGGCGGCGGAATCGTCCCGGCGCAATTCTGTTTCGTGCACCTCGGTATATGCTGTCATCGGTCTAGCCATGTCCCTACCTCCTCTAATTCAGGAGTAGCACCGATGGCCGAAACTTGAAGAGAAGCGGGCTAAGGCCGATTACCGAGCGATGTTAAGGGTTAAGGGTGGTGCCGGTGAAGGGACTTGAACCCCCACGGAGTTGCCTCCATCGGATTTTGAGTCCGACGCGTCTGCCGTTCCGCCACACCGGCTGAGCTTTATTTGATAACCCAGCCCTGTTCAGCGGTCAACTGCGTATGCCGTCATCGACTCCGGGCGATTTTCCTTAACCCGTCCCCGGTCATCTCCGCTTCCGAATTCGGTAATAATCCAATTGTCCGTCTTTCTTGCCGCGCTATATTTGTAGTCGAGGTCAGACTTTAGGCGGAAAGGGGGTGTAGCGATGAAACGGCTGTTGAATAGTTTGGTTGCGGTGCTGTTCGTGGTTTCGCTCGCCGGCTGCCAGTCGATGACGGGCAAATCGGCCGGAGCCACCGTTGACGACGCGACGCTCACCGCGCGCGTAAAGACGAAGCTCGTGTCGGAGAAGGCGGCGAACCTGACGCGCATCAACGTCGACACGAACAACGGCATCGTTTATCTGAACGGCAGCGTGCCGGACGTCCAGCAGAAGGCGAAAGCCGAGGAACTGGCGCGCAGCACGGACGGCGTGAAGAAGGTCATCAACAACCTGCAAATCGGCCAAGCAAGCAAGGGATAACTAAACAACTCGCGGGCGCCGGCGGGCGAATCGATGCCCGCCGGCGCCGGGGCCGTACGTCTACTCGCTGCATCATCACCTCCGGACGGAGATTGCCATGGCATGTCTATCGAGATTCAGTTTCCAGGCGGTTCCGGGAAAATCCGGTGAGGTCGAGGAAGCGCTCAAAAAGCTGCGCGAGCTGGTCGTCGGCACGGGCGCAAGCAAGCCGAAAATCTTGCACACGCACTTCGCTTCATTCGGCGCTCCCGATATCGTCTTCGAGCAGGAAGCGCCGGACCTCGCGACGCTGGAGAAGCAGATCAACAAGCTTACCGACAGCGGGGATTTCCAGGCGTGGACGAAAAAGATGTCGGGACTGCTCACGCATTCACCCAAGCGCGAGGTTTATCTGATCGTCGATTGATCCCGCAGCCTGTTCTTTTTCAAATGCATTAAACGCAGGAGGTAGCTCAATGGGAAATAACGTCTACAAGGCGAAGAAGTTCAATCTCTCGGGTCTGCAAGGCATTTCCGATAAAACACTGGAGATGCATTTCGGGCTTTACGAAGGCTACGTGAAGAACACGAACCTCCTAACCGAACAGCTGCTGGAGATGAGCCGTAGCAAAAAAGCGTCGCCGACCAATCCGTCGTTCACGGAAATAAAGCGGCACCTGGGCTTCGAGTTCGGCGGCATGGTGCTGCACGAATATTATTTCGGCAACCTCGCGCCCAAGGGCAAAGGTAATCCGTCGAGCGAGCTCAAGCGCGCGCTGGAGGAAAGCTTCGGCGGCTTCGATGCGTGGAAGGCAGATTTCGTCGCCACCGGGGGCATGCGCGGCGTCGGCTGGTCCGTGCTATATCAGGATCCCGTGACCGGCAAGCTCTCGAACAACTGGATCGAGCTGCACGATATCGGCGTCCCTTCGGGCTTCAAGCCCGTGCTCGTGATGGATGTGTGGGAGCACGCGTTTCTACTCGACTACAAGCCGTCGGAGCGGAACAAGTACATCGAGGCGTTCTGCGCGAATATCAACTGGGACGCGGCGAATCATTGGTTCGCCAGCACCGCGGCGGTCAGGCCGGCGGCCTGACCATAGACGTCGCGGGGTTGCGTCTGATCGCCTGATCCCTAGGGCGCGGCGTGCCGCGCTCTAGGGATACTTCGCGGTTTCTCATTCCGCGGTTTTGCTCTCTAGGCCTGATGATTGGAACGCGCTCCAGACGGGGCGCCGCGCAGCTAATAAATTTTTCCCAAAACAAATGTTTCAGTCGTGCGTCAAGCTGGATCCGCGCGAAGAGCATTATTTCGTCGCGAGCCCGCGTCCGGGCCTGCGGCTATTCGTGCGCCGCCTGGCGCCTGAACGGGGGAACGGCGGGCCGGCTCCTCCGGTACTCTATGTGCACGGCGCGACCTTTCCCTCCGCGCTTTCGATCGCGCATCGCTTTGAAGGCTATTCCTGGCGCGACGCGCTATGCGAAGCCGGCTTCGACGTCTGGGGCTTCGACTTCCACGGCTACGGATACTCGGATAGATATCCGGAAATGGCCGAGCCACCGGCGGCCAACCCGCCTCTTTGCCGCGCGCGAGACGCGGGCGAGCAGGTCGAGGCGGTCGTCCGATTCATCCTCGATTGCCGACAGCTCCCCCGGCTTTCGATCATCAGCCATTCTTGGGGCGCGATGCCGGCATGCCGCCTCGCCGCCCGCCATGCGGCCTGGATAGACCGGCTCGTTCTGTTCGGCCCGATTGCGCGCCGCGCGCCGCGGCGCTACGAAAGCCCGCCGCCGGCGCCAGCCTGGCGCGTCGTCACCTTGGAGGACCAATGGACGCGTTTCGTCGAAGACGTGCCGGCTAACGAGCCTCCGGTGTTGTCGCGCGCGCACTTCGACGATTGGGGCGAGCGCTATCTCGACACCGACCCCGAAAGCCGAGCGCGGGAGCCGGCGGGAGTGAAAACTCCGACCGGGCCGTTCACTGATATCCTCAGCGCGTGGCACGGCGACCTCGCCTATGAGCCTGCAGAGGTGCAGGCGCCGGTCGCGATTATCCGGGGAGCATGGGACGGATTGATTCCCGATGAAGACGCGCGCCGGCTCTTCGACGAATTTACCGCTTCGCCTCTTAAGCGTGACATCAAGATCGGGCGGGCGACCCACCTGATGCACCTGGAGGCGATGCGCTACGCGCTATATCGCGAGAGCATCGCTTTCCTGAACGCCGGCGACGAGCCCGCGTAGCGCAAAGCGAAAAAGGAGCACCCATGATGGATATCCAAGGAGAAAAGCAAAAGATTCCCGGCTACACGCTGGGCAGCGCCGAACTCGCGAAGTCGCCGATCACGATGCGGGAGTGGGAAGAGCTCCAGAAGTCCGCGCTCTTCTCCGAGGAGGACATTTTCTATCTGCGCCTCTCCGAGGCGGTGCTCGCCGATCAAGTCGGCGATCTGCTCAAGGCCTGGCGCGGCATTATCTTCGATCATCCGCATCTGCGCGCCTACGATGAGGACCCGAAGACGCACGAGGTCGATACCGAATACGCCAAGGCGGTCGGGAAGCGCTTCGGCCAATGGGTGCTCGACACGGCGCGGGCGAAATACGACCAAGCCTGGCTCGATTATCAGTACGAGATCGGCCTCCGGCATCATCGTTCGAAAAAGAACCAGACCGACAACGGCCACACGCTCGGCCACATACGCGCGCGCGATCTTTTCGCGTTCTGCGCGTCGATCGTCGTCCCCATGAAACCCTTTCTCGCGAAGAAAGGCGATCCGCCCGAAGTCGTCAACCGGATGTACGACGCGTGGTGGAAGTCGATGATCCTGCAGGCGACGCTGTGGATGCAGCCTTATATCCGCGAGGGAGACTTTTGAGCGGCCGTTAGAAAAGTTCTTTCCAGCAGTCTTCGAGCGAAGCGACGCCGTGCAATTCGGGGGATTTCACATGCCCGAGCTGCGCGGCGTTGCTCTTTGGCAGAATCGCGCGCGTGAAGCCGAGCTTGCCGGCTTCTTTGACGCGCGCCTCGGCCTGCGCGATGCCGCGCACCTCGCCGGCGAGACCGATTTCGCCGAAAATGACGGTGCGCGCGTCTATCGGCTTCTCCTGATAGCTCGACCCGACCGCCGCGGCGATGCCGAGATCGACCGCCGGCTCGTCGACCTGAACGCCGCCGGCGACATTGACGAAAATATCCTGATTGAAAAGCCGCGCTCCCATTTTCTTTTCCAGGACGGCGACGAGCAGCGCGACGCGATTGTGATCGACGCCGATCGTCGTCCGCCGCGGCACGGCGAGAAACGACGGGCTCACGAGCGCCTGCAGCTCGACGAGAATGGGCCGTGTGCCTTCCATGCTGCAGAGAACCGCCGAGCCGGGCGCTTTCAGCGGCCGCTCCATCAAAAACAACTCCGACGGATTCGCGACTTCCTGCAGGCCGCTTTCTTTCATCTCGAAGACGCCGATCTCGTTGGTCGACCCGAAGCGGTTCTTGACGGCACGAAGAATTCTGAAATTGTGGCCGCGGTCGCCCTCGAAATAGAGCACCGTGTCGACCATGTGCTCCAGGACGCGCGGGCCGGCAAGCGCGCCGTCTTTGGTCACATGGCCGATGAGAAACGTGCTGAGGCCGGTCTTTTTTGCCAGCGTGATGATCGCGCCGGAGCATTCGCGCACCTGGCCGATGCTGCCTGGCGCGGAAGGAAGCGCGGCAGAGAAGATCGTCTGGATCGAATCGATCACGAGCACCTGCGGCCGGATTTTTTTGATCTGTTCCAAAATCTTGTCCAGCGCGGTCTCGCTCAGCACGAAGAGCTTCGGCGCGTCGATGCCCAAGCGCTCGGCGCGCATTTTGATCTGGCGCGGCGATTCCTCGCCCGAGACATAGAGGCACGGGAGGCCGCTTCGGCCGAGCGCCGCGAACGCCTGGATGAGCAGCGTCGATTTGCCGATGCCGGGGTCGCCGCCGATGAGGGTCACGGATCCCGGCACGAGGCCGCCGCCGAGCACGCGGTCGAATTCGCCGATGCCCGAGAGCACGCGGTTCTGGTCGTCGGTCGATATTGCGGTAATCGCCGCGGAATCTTCGTGGCCGAAGCCGGCATCGGCGCGCGGATTGACCGCGCGCTCGAATTTCTCCTCGACCATCGTGTTCCATTGATTGCAGTCGGGGCACTTGCCGAGCCACTTCGGCGATTGTGAGCCGCAATTCTGGCAGGAGAAGACGACGCGCGCTTTGGCCATGGATCGGGCGATCAGCTGTTGCCGCTCCACAGACCGCGAAACTCAGCCGCGACGACTTCTTCGTAGGCCACGTCGTGCGCTAGCAGCCCCATGTCCATCGCGAAACGGTTCATCTTGCGGACAGTCTCTTCGGAGATCGTGGAGTCATAATAAGGGAGATCGCGTTCGATGAGCTCGGCGATGAGCTCCGCTTCCGACGGCGGAAACACGCGACGCCCGATCGCCGTCGCGCGCTTGGGATCTTCGCGCAGCGCGTTCTGGGCCTTGACGAGCGCGCGCACTGCGGCCGCAGCGCTTTCCGGCTCGCGCTGGATGCGCGCCTCGGTCGTGATGAGCGCCGGGAAGGTATAATGGAGCGCGGGCTCGGGCGCGACACCGCGCCGCACGTCGAGAATGATTTTCCCGACGCCTTTACGCACCGCGATCTCGGCGCCCATGGCGTTTGCCCAGAAGCCGTCGATCTTGCCTTCTGCCAGCGCTTTTGCTGCGGTCAAGCCGAAAGAGACCGTCGCGCCGGTTGCGCCGGGGACCGGCGCGATGTGCACGCCGTCGCGGACGGGATCGACGCCGGCTTCGAGCAGCAGCCGCTTGAGCCCGAGGTCGACTCCGGGCGCGGCGCCGATGCGAAGGCCCTTCAGCGCCGAGACGTCGCCGCGCTTCGCGTCGATGTCGGCGCGCAGCACGAGCAGCCAGTACATGCGCTGCGCGAGCGCGGCCAGCAGCTTCGCGCCGCGCCAGTCGGTGAACGCCATCAGCGTCGCGTGCGCCGAGCCGGCGACGAAGTCGAGCGCGCCGTCGCGCAGCGCCTCCATCAGCTTCGGCACGGGGAAGAGCAGCTCGACTCTATCGATGTCGAGGCCTTCCGCCTTGAAGAAGCCGAGCTCGGCGGCGGCGATCGCGGGAAAATAGGAATTCGAGATGAGGTCGGGAACGGCGATGCGCATCACGCGCCCGCGGGCTGCTCGGCGCGCCAGGAGCGGATGTACTGCACGATGTCGGCCAGCGGCAGCACGTCGGCATATTTCTGATTCATGTCGAAGAGGTTGATCGCATGGCACGCCTCATGGCGGTCGAAGACGCACTCCTCCGCGACGATCATGCGGAAGCGGTACGTCGTGCCCTCGACGACGCTCGCGCGGACGCAGCCGCTCGTGCTCTCGCCGCACGCGATGACCGTGTCGACGCCGAGCTGGTTCAAATGCGCGACCAGCGGCGTGCCCCAGAAAGCGCTGGGCGATAATTTTTTCAACACCGCCTCGCCGGGCATCGGCTCGACCTCGTCGATGATGTCGAATTTCCGGCGCTGGCGATCCTGCATCTCCGGCGTCGCGGCTTTTTTACCGTCGCCGCGGCGGAAAGACCATTCGTCGACGCCGGCGCCCCCGAGTCCCGTGACGTGGATGATCGGAATGCGCGCCTCGCGCGCGGTGCGGAGCAATGTCTGGATGTGCGGGATCGCGTTCCATCCCGCCATGCCGCAGCTGCCCGGCCAATCCTTGATCGCCTCCAAAACCGGCTGCGGCTTGTCGCCAAAGACCCAGCGGTAGAGATCGATCAGAAGCAGCGCCGGCCTCTTGCCGAAGCCGATCGGACGCGGCTGCTTCATTCCGACGTGCGCCTTGTCCTGCTCGGTCAGAAAACGATCCCAGACTCGCTCGGCCATGAAACACCTCCTTCGAACGTTCCATGTTTATCATTCGGCGAATTCGAGGGTCAAGCAGCGCGGCGCTGTTTGCGCCCCCTGTGACGGTATAATAAATCTATTGGTTCGATGTCCGACGCTTTCACCGAAGCCACCGAGGCGCTGAAACGCCGCGGTTTGTATCGCCGGCTCCGCCGCGTCGACGGCGATCAGGGACCCGAGATCGTCCTCGAGGGGCGGCAGGCGCTCAACTTTTCCTCGAACAATTATCTCGGGCTCGCGACCCATCCGGCGCTAAAAAAAGCGGCGCAGGACGCGATCGAGCGCTACGGCTGCGGGTCGGGAGCGTCGCGCCTCATCTCCGGCAATATGGCGCTTTACGACGAGCTCGAAGCGAAGATCGCCAAGCTCAAAAGCGCCGAGGCGGCGCTGGCGTTCAATTCCGGCTATCAGGCGAACGTCGGGATTATTCCCGCGCTCGCCGGCGAAGGCGACACGATCTTCAGCGATGCGCTCAATCACGCGAGCATCATCGACGGCTGCCGCCTCGCGCGCGCGCAAACCGTCGTCTATCCCCACCGCGATGTCACGTTTCTTGAAAACGCGCTGAAGCAAACATCTCCGGGAGGGCGCAAGCTGATCGTGACGGAGACGATTTTCAGTATGGACGGCGACGAGGCGCCGCTCGGCGAGATCGTGGACCTCGCAGAAAGGCACGGCGCGCTAGTCATGATCGACGAGGCGCACGCGACCGGCGTCTTCGGGCCGAACGGCGCCGGTGTCGCGGCAAAGCTGGGGCTCGCAGAACGGATCGCCGTCCAGATGGGAACTTTAGGCAAGGCGCTCGGCGGCTTCGGCGCGTATGTCGGCTGCAGTCAAGTAGTGCGCGACTTTCTCGTCAACCGCTGCCGGAGCTTCATCTTCGCGACCGCGCTGCCGCCGCCCGTGCTGGCAGCCGCGAGCGCGGCCGTCGACCTTCTTTACAACGAGCCGCAGCGCCGCTTGGCGCTGTGGCACAATATCCGCGCGCTACGTGAAGGCTTCCGCGCGCTCGGATTTTCCATCGGCGACAGCGAGAGCCAGATTTTACCGCTCGTTGTCGGCGACGCGGAAAAATGCATGACTTTTTCGGATCGTCTTTTGGAAAGCGGCGTCTACGTTCAGGGCATCCGCCCACCGACGGTGCCGGAAGGCACCTCGCGGCTGCGCGTGACGGCGATGGCGACGCACACGCACGAGCACTTGCGCCGCGCACTGAAGACATTCGAGGCGGTCAAAAGCGAAATGCGGATTTAAAATGTCGCGCTACGACGATCTAAAACGACTCGACCATGCCTATCTCTGGCATCCATTCACGCAGATGCGCGACTGGATGGCCGACGAGCCGTGCATCATCGAGAGCGGCGATGGTCATTACCTTGTCGACGTTGACGGGAAGAAGTACCTCGACGGCGTGTCGTCTCTCTGGTGCAACGTCCACGGCCACCGCCGGCGCGAGCTGGACGACGCGATCAAGACGCAGCTCGGTAAAATCGCGCATTCGACGTTTCTGGGTCTCTCGCATCCTCCCGGCATCGAGCTGGCGGAAAAATTAATCCGCATCGCGCCGGAAGGGTTGAAGCGCGTCTTCTATTCCGACGACGGCGCGACGGCGGTCGAGGCGGCGCTCAAGATCGCCGTTCAATACTGGCAACTGAACGGCGAAACAAAGCGCACGCGCATCGCTTCGCTCGCCGAGGCTTATCACGGCGACACCGTCGGCTCGATGAGCGTCGGCTACGCGGAGACGTTTCATCGCTTCCACCGCGATCTGCTTTTTCCCGTGCTGCGCCTCAATCCGCCGCACGCGTTTCGCTACTACGAGCGC
>DATDFN010000057.1:0-20277 GCA_036522615.1 Binatia bacterium | reverse complement strand
CGGCGTGGATCTGTACGCGTCTTATTTTAAAGCTTAGGCCGCAAAGCGCGTCTACCCAACCGGGTGATCGCCCCCGTTTCGGCCCAGAAAAAGCCCGACAGTGATTAACGGATCTCCTTCCAGACTTTGGCGAGGCTGTCGCCGTAAACGCTTAGGTCCCATTCGCAGAAATAGCCGAACGGCGTGAGCCGCACGGAATATCCGGTCGCGCGCAGGCGCTCGGCCGCCTCTTCGATCAGCCGCTCCGTGAACTCCGGAGGCGCGCCGGCGCCGCCGAGATGCGCGAAGGAATGGAGCACGATGTTTTTCAGCCCACGCTTGTTCGCGAGCCACTTGACGTGCTTGAGCGTCTGGCGCAGCACGGAAGCGCGCCGTTCCGTTTCTTCATCCGCTGCTTCGGCCTGATAGAAAACGACCACCGCCTCGTCCACGGCTTCTTCGACTTCGCGGTCCGGAACCTCCGGCAGCGTCTTCGTGTGTGTTTTCCAGCGGAAGCGTTTCGCCTGAAAACAGAGGAGCTTCATCGCAGAGGAGGCTAACAGCGCTCGGGCGTCATTGCAAAACGAGCGCTGCATCTTGAACCGCCGAACGAAACGTTGATATGGTTGCGTTCGAGAGAGCAATCATGGCTTCGGGCAAGGTCGAATTCGGCATCGCCGCGCCGCAGATTCATACACAGCTTCCGCTCGATCTCGAATCCATTCAGCGCTACATCAAACGCGCCGAAGAGCTGGGCTTTCACAGCTTATGGGTGCAGGAGCAGGCGGTGCTGCGCCAGGCGGCGAGCGCGATGGAAGGCATCACAATGCTGAGCTACGCCGCAGCGCTCACGCAGCGCATTCGCCTCGCGATGGCGGTCTTCCTGATCAACCTGAGAAATCCGATCTGGCTCGCCAAGAGCCTCGCGAGCCTCGATCAGCTGAGCCGCGGGCGGGTCATCGCGGGCGTCGGCCTCGGCGCGGTAACGCGGCTCTATCAGGCGTACGGGCTCTCGCCGGACAAGCGCGTCGCGCGCTTCAACGAGGGGCTCGCGCTGATTCAGAAGCTTTGGACCGAGGACAACGTCACGTTCGAAGGGCAGTTCTGGCAGCTCAAAAACGCCACGCTCGTGCCGAAACCGTTTCAAAAACCGCACCCGCCGATCTGGATCGGCGGCAGCGCGCCTCCGGCGGTGCGGCGCGCCGCGTTCCGCACCGGCGGATTTATGGGCGCGGGCTCTTCCTCGAGCGAGGCGTTCGAGGAACAGGTGAAAATTTTAAGGCAGGCGCTGGCGGAGGCGAATAAAAACCCCGCCGACTTCGCAATCGGCAAGCGCGTCTATCTCGCCGTCGACCGCGACCGCGCGCGCGCCGCGAAACGGCTGACGGAATGGTTCGGCGCGTATTACGGCGCGCCGGACCTCGCCGAGAAGGTCTCGGTCTGGGGCGGTCCGGAAGAATGCGCCGAGAAGCTCGGCCGCATCATCGCCGCCGGGGCGCGGGTGATCAATTTGAATCCCGTGTACGATTTACCGGAGCAGATGGAGATTCTCGCGGGCGAGGTAGTCCCCCGCCTGGCGAAGTAAACCGATTTTAGATTTTCGATTGCCGATTTTCGATTGTCAATCTAAAATCAAAATCTAAAATCGAAAATTGCACTCGTACAAACAAAGCAAAGAGCGGAGGACCCGACGATGAGCATCACACTGTATCAGAGCGCGACCTCGATGTTTTGCGAGAAAGTGCGCATCGTCATGCGCATGAAGAGCGTTCCGTTCGAGATTTTCGACGTGCGACCGAATCGCCAGCCGCTGATCGATTTCTCCGGCCAGCGGAAAGTACCGGTGATGGACTATAACGGCAAATGCGTCATCGATTCGACGTTCATCTCCGCCTTCCTCGAAGAGCAGCACCCGCAGAACAGCATCTACCCCGACAAGCCGTCGGACAAAGGACTCGCTCTCATGCTCGAAGACTGGGCCGACGAGGTTTTGAACCTCGCGATCCGCACGCTCCGGCATGCCGAGACGCCGGAGGCGAAAAAAGCCGCCGAAGCGGGCCTCGCCGTCCATTTCCGCACGCTCGATCAGTTTTTCGCCGGCCGGGAGTTCATCTTCGGCCGGCTGACGATCGCCGACATCGCAATCTTCACCCAGCTGCATTATCTCTACACGGCCGCGAATTACGAGATTCCCGCGACGCACAAGACGCTGCTCGGCTGGATGGACTTCATGCGGCGCTATTTGAAGCTCGAATCGCTCAAGGCGAGCGCGACATAACCGGCATGAAGATCACGATCGACCGCGCGAAGTGCAAGGGCGTCCGTAACTGCGCCTCGATCGCGCCCAACGTCTTCGACATCGACGAGGAGTTCAAGGCCGTCGTGCTCGATCCCAAGGGCGACAGCGACGAGGACATTACAAAGGCGGCGAAGTTCTGTCCGGTGCAGGCGATCCTCCTCGCCGATGAAGCGTCGGGAAAGAAAATCTTCCCGTAAGCGGCGCGCGCCGGAAGCCGGCGCGCTGCTTTTCGTCTACGGCACACTGCGCTCCGCGAGCGGCCATCCGATGCACCGAAAGCTCAGCGCCGAATCCGATTTCGTCGGCCCCGGGACGTTCCGCGGGCGGCTCTACGATCTCGGCGCTTTCCCCGGTGCGATCCTCTCGCGCAACAACGCCGACCGCGTGCGCGGCGAGATCTACCGGCTGCGCGAGCCCGCGCGGACGCTGAGCGCGCTCGACGCCTACGAAGACAAGGCGTTCCGGCGCTTGAAGGCTACGGTCCGGCGCGACGACGGCGCGCGCACGCGCTGCTGGATTTATCTTTACGCGCTGCCGGTGACGCGATTTCGCCGTATCGCCGGCGGCGACTTCATCAGACGGCATGGCTGAAAAGAAACCGAAGAAAACGCGCCGCCGCCGCAAGCCCGGCGGCAAAGCGTGCGGCATCACCGCCGCCGAGCTGCAGGCGGGCGCCGCGCCTTCGGAAGTTGCGCAGCTCGGGCGCGAGGTCGAGCGCGACGGCGGCAAAGTCCTCGGCGCCTACGCCGAGCCGTACGGCGGCAAATGGGTCATTTTCGCCGCGCTGCCGATCGATCAGGTCGAGCCCACGCCGTACCAGCGCAATCTCTCCGACGCGCACGCGCGCCGGTTGGAAAACGTCATCGGCAAGCTCGGGCGCTTTCTCGATCCCATCATCGCCGTGCGCGCGCAGAAGTCCGACGACGGAGCGCTTTACTGGACTCCCAACGGCCATCACCGTCTTTCGGCGATGCGCACGCTCGGCGCTAAATGCATCACGGCGATCCTCGTGCCGGAGGAGTCCGCCGCGTATCAAATCCTCGCGCTCAACACGGAAAAGGCGCACAACCTGCGCGAGAAGTCGCTCGAAGTCATTCGCATGGCGCGCGAGCTCGCGCGCCTCGACGACGCGGCCGAGGCGAGCTACGCGCTCGAATTCGAGGAGCCCGGCTACATCACGCTCGGCATCTGCTACGAGGAGCGGCCGCGCTTCAGCGGCGGCGCTT
Organism: Binatia bacterium; assembly: GCA_036522615.1. GTDB lineage: Bacteria > Desulfobacterota > Binatia > UBA9968 > UBA9968 > JAJPJQ01. The sequence continues at coordinate 16,773 of DATDFN010000057.1, read as the reverse complement.
ACGCTCCGCTTCTCAAGCGCGTCGATCAATTTCTCAAAGAACCGCTGAAGGCCGCGCTCAAGATCCGCACCGCGCGCGCCAAGACGCTCATGGCGCTCGACGACCTCGTCATGGAGAAAGTCGAGGCGCTCAAAGCGCGCGGCATGACGAGCCCGTATCTCCGGAGCTTCGTCGTCGCGCGCCTGAACCCGCTGCGCTTCCGCCCGAAGGACGCCGCGCCGCTCGACTTCGACGAGACACTCGAGCGCATGAACAAGGCCGCGGCCAAGTTCAACCCGGAGAAAATCAAGGCGGAGGACCTCGCGCGCTCCGGCGGCGCGCCGGAGGAAGCCGCCGTTGAATAGCGCGGCGCTTCTGGGCGCGGTCCGCGCCATCGGCCCCGAGCGCGTCAAATTCCTCTCCGTCATCACCGGCGGCCATTTTTTCATCCACTGGTTCCAGCAGCTCTTTCCCGTCGTCATCCCGTCGATCAAGGCCGGACTCGGCCTCGACGACGTGCAGGTCGGCGCGCTCAACTCCGCGCGGCAGTTCGCGCAAGGCACGCTCGACCTCCCCGTCGGCATGCTCTCTGACGCGCAGGTGCGGCGGCGCGGCTTGATTCTCGCGTCCGCGCTCGCCGCTATGGCGTTCGCGTATTTTCTGATCGGCGCCGCGCCTTCGCTCTTCTGGGCGCTGGTAGGCTCGGGCCTTGTCGGGCTCGGCACGTCGCTCTGGCATCCCACCGCCGCGGCGTCGCTGTCGAACAAATTTCCCGACCGCCGCGCGACGGCGCTCTCGATCCACGGCATCGGCGCGACGGTGAGCGACACGATCACCCCGCTCGCCGTGGGCCTTTTGCTCGTGACGCTTCCCTGGGATACGGTGCTGCGGCTTCAGCTCGTGCCGGGATTGCTGCTCGCGTTCTTCGTGTGGCGCGCGCTGGCCGCCTTCTTCGCCGATCAGCCGCGCCGCAGCTGGCGCGCGGCGGAGTTCCGCGACGTCTACGAGCTGGGAAAGAACGGCGCGTTCCTCGGCGTCTGCGCCGCAACCGCGCTGCTGCAGATGGGCCGGCTGTCGGTCATCACGTTCATACCGATTTACATCCAGGAGCATCTCGGCTACTCGCCGTTCGCGCTCGGGGTTTACATCGGGCTGATGCACGCGATGGGAACCGTCTCGCAGCCGGTGCTCGGCCATCTCTCCGACCGCTACGGAAGAAAAGCGGTGATGCTGCCTTCCTACGCAGCGCTCGCGGTCCTGTTCTTCCTGCTCGCGTTCGCCGCCCCGGGGGTTCAACTCGGGCTCGTCGTTTCCGCGATCGGACTCTTTTTCTACACGCTGATCAACATCGCGAACGCCGCGACGATGGACGTTGCCGGCGCGCATATACAAGGCTCGTCGTTCGGGCTGACGTCGCTGATCAATCAGGTCGTCGTATTTCCCACCCCGCTCGTCGCGGGCTACCTCGTCGAGCGAGCGGGAATCCTATCGGCGTTCTGGCTCGCGGGAATATTCATGCTGCTCGGCGCGGTGGTGCTGATACCGCTCAAGCTGTATAAAGGAACGCGGAAATCATCGCCCTCTCCCTAGCCCTCTCCCGCACGCGGGAGAGGGAAGGGTGAGGGAAAAGGAGACGTTATGGCCGTAACCGTCGGCAGCGGAAAATTCACCTACGAAGTCGCGGAGGGCTGGGGCAAGCTGCCCGACGGCTGGACCTACAAGGAAGTCGCCGCCGTCGGCGTCGACCGGCGCGATCAGGTTTATCTCTTCACGCGCGGCGAGCATCCGGTCGTCGTCTTCGACCGCGAGGGGAATTTTCTCCGCTCGTGGGGCGAAGGCGTCTTCAAGCGCGCGCACGGCGTGACCATGGGGCCGGACGATACGATTTATTTAACCGACGACGGCGATCACACGGTGAGAAAATGCACGCTCGACGGAAAAGTCTTGCTCACGCTCGGCATCCCCGGCAAGCCCGCGCCCTATCAGGGCGGCGAGCCGTTCAACCGCTGCACGCACGTCGCGCTCTCGCCGAAAAACGAGATCTACGTTTCCGACGGCTACGGCAACTCGCGCGTGCATAAATACTCGCCCGACGGCAAGCTGCTTTTTTCCTGGGGCGAGCCGGGCACCGATCCCGGCCAGTTCAACATCGTCCACAACATCGTCTCCGACCGCGACGGCTACGTCTACGTCGCCGACCGCGAGAACCATCGCATCCAGGTATTCGACGGCAACGGGAAATTCATCGACCAGTGGCACAACATGCACCGCCCGTGCGCGCTGTACATGGATTCCGGGCGCGAGACGCTCTGCTATCTCGGCGAGCTCGGGCCGAGCATGGCGGTGAACAAGGACTGCCCGAACCTCGGGCCGCGCCTCAGCATTCTCTCGAAGGAAGGAAAAATTCTCGCGCGCCTCGGCGACATCCGTCCCGGCGAAGCGCCGGGGCAATTCATCGCCCCGCACGGTCTCGCGCTCGATTCGCGCGGCGATCTCTACGTCGGCGAGGTCTCATGGACAATCGCCGGGCAGCACCTGAAGCCGCCGCGCGAGATGCGGAGCCTGCAGAAACTGATCAAGCGCGCCTAGACGTCAGCGCCCGAGCGCGACGATGATCGTGCCGGCGACGACGCCGAGCGTGCCGACCGTGATTTTCCACGTAATGCGCTCGACGTGGCGCAAGAAGATCGACGATATCAGCAGCACCCACACCGGGCTCGTCGAGAGAAGCGGCGTCACGACCACGACGGTTCCTTCGCTGAGCGCCGCGATGCTGAGCCAAATCCCCAGCGTCTCGAACAGCCCGGCCGAGACGAACGGCACCAGCGATTTGCGGTTCCACACCGGCTTCTCCGTTCCCGGCAGCGCGAGATAGATCACGTACCAGAAGAGCGAGATCGCTCCGACGATCGCCGCGAAAAACAGCGGCTCGTTCGAGATGCTGAGCGCCTGGCGGCGGATCGGCTGCGCGATGCCCGCGAGCAGCGCGGCCGCGAGCGGCAGCGCGAGATCCGTCCAGCGCACGCGCTTGCCGCCGCCCTCCCACGACGTGAGAAAAATTCCGGCGACGATCGCCAGCGTTCCCGCGAGAATCGGCAGTGTCGTCTTTTCGCCCAAAAAGACGATCGCGAGCACCGCGCTGAAAAGCGGCGCCGAGGCGCGCAGCGCGTAGCTCCGCGCGGCGCCGATCTTCGCGATGCCGGTATAAGTCAACAAGCGAATCGCCGGCTGCAGGCTGCCGGCGCCGAGAAACAAGACGAGCGCGGGCGGCGCGACCGAAGGAACGCCGAGCAGAAAGACGATCGGCCAGAGCACGGACGTGTGCACCAGCAGCGAGACGTACGTGACGGTCGTGCCGTTGGAGTAGCGCAGCCCCAAGCGCGCCGAGATGATGCAGAAGGCGTACGACAGGGCCGACGCCAGCGCGATGAGCTGCGGCGACATGCGCGAAAATCAGCGCGCGTCCGCCGCGGTGCGAATGGCGAAGGCGAGGAGCCCGAGTGTGACGGCGGCGAGCGCCAGCGCGCTCAGCGCGAGCGACCAGTGGACGCCGACGATGGCGCCGAGCACGCCGACGGTGACGCCGCTGAAGGCGCGCAGACCGAAGCTCGACATATTGAAGAGGCCGATCAGCTTGCCCCGGAGATTGGCGGGCGCGAGCAGCTGCACAAGCGTCTGCGCCATCGAGAGATATGCCAGATTGACGACGCCGGCGGCGAAGAGCAGCACGAGCGCCGTTACGTAGCTATTCGTGGCGGCGAAGCCAGCGATCAGCAAGCACCAGACGATCGCGCAGATCGTCGCGGTGCGCACGCTCGGCCGGAGCAGCGCTTTGCCTTCGAGCAAAAATCCGCCGAGCACCGCGCCGCCGGCGTTCGCCGCGAGCAGCGCGCTGTACGCGAAGCCCTGCTTGTCGGTGCCGAGATCGTGCGCGAACTCCGGCATCTGCGCCTGAAACGCGTTGCCGACGAGGAGCGAAGTCGCGCCGCCGAGCAGGATCATCGAGAGGATCGTCGGATTGGTGGAAGCCTCGCGCATGACGTTCACCGCATCGCGCAGGCTGAGCGCCGGACGCGCCACCGCGGTCTTGCGATCGCGGTGGCCGGTATACGGCACCAGCAAGAGCCAGATGCTGAGCGGCAGATAGAGCGCAGCGTTGACGAGCAATCCCGCCGACGGACCGAGCAGCAGCATCAAGCCGCCGCCGACGGCCGGACCGAGCAAGACGCCGAGCTGGCGCGAAGTCGCATTCAAGCGCACCGCGCTCTGCAAATGATCCGGCCCGACAATGTCGTGGATCAGCAGTTGGCTTCCCGGGCTCCAGAGCACCCCCGCCATGCCGTGAATCACGAGCAGCACGCATGCGTGCCAGAGCTGAATTGCGCCGGTGAAAAAAAGTATCGCCCAGGTGATCGACACCGCCATGTACATGACCTGGGCGGTCTGGATCACCCTGCGGCAGTCGTAGCGGTCCGCCATGGCGCCGAAATAGACGGAGAAAAGCAGAAACGGCGTCCAGTGGCTGATCACGGCGAAGCCGCCGAGGAGCGGCGACTTGAACGTCTGGTACAGCAGCCAGTAGCTGATGACGTGCTCGATGTTGTCGGCCATCATCGATGCCAAGTTAAAAACAAAGTAGCGGCGGAAATCGCGGTGGCGCAGCGCCGCGAACGAGACGTGTTTGGCGCGCGCCGCTGCGGCTTGCGGCGCGGCGGGCGAAAGATTTTCTGCGGTGTCGGAAGACAAATCGAATCTCCGTGTCGAAACTAGCGGAAGCCGAGCGGAGGTGCAAACGCGCGCGCGTCAGCGCGTGCCTGACGCGAGCCAGGCGGCGACTTCTTCGGCGTGCTTGTCGGGCGGAAAGACGGGATAAAAAAGTTTTTCGACGCGGCCCTCGCGAAGCACGAGCGTGAGGCGCTTGATCAGCGTCATGCCGTCGACGTGAAACGTCGGCAGGCACAGCGCCCGCGCGAAGCCGAGAGCGGCGTCGCTCAACAGTTCGAACGGCAGATGCAGCCGTTTTACCGCTTCGCGCTGGTAGTCGCTCTCCTGCGTGCTGAGACCGAAGACATTCGCGCCGAGCGACTGCAATTCCTGGAAGTGATCGCGAAAGCCGCACGACTCCGGCGTGCAGCCGCGCGCGCCGGGAATCGCGTTCCATCCCGTCGGCAGCTCGATGTCCGGCCGGCCGGTCCGCGGATAACAGTAGACGACTGTGCGGCCGGGAAGCGCAGAGAGGTCGATCACCCGCCCCGCGGTGGATTCGAGCCGGACCGAGGGAACAGCCACGCCCGCGAGATGATCGCAGGCGCCGTCGTCGACCGGAACCGGCAAGTCGGCGGGAAGTTCGTGGATGTTGTCCGAGCGGGCCATTTCGGAACGAGCTCTAACTCGCGGGATGCTTTTTACGCAGCGAATCTAGAATCTTCTCCTGCACGCCGCCGAAGCCGCCGTTGGACATGACGAGCACGACGTCGCCGCGCGCGGCGTTGTCCGCCACATGGTGCGCGATCGCGTCGGGCTGCTCGATGAGCGCGGCCTTCGTGCCGCCGGAGAGGCGATTGATCTCCGCGACGACCTCTTCCGCCGGCAGGCGGTCCTCGATCGGAATTTTATCCGGCAGGTAGACTCCGGCGACCACGACGCGGTCGGCGCGCGCGAGCGCGCGCGGAAACTCGTGCGCAAAGAAGCGCCGCCGGCTCGTGTTGCTGCGCGGCTCGAAGATGCCCCAAACGCGCCTTCCGGGATACGCCCGCTTGACGGCTTCGATCGTCTCCTCGATCGCCGTGGGATGGTGCGCGAAGTCGTCGATCACGGCGACGCCGCCGGCCTCGCCCTTGAGCTCCTGCCGGCGGCGCACGCCGGCGAACGTCGCCATGCCCTCGCGGATCGCCGCGGGCGCGAGGCCCAACTCCTTCGCGGTCGCGTAGACCGCGAGCGCATTCATCACATTGTGCCGCCCGATCATCGCGACCTTCACCGGCTCGTCCGCGCGGCCGTTGTAGACCGGCTCGAACCACGTCGCCGGCCCGTCGGCGCGGATGTTGCGCGCGCTCCAGCCTTCGGGCTTTTCGTCGCCGTAAAACACGACGGGGCAGCGCGCCGCGCCCGCGACTTCGCGCGCCGATTCGTATTCGTTGCAGGCGAGAAGACTGCCGTTGGGCGGAAGCGATTCCGTCAAGCGGCGGAAAGAACTCTTGAGATGCTCGAGGTCGCGGTAAATGTCCGCGTGGTCGAACTCGACGCTCGTGAGAATCACCTTCTCGGCCTTGTAATGGAGAAACTTCGGCCCCTTGTCGAAGAACGCGGTGTCATACTCGTCGCCTTCGAGGACGACCCAGGCGCCGCTCCCCTGCTGAAATCCCCCGGAGAAATTCCGCGGCATGCCGCCGATGAAAAAGCTCGGCTCGCGGCCGGCTTTGGCGAGCACCCACGCCATCAGCGCCGAGGTCGTCGTCTTGCCGTGCGTGCCGGAGACGACCAGCGAGCGCTTATCGCCGATGAGAAATTGTCCCAGCGCCTGCGGGAATGAGATGTACGGCGCGCCGATGCGCAGCATCTCCTCGACCTCGGGATTGTTGCGCGACACCGCGTTGCCGACCACGACGAGGTCCGGCCGGTCGCGGAGATGCTCCGCGGCGTAGCCGCTCATCACTTCGATGCGCAGCTCCGCGAGGTAGGTGCTCATCGGCGGATAGACGTTCTGGTCCGAGCCGGTCACGCGGTAGCCCTGTGCCTGCAAAAGCCCCGAGAGCGGCGCCATGCCGACGCCGCAGACCGCGATCAGATGGATGTGCGCGCCTGGCTGTAAAGTTTCCATAGTAAAGCTTTCATTGAAGGACGTTTCTCATGATCACGTTGTGGATATGCGGGCGAAAGCCTTTGATCTTGTCGTTGGTTCTCGACGGATGCACCCGGTTCGTCAGCAAAATGATGTGACAGTCTTTCTCCAGGTCCCACCAGATCGAGGTGCCGGTGAAGCCCAAATGCCCGACGGAGCGCGGCGAGAAAAAACTGCCGCTGCTCGAATTCTCCGCCGACGGCGTGTCCCAGCCGAGCGCGAAGGTCGAGCCCGGAACGGATTCGTCGCGCGCGAAGAACTCTCCGATGACGGACGCGGGAAACAGCGGATCCCCGCCGGCCAGGCATTTGCGCAGCCGCAGCAGAAAACGGTGGATGTCCTCGGCGTTCGAGAAAAGCCCGGCGTGCCCGGCGACGCCGCCCATCGCGTAGGCGTTGTCGTCGTGCACCTCGCCGCAGACGACGCGCTTGCGCCACGGGCAGTCCTCGGTCGGCGCGATCATCTCGTGGATCGGCTCGAGCCGCCGCGCGCGCAGCTGCGTGAGATCGATGAACGACGTCGAGCGCAGCCCGATCGCCTTGAAGATCTTGTCGTAGCAGTAGCGGTCGAGCGTCCAGCCGGTGACCTCCTCGACGGTCTCGCCGAGGAGAATGTAGCCGAGGTCGCTGTAAAGCGCCTGGGTGCCCGGCACGCTCAACACCTTTTCGCGGTGAATCTGCTCGAAGACGAAGTGCTTGGCGGCGCGGCTGGCGACGAAATTGACCTTTCCCGCCTTCTGATCGCGGACGATCTCCTCGAAATACGGCTTCCACGCGGGCAAGCCGGAGGAATGCGCAAGGAGCTGCCGAAAAGTTACGTATATTTTCCCGAGCACGCCGAAATTGGGAAAGAAGCGCGTCACGCGGTCGTCGAGGCGGATTTTTTTTTCGCGCACGAGCAGCATGATCGCCGGCGCGGTGGCGAGCGGCTTGGTGAGCGAGGCGAGATCGAAGATCATGTCGGGCCGCATCGGCGTCTTCTCCGGCACGAGCGAGCGCGCGCCGAAGGCGGCGTGGCAGAGAATCTCCTCGCCTTTCGCCGCGAGCACAACGGCGCCGGGAAAGACGCCTTCGGCCAGAGCTTCCTTGAATGCGTCCTCGACGGCCTGAAGCGGCATCTCAATGCTCCGGCGCGGCGACCGGCGGCTCGATCAGGCTGAGGCGACGCGCGGCGCTGTCGAGCCTCATCTTCACGCCCAGCGGCAGGATGACATTGTCGTCGCCGTGACCGGCGGGAACGCCGGTCGCGACGGGATATGGCGCGTCGCGGAACATCTCGCGGATGATTTCCGCGACCTCGCGCTCGCCGTCGCCTTCGCAGTAAGCGAAGCTGCCGAAGACGAGGCCCGCGACGCGGTCGAGCTTTCCCGCCATTTTCATGTGCGTCAGCATGCGCTCGATGCGGTAGGGCTTCTCGGCGACGTCTTCGAGAAAAAGGATTTTGCCGGCGGTGTCGATCTCGTACGGCGTGCCGATCGTCGTCACGATCGTGGAGAGACAACCGCCCGCGGCTTCGCCCTCGGCCGAGCCGGCATGGACGGATTCGCCGAGGTCGATGTCCCAGCGCTGCTTTTTTCCGGTGAGCGTTCCCCAAAAAAAATCGGCGTTGCGCCCGGCAAGGCCGCGCGCGAGCTCCATCGCCACCATCGGTCCGTGAAACGCAACCATGCCGCAGCGCCGCACGAGCCAGTTGATCACGATGCTCAAATCGCTGTAGCCGACGAAAATTTTCGGATGCCGGCGGATCACGTCGGCGTCGAGATACGGCAGCATCTGGATCGACCCGAAGCCGCCGCGCGCGGCGAAGATCGCGGCGATATCCGATCGCTCGAAGAATTCCCGCAGCGACGCCGCGCGCCCGGCCGCCTCGCCGGCGAGATAGCCTTTGCGGGAAAGAATATTGTCGGCGGCCTCGACGGAAAATCCGGCGCTCTCTAGCGCGGCGATCCCGGCTTTGAGCTTTTCGTCGTCCACTTTGCCCGACGGCGCGACGACGGCGATCTTATCTCCCGGTCTGAGAGCGGCGGGTTTTTGCAACTTGGTCAAACTTCTCCACAAGCGGCTGGCGTCGCGGGACCGTCCACCGGCAAGAGGGCTGTGGATAAGTCCCGTTGATTGGCAAGCGAGCGGCCCTCACACCGCATGTTTCTCGCATATTGACAAAAAACTCCCGTTGGCACAAGGTAATTTTTGGACGAGCCCAGGAAAATAGAGGCTTTTTTCGCCTGTTAGGTTGACAGAAACACCGGCCGACAGTAAGTAGAAAACGAGCCTACAATTTTTCTCATTACCGGCCCGGGTCACAAGGTGCTCGCAGGCCATCCACAGGGTTTTCCACAGGATGAAAATCAAGCCCGAACAGGCGGATCGGTTGGTCGACGAGATTCTCAAGGCTTACCGCGCCAAAGAGTTGATCGCCTTCAAAGTCGGGGAAGCAGAAGTGCGGGCGAAGATCAGGGACACCATTCTGAAAAATTTTCACGAGGAAGACGCCATCGATGAGGAAGCGCGCGAGATGCTCGCGAGTCATGCCGGCGATGTGCGCCGGGCGGGCGAGATGGACCAGCACAAGATGTTTCTTCTGATCAAGCAGAAGATCGCGGAAAAAAAAGGCTTCGTTCTGTGAGCCTTCGACTTTGCTCGAGAGCTCCGGACGCCGAGGGAAATTCGAAGCGTGAGGAAGATCGTACCATGACCCGTTCGACTTTACTCAGGGTCATCGTGAGGGAAATCGAACGATGACGCGCCTGACCGAGAGCCGGATATCGCATCTCGCGCATCTGATCATCGATGGGGTGTGGAAGAACGACCTCGCGGACTTTCCCAACGAGGCGCGAGCGCTCGCCGAGACTAAGCGCCTTCTGGGCGAATTTTTCGGCGGAGAAGACCGTCTCGACGACATCGTGCGCCAGAAGATTCAGTCGCTCTCCCGCCGCGTCGCCCCCGGCAGCCGCGAATGGGATGTGCTGTACCGAAAATATTATGAGGAGGAGCTGAGAAAACATCGTTAGTACGCGGGCTTGCTTTTACCGGCCGCGTATTATAAGAGTTGGAATCCGGCCCCGTCACAGAGCGCCTATCAGGTCTCTTGACATTAAAAAACGAGTGCTTAAATAAAGGCCGCTGCACAACAGCCGCTACGGCCGTTATTTTAAAATTTATTATTTTAGGCTGACCCTTCTGAAAGGAGGAGTGCAAGTGAAGATCAGACCTTTGCAGGATCGTGTCATCGTAAAGCGCATCGAGGAGGAAGAGAAAACCAAGGGGGGTATCATCATTCCCGACACCGCCAAGGAGAAACCCCAGGAAGGCAAGGTGGTCGCGGTCGGCAAAGGCAAGCTGAACGATGACGGGAAGGTCGTGCCGCTCGACGTGAAAGTCAACGATCGGATCCTTTTCGGCAAATACTCCGGCTCGGAGATCGTCATCGACGGTGAAGAGCATCTGATCATGCGCGAGGAAGACATTCTCGGCGTGATCGAGAAATAACCCTTGTTCCACCATTCCAGATTCCAGGAGGCTTAAAAATGGCTGCAAAGATCGTAAAATTTGAACAGGACGCGCGTGAGGCGATCCTCAGGGGAGTCAATATCCTCGCCGACGCGGTCACCGTAACGCTCGGCCCCAAAGGCCGCAACGTCGTGCTCGACAAATCGTTCGGCGCTCCCAACGTAACCAAGGACGGCGTGACCGTCGCCAAGGAGATCGAGCTCGAGGACAAGTTCGAGAACATGGGCGCGCAGATGGTGAAAGAGGTCGCGAGCAAGACCTCCGACGTCGCCGGCGACGGCACCACCACCGCCACCGTGCTCGCGCGCGCGATTTTCGCCGAAGGCGTCAAGATGGTCGTCGCGGGCCACGACCCGATGAGCCTCAAGCGCGGCATGGACAAGGCGGTGGCCGCGATCACCGAAGAGCTCAAGAGCATCTCCAAGCCGACCAAGGACCCGAAAGAGATCGCGCAGGTCGGCACGATCGCCGCGAACAACGACTCGACCATCGGCGACGTCATCGCCGAGGCGATGAACAAAGTCGGCAAGGAAGGCGTTATCACCGTCGAGGAAGCCAAAGGCCTCGAGACGACGCTCGAAGTCGTCGAGGGCATGCAGTTCGACCGAGGTTATCTCTCTCCCTATTTCGTCACCGATCCCGAGAGAATGGAATGCGTCCTCCAGGACGCCTATCTCCTCTTGAACGAGAAGAAAATCAGCTCGATGAAAGAGCTGCTGCCGATTCTCGAGCAGATCGCCAAAACCGGCCGTCCGTTTCTCATCGTCGCCGAGGACATCGAGGGCGAGGCGCTCGCGACGCTGGTCGTCAACAAGATCCGCGGCACGCTCCAGTGCTGCTCGGTGAAGGCGCCGGGCTTCGGCGACCGCCGCAAGGCGATGCTGGAAGATATCGCGATCCTGACCGGCGGCAAGGTGATCGCCGAAGAGCTCGGCATCAAGATGGAAAACATCACGCTGCAGGACCTGGGACGCGCAAAGCGCATCGTGATCGACAAGGACAACACGACGATCGTCGACGGCGCCGGCAAGAAGGCCGACCTCGAAGGGCGCATCAAGCAGATCCGCGCGCAGATCGACGAGACGACCAGCGACTACGACCGCGAGAAGCTCCAGGAGCGGCTGGCGAAGATGATCGGCGGCGTCGCCGTCATCAACGTCGGCGCGGCGACCGAAGTCGAGATGAAAGAGAAGAAAGCCCGCGTCGAGGACGCGCTGCACGCCACGCGCGCCGCGGTCGAGGAAGGCATCGTTCCCGGCGGCGGCGTCGCGCTCCTCAGGGCGGCGACCGTTCTTGAGAAGCTCAAAGTGCCCGAAGAAGAACGCTGGGGCGTCAACATTATTCGCCGCGCGATCGAAGAGCCGATCCGCCGCATCGCCACGAACACCGGCGTCGAGGGCGCGATCGTGCTGCAAAAAGTGAAAGAGGGCAAGGGCTCCTTCGGCTTCGATGCGGCGGCCGAAGAATACACCGACCTCATGAAGGCGGGCATCATCGATCCGACCAAAGTCGTTCGCACCGCGCTGCAGAACGCCTCGTCCGTGGCCGGCCTCATGCTCTCCACCGAGGCGATGGTGGCGGAAAAGCCGGAAGAAAAGTCGGCGATGCCTCCGATGCCTCCGGGTGGCGGCATGGGTGGCATGGGCGGCATGATGTAACTTCGACACACGCAATTCCCCGGCCCGCCTCCAGGCGGGCCGGGGCTTCCGCTCCCGCCTTGACAACGCTCTCAACTGCCTTTAATCCTTAATCCTTAAGGGACCTCCGCAAAGTAATACCGCTTAGCCTAAACCCCTGCACATGTTCGAGAACCTCGCTGACAAGCTGGAGCTGACTTTCAAGAAACTCAGCGGCCAGGGGAAAATCCGCGAAAACAACATCGACGACGCGCTTCGGGACGTGCGCATGGCGCTGCTCGAAGCCGACGTCCACTTCAAGGTCGTCAAGAGCTTCCTCGACGCGGTCAAAGCCAAGGCGCTGGGCCAAGAGGTGCTCCAGAGCCTCTCCCCGGATCAGCAGTTCATCAAGATCGTCCACGAGGAGTTGACGCGGCTTTTGGGCGGCGAGTACGCCGACCTGGACCTGAAAGGCCCGCCGCCGCAGATCCTCATGCTGGTGGGGCTCCAGGGCTCCGGTAAAACGACAACGGTCGCGAAGCTCGCGCTCTATCTAAAGCGCGAAAAAAAGCGCAAGCCGTATCTCGTGCCGGCGGATATCTACCGACCCGCCGCCATCGAGCAGCTAAAGACGCTCGGCGCAAATCTCGAGATTCCCGTACACGACTCCCGCGCGGACCAAAGCGCCGTCCACATCGCGCGCGAAGCCGTCGAGCAGGCGAAGCGCGAGTTCGCCGATCTCGTCATCATCGACACCGCCGGGCGCCTCCACATCGACGACGAGCTGATGGACGAGCTCAAGAACATCACCGGCGCCGTGCATCCGCACCACACGCTGCTCGTCGCCGACGCGATGACCGGCCAGGACGCCGTCAATCAGGCGGAGGGCTTCAGCAAGCAGATCGATTTGACCGGCATCATTCTCACCAAGATGGACGGCGACGCCCGCGGCGGTGCCGCGCTCTCGATGCGCGAGATCGTGGGCAAGCCGATCCTTTTCTCCGGCACGGGCGAGAAGCCCGAGGCGCTGGAGCCGTTCTATCCCGAGCGCGTCGCCACGCGGATCCTCGGCATGGGCGACGTGCTGTCGCTGATCGAGAAGACGCGCGAAGTTTACGACGAGAAGGAAGCCGAGCGGCTGCTCAAGCAGGCGCGGAAGAATCAATTCACGCTCGAAGACTTTCAGTCGCAGCTCAGGCAGCTGAAAAAAATGGGCTCGATCGGCGACCTGCTCGACATGGTCCCGGGCGCGCGCAAGCTCTCGCAGCAGGTCGATCTCGGCCAGGCGGAAAAAGATCTCAAGCGCGTGGACGCGATCATTAACTCGATGACGCGCGAAGAACGCCGCAAGCCGGAGATTCTCAACGGCGGCCGGCGCAAGCGCATCGCGCAGGGCAGCGGCACGACCGTCACCGACGTCAATCGTCTGATCAAGCAGTACATGGAAATGAAAAAAATGATGCAGCGTTTCAGCCGGGGCGGCATCCGCGGCCTATTCAATCGGATGCCCATGCCATCCAACTAAAAAGGAAGGGACCATGAGCGTTACAATCCGTTTGAGCCGCCACGGCGGCAGAAAGAAGCCGTACTACCGCGTCGTCGTGAGCGATTCCCGCTCGCCGCGCGACGGCAAGTTCATCGAGCAGGTAGGAAGCTACGATCCGAAGGCCGCGGCCGGCATCAAGCTTAATCACGAGAAGCTCGACTCCTGGATCAAGAAAGGCGCCAAGCCCTCGCAGACCGTTTCCGAGCTGATGAAAAAATCCCAAAGCAATCAAACCTGAAGGGGGTAATTTTCCGTGAAAGACCTGGTGCAGTATCTGGCGAAAGCCCTGGTCAGCAACCCTGAAGCTGTGGAAGTGAAAGAAACGCAAGGCGATACCGCCTCGGTTGTGGAATTGAGAGTTGCTAAAGAAGATCTTGGACGCATTATCGGCAAGCAAGGCAGAACCGCGAAATCCATTCGCACGATCCTGAACGCCGCCGCCTCGAAGGCGAACCGCAAGGTCGTTCTCGAGATCGTGGAAGAGAAATAAGCCACGCCATCGTCCTCTCAAGCGCCGGAGCGGGTCGTTTCCCTGGGCGAGATCGTCGCCACGCACGGCATCGAGGGCTGGCTGAAACTATCACCCTACAACCCCGACAGCCCTACCCTTTTTTCCGCCAAAGAAGTTTTCCTCGAAATAGACGGCGCGCGCATGCCGATGCGGCTCGAAAGCGTCAAACCGCACAAGCGCCAGCTGCTCGTCCATTTCGCCGGCGTCGATAGTATCAACGCAGCCGAGAAATGGATCGGCGCCGTCGTGTGCGTCGCCGAAGTCGACCTGCCGCCGCTGGGCGAGAATGAATATTACTATTATCAGGTAGTGGGCATGGAGGTCTTCGACACCACGGGCGCGCGCATCGGCACGATCGCGCGGCTCTGGCCGACGGCCGGCGGCGATCTCTACGTCGTCGAAGACGGCGAGAAGGAATATCTCGTCCCGGCGGTGAAAGAGATCATCGCCAAGATAGATTTCGACGCCGGCCGCGTCATCATCGACCCGCCGGAAGGCTTGTTGGAGCTCTAGACCGAGGGGATAATAGCGGCGCGCATGGAGCGGGCGTGTCGATTGTCGCAAAACATGGATAACCTTTAACATACTCTTCATTTTTCCTCTTCACCCCGGCATCCGTTCGCGCTAGAATGCGCCGATGTCTTTTGCAGCCATCGGTGCGCTGAAGGGTTATTCGAGGCGCTGGCGGCTCCGCGACCGCGGCATAATCGTCGGCTACTTCGTCATCGCCCTCGGGTTTTTCTTCGTCATCAACTGGCTCTACCAGGTTTCCCGCAAACCCGCCGAGCTGCTCGCGCCGGTGAGCGAATCTTTTTACAAGTCTCCCGAAGAGACGTGGAAGAGCTACGGCGAGTTGTTCGTCAAATATTCGACGGCCGATATCTCGCCGGAATTGCTGGCCGCGATCGCGCAGGTCGAGGCCGAAGGCAATCCGATCGCGCGCACCTACTGGCGCTGGCAGTGGTCGTGGAACCCGTTCGAGATTTACCGGCCCGCGTCGAGCTCAGTCGGCTTGTATCAGATGACCGACGGCACATTCGCCGAGGCGCGGAACTACTGCATCAAAGACCATAAAGTCTTGAGCGGCAGTGCCTGCTGGCTTAAAAGCCTCTACAACCGAGCGGTGCCGAGCCACGCAATCGAGCTCACCGCGGCGTACCTGCAAAACCTCGTGCAGAAAACAGTGGCTGCTAAGGCCGCGGTGAAGACGACCTTTAGCCAGCGGCAGAAGCTCGCCGCGGCGATCCACCTGTGCGGGCCGGGCAAAGCCGAGTCGTTCATCCGCCGCGCCTTTCGCGCCGTCTCCGGCGAAAAGTGCGGCGAGCAGAACCTGCGCCACTACCTCAAGCGCGTCGAGCAGGCGCGCGCGCGGTTCGTCAAGCTGAAGGCCAAGCTGGGGTGAACATTAAAGACAAATTTTTTAATGTTCTGTGTAAGCTAAATCGATTTTCCGTCGTCTAAGCAAATAATCGCCAACCGTTTCAAGCACGCAAGGAGGGGCTCATGCTGAATACCGGTCGCCTTCTCTCGCTCGCTCTCGTCCTTTTGTTTCTCGGTTCCTGTACGGCCGATCGCGAGGCCAAAGCGCCTCCGCCGTCAAACTATCAAAGGGGCGGTCTCGCGGAACAAGAACTGCACCGCGGCGCGACAGACGCTCTGGGAATGGCAGCGCCGCGGTCAGCGCCCGGTCTCGGCGCACGGCAAAACTCTAGTTATTGGCCGATCCCGCTTGGCACTGACCGCTTCCCCGATAAAGAGCCCAACGGCGTCGTCAGTGTCGCCGAACACCCGGTCTCGACTTTCAGCATCGACGTCGATACCGCGTCCTACGGTCTGGTGCGGCGGATTCTGACGAACAACCGGCTCCCCGTGCGCGACGCCGTCCGCGTCGAAGAGATGGTCAATTACTTTCCGTATAACTATCCCGCGCCCGAGAACCGCGCGCAGCCCTTCCGCGTAACGACGACCGTCATGCCGAGCCCGTGGAGCGCGGAAAGGCAGCTCCTCCACATCGCGCTTCGCGGCTACGACATCCAGAGCGCCGAGCGCCCCCGCGCAAATGTCGTGCTGCTGATCGACACCTCCGGTTCCATGGAGCCGACCGATCGCCTGCCGCTGCTGCAGCAGGGCTTCCGCCTCTTCGCGCAGCAGCTTCGCGACGACGACCGCGTGGCGATCGTAACCTACGCCGGAGAGGCGCGAACCGCGCTGGAACCGACCGCAGGCCGCGACAAGCACAAGATCATCGAGACGATCGACGGTCTCCGCGCCGCCGGGTCGACGGCCGGCGGCGAAGGGCTGCAGCGCGCCTACGCGCTCGCCGAGCGGAATTTCGACAAGCAGGCAGTCAACCGCGTCATTCTTGCGACCGACGGCGACTTCAACGTCGGCATCACAGATCCCAAGGAGCTAGAGCGCTTCATCAAGGACAAGCGGAAGTCCGGTATTTATCTGTCGATCTTCGGCGTCGGTCTCGGCAACTTGAACGACGCATTGATGCAGCGGCTCGCGCAGACCGGCAACGGCAACGCCGCTTACATCGATTCTTTGCTGGAAGCGCGGAAGGCGCTGTCGGAAGAGCTGGCGTCCACGCTCTTCCCCATCGCTGACGACGTTAAAGTGCAAATCGAGTTCAATCCGGCGAAAGTGGCCGAGTATCGTCTCATCGGCTACGAAACGCGCATGCTCAAGCGCGAAGACTTCAACGATGACAAAGTGGATGCCGGCGACATCGGCGCCGGGCATACGGTGACGGCGATTTACGAGATCAC
>DATDFN010000056.1:0-5207 GCA_036522615.1 Binatia bacterium | reverse complement strand
TGCCGTCCTTGTCGAGCTTGATGCCGACGGTGCCGGAGCCGCCGTTCGGCGTCCACTGCACCAGCGCCACACCGCGGCCGACATGCTTCGGCTTGGCTTTATTATAGCCCGCTTCCTTGAGCGCGAGGTCGAGTGTCTCGTCGCTCTTGATGTAGTCGATTTTTTCGCCGGTCGGGTCAAGGTCACCGTCGTGCATCAGGTTCTTGCGCCGGAACGCAATCCGGTCCATGCCGAGCTTTTTCGCGACGAGATCCATCTGGCTCTCGTTGGCGAAAAAGCCCTGCGGATCGCCCGGCGCGCGCATGTGCCCGCACGGAATTTTATTCGTGTAGACCATGTGCTCTTCGATGAAGACGTTGGGAATATTGTACGGGCCGGCGGATGCGTGCGGGCCGTTCAGAAACGCGTTCGGCTTGAACGCGCCGTAGGCGCCGCTGTCGAAGACGAAGTCCATGTGGTGCGCGACGATATTGCCATCTTTTTTGACGCCGGTCTTGACGCGGATGACGGACGCGTGGCGCGGATTGCCGGCGATGAACTCCTCGTCGTAGTCCATCACGACCTTCACCGGACGGCCGGCCTTCTTCGACATGACGTACACGAGCGCGACGTCCATGAAGTCGCCCTTGCCGCCGAAGTCGCCGCCGATGTAGCACGGGTGGACGACGAGCTTCTCGGGGCTCAGCTTGAGCGCGTTGGCGACCTGCTCGCGAATCGCGTACGGCACCTTGCTGCACGCCCAAATCTCCGCCGAGCCGTCGGCGGCCGCACTGACGACGCACGAGTGCGGCTCAATGTACGCGTGATGCACCTGGTTGGTGTAAAAAGTATTCTCGATGACGACGTCCGCCTGGCGGAAGCCTTCCTGGATATCGCCCTTCTTCCAAGTAACGTAGATAAAGTCATTCGACGGCGACTCGAGCTTTTTCGGCAGGCCTTTATAATTCTGCACGTCGGGATGGAGCACCGGCGCGGAGGGCTCCATCGCCTTCAGCGGATCGAGCACAGGCTCGCTCTCTTCGTAATCGACTTCGATGAGGCCGACAGCCTCTTCGGCGATCTCCTCGGTGTCGGCGGCGACGGCGGCGACCTTCTCGCCGATGAAGCGCACGACGCCGTCGGCTAGAATCGGCATGTCGTAGAGCTTGCGCCCGATCTTGAGACCCGTCGTGTCCTCGCCGGTGACGACCGCGCGCACGCCGGGAAGATTCTGCGCGCGGCTCGTATCGATCCGCTTGATACGGCCGTACGGGATCGGGCTGCGGAGAATTTTTCCCCACAGCATGCCGGGAAGAACCACGTCGACCGCGTACATCGCCTTGCCGGAGACTTTGTACTCGCCCTCGACGCGGGGCGTCGGATTGCCTACGACTTTTTTTCGCGCCATGGCCTCACCCTCTCTATATATATGAAGATATTGGCTCCCCGGGAGGGACTCGAACCCCCGACCTAGTGATTAACAGTCACCCGCTCTACCGACTGAGCTACCGGGGAGTATTCCAGGTCTATTTTTCGCTTGCGCATCCCGGAAGAATTCCCCGGGGCGCAAGTCAATTTTATTAGCATACGGCCGGTTCAAATGCCACTTTCCACATGAAAAAACCGCTATTTCCGGCTGAGCGACTGTAGCTCGGCGAGCATCCGCTCCTGGTGCGTCGCCGGCCAGTAAATGCGGCGGCACGTCCCGCAGAACGAGAACTTCTCCTGGGTGGCGAGGACATACGGCGGGACCTTACCTTCGATCGCGCTCCTCGCGACCGATTCTAAAACGGTATTGCATTCGGCGCAGCGGGTGAAGGCGTCTTTGATCGGATCGAGGCCGCACTCCTCGATCACCTGCTTCAGCTGCTCGCGGAAGTGATCGCTGCGGATCATGAGATACGGCGGCGGATTCCGCTTTGCGACTGCGCGGTCGCGCGTAAGGATGAGCCGCCCCTGCTGCCGCGCCGCGCGCAGAAGGCCTGCGCCTGATAGTTCTGGACCGTAGGCGACGTCTTGCCCCATGATTCTGAGCCAGCGCGCAAGCCGCCCGAGCATTTTATCGGCGACGAAGCGCATAGCTCAGCTTATGATCCATTTTCAACAAACGGTATCCGTTCCAAAAACCTGCGGATTGTGCAAGATAGAAGCGCATGCAGCTTGTGCATACGATCTTCGAGCCGGCCGGCGAGGGCCCGCATCCGACGATTCTCGCATTTCATGGCTGGGGCGCCAACGCCCAAGACCTGCTCGGCCTCGCGCCTTATCTCGCCGGCGGCCGTTTTCTCGTGATCTGCCCGCAGGGGCCGCTCGAGGTTCCGCTCGGGCCGCACGCGATGGGCTACGGCTGGTTTCCACTCACGATGGGAAGACCGCCGGATATTCCGGCGATCGTCTCCGCGCGCGACAAGCTCCGCGCGTTTCTCGACGCCGCGCTCGAGCGCTATCCGATCGACCGCAAAAAACTCGTCGCGCTCGGCTTCAGCCAGGGCGGCGTGATGGCGTACGGCCTCGCGCTCGGGGAGCCCGAGCGCTTTGCGGGCCTCGCGGTGCTGAGCTCGTGGCTGCCGAAGGAGCTCGTGAGCGTCTTAACGCAAGGCGAATCGAAGCCGCTGCCGCCAACTCTTGTCCAGCACGGCTCCCTCGACGAACTAATCGAGATCGGCCACGCGCGCGACTCCATCGAGACGCTCCGCGGCCTGAACGCACAAGTCACCTACCGCGAATACGACATGGCGCACGAGATCAGCCCCAAGAGCCTCGCCGATCTGACGGCGTGGCTCGAAGAAAAGGTTCTCTCGCCGCTGATCGTCGCGCCGTAAGGAGCAGCGTCATGAAAATCGGTGTCATTTTTCCGCAGACGGAGATCGGCGCCGACCCGGCCGCCGTGCGGGACTACGCCCAGGCGGCCGAAGGCCTCGGCTACGATCATATCGTTCCCTACGACCACGTGATCGGCGCCAACCCGGCGAGCCGTCCCGGCTGGACGCCGCCTTACACGCACAAAGATAACTTTCACGAACCGTTCGTGCTCTTCGGCTATCTCGCCGCAGCGACCGAGAAGATCGGGCTCGCCAGCGGCATCGTCATCCTGCCGCAGCGCCAAACCGTGCTCGTCGCGAAGCAGGCGGCGGCCGTCGACGTGCTCAGCAGAGGACGCCTCCGCCTCGGCATCGGCATCGGCTGGAACCCGGTCGAGTACGAGGCGCTGGGCATGAATTTCAACGATCGCGGCAAACGCTCCGAAGAGCAGATCGAGGTTTTGCGCCTCCTCTGGACGAAAGAGCTGGTCACATTCAAAGGGCGCTGGCACACGATCACCGACGCGGGCATCAATCCGCTGCCGGTGCAGCGGCCGATCCCGATCTGGTTCGGGGGCAACGCCGAACCCGTGCTCAGGCGCGTCGGGCGTCTCGGCGACGGCTGGTTCCCGCTCGCCGACGCCGGCGACAAGGTGCGCGCGATGATCGAAAAAGTGCGAGGCTACGCGAAAGAAGCCGGGCGCGACCCGGCGGCGATCGGCATCGAAGGACGCGTCAGTGTAACGGGCGGAACACCGGAGAAATGGCGCGAGGCAGTCCTTAAGTGGAAGGAGCTCGGCGCGACGCACTTGTCGGTGAATACGATGAAAGCGGGGTTAGCGGGAGCCACCGGGCACGTTGACGCGATTCGGCGATTCCGTGGCGCGATTGCCGGCCTGTAAAACTTTCTCCTCCAGGTTTTGCGCCAGCACCTTCACGTCGCCGTAAGGGTCGCCGCCGGTCTTGACCGAGTCTTTGATCGACGCGATCGAGCGCGCGAGATTTTTTCCGTTCAGCTGGTAAACCGTCTCGAAGAGATCCAAATCCTTGAAATAAAGCATATAGTGCCCGAGGACGGCGTTGTTGAGCTGCGCCTTGGCGAAGCTGCGATAACGGTGATTCGGCCGGTCGGCGATCTGCTCCACCCAATTCTTCTGCGCGCGCGAGAAAACCTCCTCGCGCAGCCGAAGCTTCTCGGCGTCGGGAATATCCTTCGCGTATAGCTCCGTCACCGACGCGGCCACGTCGCCCAGATAGCGCGAGAACTCGATCTGCTCTTCCCACTCCTCGATGGCGCGCAGATGCTCGGGGCTGCCCTCGCCCCAGCGCTCGCGGAAGAACTGTATCGCGGCCTGCGCGCCGACGAAATTCGCGAGGCTCTCGTTGAAGGCGCCGGCGCCTCCTACATACAACGTGTTGTGGAACAGCTCGTGGAAAATGATGTCGGCCAGCGTCACCTTGTCGTAGCGGAGCAGATGGGCGAGCAGCGGGTCGTCGAACCATCCGAGCGTGCTGAATGCGGGCGAGGTGCGGATGTACGTGTCATAGCCGTTCTTCTCGAACTTCTTCGCCTCGGCCAGCGCCTCTTCCTGAGAAAAGTACCCCTTGTAAGGCACATTCCCGATCACGAGGAACCACCACATGTGCGGCTTCAGCTCGGTCTTCGGCGCCGCCATCAGGATGTAGCTCAGATTCTGCCGGTCGACGAACGAATAGCTCGAGTAGCTTCCCTTGACGTTGAACTTGAGCTGGTCGCGCGCGTATTCGCGCACGGCCAAGACGAGCTGGAACTGGTCGCGCGTCTTGGCGTCGAGATCGGGCTTCTTGAGGGCGTCCTCGATCGGCTCGCGGCGCCAGAGGATCTTTCCTTCCTCGTACGCCGCGCGCATGACATAAGTCGGCGAGCAGCCGGAAAAAGTCACGGCTATTAGGAGGAAGACGGCGATCAGCAGCCGCCGTCTTCCGACGGTAAAGCTTAAGAACATTGCGCGAAGTGAGAGATTAACACAAAAAAAGAGAGGAATGCAAAGCGAAAAAAACAAATTTATCGGATGGAATCGACAGGTCGGAAAAGACCTAGGAATATCAGTAGAATTCGGAGAAAGGATGGCGTTAAACTTCCGGTCTCGTGGGTCCTAGAGCCAAACTCACAGCTTCGCCGCCGTGTCGTCATCCACCGGTTTGGGCTCCTCCTCCGTCGCGTACTGCAACTGGTAGAGTCGGTAGTAAATCCCCTGCTGCTGCATCAGCTCGGCGTGCGTGCCCATCTCGCGGATCTCGCCGTGATGGAAGACGATGATGCGGTCGGCGTTGCGGATCGTCGAGAGTCGGTGGGCGATGACGAGACAGGTGCGGCCTTTCATGACTTTCTCGAGCGCGTCCTGGATCAAAAGCTCGGTCTCGGTGTCGACGCTCGAAGTCGCCTCG
>DATDFN010000055.1:0-4265 GCA_036522615.1 Binatia bacterium | reverse complement strand
AGCAGCAACCGCCTGCGCGGACAAGGCGACGACAAACAAAAAAGAAAATAGGATGGTTTTCATTCTCATAGTCATCCTCCTTCGAACTCCAACCCTATCACGCATTAAAAATTTCCTGCAACCCCGGGGGTCACGATTTTTGATGGTTTTTGTGACCTCTGGTCCCCGGACTCACCGGAAGCGTCACGCGAAGTTGACTTTTAAGTATTACTCTCTTACTTTGATCTAACAGAACCGACACGTCATTCCTTGCCGACGGGGCCGTAGCTCAGTTGGGAGAGCGCTTGAATGGCATTCAAGAGGTCGTGGGTTCGACTCCCATCGGCTCCACCAATTCTCCCCTATATAGAACTCCTTTTCTCCAGGCTTTTGCCTTAGAGGAAAGGAGTTCTTTGCGTTTAGGAGCCTGTAAACACCGCAATCGTCTAGAATTCCCTCGGCGACTTAATTCATCTACCCCGGAGCTTCGATGAGGACGAGAACATTTCGCTCGCTGCTCGTCGCATCCCTGCTTTTTCTTTTTAGGCCGGCGGTCGATTTGACCATCGGCGCAAGCGTCGACGACGCTTTGAAGACGTTGAGAGGCTTGTCGCCGGCGGAACGGCTGGCGCGCGTCGAAGCCGAGGCGCGGAAGGAGGGCCGGGTGCGCTGGGCCTCCTCGACGCCTCAAGCCTGGGCCGAGCCGTCGCTGCAGATCTTTCGCAAGCGCTATCCGACAATCGAAGTCGAATATGTGCGGCAGAGCGGCAGAGTCCTCGCCGAAAGAATTCTGCGCGAGTATCGCGCCGGGAAAAACGACATCGATATCATCGGGACGAGCGCGGTGACGTTCGCGGCGATGAAAGACGCCGGCGCGATCATTCCGTATCTCTCGCCCGAAGCCGCCCAGGTGAGAGCGAACATGAAAGACCCTGCCGGATGGTGGGTCGCGTACTTCGGCAACATTCAAGCGATCATCTGCAATAAAGCCCGCGTGAAGACGACGCCGGGCGATTGGAAAGATTTTTTGGAGCCAAAATGGAAAGGTGAATTTTCCATCGACGATACCCGTTACGAATGGTTTTATGCGCTGCAGCAGATGTACGGCAGGGAAGAGGCGAGCAGGCTCATCGCGGGCTTTAGGCAAAACGGCGTCTTCCTTCGGCGGGGAGGAACGCTGCGCGCGCAGCTCGTCGCCGCGGGAGAGGAATTGTGCGGCCTCGGCGTCTATCTGAACAACGTGAAGGACCTGCTGGACCAAAACGCGCCCGTCGCCTATTCGGTGCCGGAGCCGGCAATCATCGTCCCGGTCATCAACATGATGCCGAAAGTCGCGCCGCACCCTTATGCGGCGATATTGCTGTACGATTTCATTCTGACGCCCGAGTCGACCGGCCAGTATACGCGCGCGAACGCGATGGCGCCGGCGCGCGATAATCTTCCGCTGGTCAAGGAAGTTGCCGCGCTGCAGGCGAAACGCAGCTATGTCGTGGACGTCGAAGCTTCGAGCCGCGACTACGACAAGACGGTAAAAGAATACAACGCGCTAGTGAAATAGTTCGGAGGCGGCAGCCTATCTCCTGGACGCTCAACGAAGGGCTTCGGCGGCCCTGAGGGCGGGAGTGAAGTCGAAGACGCGCTCCGGCGACACTGCCGGCGGCGGCTTTAAGCGCCGCGCCGCGGTCGCGATCATTTCGCGCTGCAGGTTTTCATCCACGGCGCCGTTCGCGAGATATCCCTGCGCCGCCGCTTCGTAGATCCGCTCGACGAATCTATCCCGTTCTTTGCCGAGTTCCAGGTAGGGACCTTTCATGAAATCGAGCGCGTACTTCCGGTCGCTCTTGATCAGGCGCACCGCGCGTAGCGCGGCGCGGATCATCCGGACGGCGAGCTCGGGCCGCTCCGCGAGCGATGCGCGCGTCGTCGTGAGGCCGCCCTGCACGACGCGGTAATAGTCCGCGCCCGCCGCGAGCTTCCTATAGCCTTCGTCTTGCGCGAGAAAGGTCGGCGGGATCTGCAGCATCGCCGCGTCGATGACGCCGGCCTTGAGCGAAGGGTAGGTCAAGTCGCTCGCGTTGAGCGCGAGGAAGGTGACCTGGTCGAGCGGCACGCGATTGGACGTGAGAATCTGCCGCACGATCGTCTCCGATAAACCGCCGATCCCGCCGTAGCCGATCTTGCGTCCGCGGAGCTGCTGGATCGTAGCGATCGACGGATGCGCGATGAGATCGAACGACGGCCGGTCGGTCATGGCGAAGATGACGCGCACGTCGGCGCCGCTCACCGCGGCGCTCACCGCCGTGCCGGTCGCGGTTGCGAAATCGATGCTGCCCCCGAGCAGCGCCTGGACCGAGAGGCTCGAGCGCACGAGGATGATCTCGGCCTCCAGCCCTTCCTCGCGGAAAAGACCGCGGTCGCGCGCGACGTAATACGGCATATCAAGCGTGCTGCGCGAGACGACGCCGATGCGCACCGGCACGGATTTGCCGATTTTCTCGGCCGAGAAGGGATTCTCTCCGCCGGTGAGAATCAAAAAGACGGCCGTGAGCAGTAAAACAAATCCACGACAGCGCATATTTCATCCCCGAACGAGATCGTCTATAAGACGACCATGAAAGTCGTCCTCGTGCAACCGCCCGTCGAGGATTTCTACGACACCGACGTGCGGCTGCAGCCGATCGGCCTCTGCTATATCAAGGCGGCCGTCGAGAAGTATCTGCCCGGCGTCGAGGTGATCGTGCGCGATTATCATCGCGGCGGCCGCCGGACCGCCGCGATCCCGCCGGCGCTCGGTTACCTGACGGAATACTACTCCGTCGCCGACCGCTCGCCGTTTTCCACGTTCCACCGATACTATCATTTCGGCGCGTCCTTCGATGACATCGAGTCCGATTTGGCGGGACTGAACGCCGACGTCGTCGGCATCTCGTCCCTGTTCACGCCTTATTACCGGGAAGCGCTCGAGGTCGCACGCCGGGCGAAACGCCGCTCGTCCGCTCCGGTCGTGGCCGGCGGCTCGCACGCGTCGGCGGCGCCCGAATCGCTGCTTGCGTTGCCCGCCATCGATTATGTCATTCGCGGCGAGGGCGAGCGGCCCTTCGTGGAATTTTTGCAGTTCTTGCTCGGTCGCAAGCCGGTCGAGGCGGTTCCCAACCTCGCCTACAAACAATACGGCGAGATGGTTTTCAATCCGATCGAAGAAAACTTTTCGATCGACGATTTGCCGTTTCCCGACCTCGACGATTTGGCTCCGGAACATTACCGGCTAGGGCCGAAGCCGATGACGTTCATGATTACCTCGCGGAGCTGCCCCCACCGCTGCTCTTTCTGCTCGGTGCATACGACGTTCGGCACGAAATACCGGCTGCGTTCGCTGGAGAACGTCCTCGCAGAGATCGACATGCGTTACCGACAGGGCTACCGCGTCATCGACTTCGAGGACGACAACCTGACGTATTATAAAAGCTCCTTCAAGGAGCTCTGCCGCCGCATCATCGCGCGCTATCCCCCCGGCGCGCTGGAGCTCGTGGCGATGAACGGCATCAGCTATTTGAGTCTCGACGAAGAAGCGCTGGAGCTGATGGCCGCCGCGGGCTTCTCGCATTTAAATCTGGCGCTCGTGAGTTCGGACAAAACGGTGCGCGAGACGACCAAGCGGCCGCACACGCTGAGCGCGTATCTCAAGGTAGTCGATAAGGCGCACCGTCTCGGTTTGAAGATTACTTCGTATCAAATCCTCGGCCTTCCCAACGAGAACCTGGAAAGCATGATCCAGACGCTGGCGTTCAACGCCCGCCTGCCGGTGCTGCTCGGCGCGTCACCGTTCTATCGCACGCCCAACGCGCCGATCGCCCGCGGCGAGGCTTTTACCGAAGCCGACTACGTGCGCTCGCGTCTCACCGCCATGGCGGCGCGCGGGAATGACTTCGATCGCGAAGACATCTACACGCTCTTCGTCGCGACGCGGATTATCAATTTTTTAAAAGGCCTGCCCCTTGCTGCTTCCGTATCCTTGCCTGATCTATTCGGAAACAAATGGAACAATGAGCGACAAAAAATCGGTTTCGAGTCGCTCCGCCGGCTCGCCGCCACCGGCCGGTTGTGGTCTTTTACGCACCACGGCTGGACCGAGAATGCTAAATTTCGCCTCGAACTCTTTCAGCGCATCCTCGCCGAGATGAAATATGTCATGACGCGGCGCGGGGTTAGGATAGCCGTCTCCCGTTTCGACGATCTGCTTACCGCCTCAGCCACTCCTAACCCGTAACTTGCATCGGGAAACTACC